>JAJRQY010000095.1 GCA_024280015.1 Actinomycetes bacterium
ACCCGCTATTGGGGCGAACATGAACATGCCAAAGGTATGGATGGAGATCACGAGGCCAACGACCTCCAACTCGTGGTCATGAAACTTCATGTGGGCCGGTGTCATGACCATGACCATGACCATCACCAGTTGTGAAGTCACCATCGTGACGAGGGCCAATGTGGACAGGGGGCTTGTGCGGACTGTCTCGATGGACTTGAGCAAGCTCAGGTTGCTCGCTGCACCAACCTTCTGGCTTTTGAGGCCGCCAGAGGCAACCAGCGGGTCGGGCCGAAGACCAAGATGAAAGATGGTTGCGGCGGTCACCAGGCATAAGGCGGCAGCGGCATAGGGCCCGATGGTTTCCGCTCGTCCCCAAGAGCGGGACAGATCCTCAGCCGGTCCAATCAGCAAGGGGCCGCCGACCGCACCAATGGTTGACGCAAAGACGATGAGCGAGATGGACTTCGCTCGGCTCGAGGGCTCGGCAAGGTCTGCGGCGGCGTAGCGGGCAAGGTTGGCTGAGCCTTGACCGACCCCAAAAAGGGTGAGTCCGAACAGGAAGGACATGAGGGAGCCTCGTTGCACCCCGACAATGATGAAAATCACCCCAATGACGGCAACCGAGAACCCAAGAACAAGCCCAGGTCTGCGCCCTCGTCCGGCCATATAGGTGCTCAAGACTCGGGAGCTCAGGGCGGTGCCGAGGGTGGCGGCACCAGAGGCCAATCCGGCAAGCTTGGTGGTACTGACCATGTCCAAGATGGCCAGTGACGCAACAGTAAAGATCAGCGTATTGGCGGCACGAGCGCCAATGGTTCCAAGAAAAAGAACGGACAGGGTTCGCTTCTGAACTGCCGTTCGGTCCAAGCCGGAAAGGGTCAACGTCTGGACCGGTCATGTGAGAAGGAGAGCGTGCTGATATGTATCACCACTGGACGCTAGACGAAGATGACCCGGATTCAGCAAATCAGCCACCTCATCAGCCCTCATAGCGGATGCCATTCGGTCGAAACTGGGGGTTACTTCGATTCGTACTTCTCAGGACAGGTATTAGGGATCTCGTGACCACTGACAATGCTCAACTGAAACTGCCGACCCGCGATGAATTGTTGGTGGACCCCGACAATCTGCCGTCACCTCCGGTGATTGCTCTGGAGATTCTTCGGAAGCTCTCGGATCCAGACAAGCTGGACATGCGTGAACTCGCAAGACTGGTATCCCAGGATGTCCGACTGACAACGGCCATTATTCGCAACGCTAACTCTGCTGCAACCGGTGGCAGTCGCAAGGTCACCAGCATCGACCTCGCACTCAACATGCTTGGTGCCCGAGGACTGCGGCTTCTGGTGATCTCCACCTCGATGTCAACCTTGATGCCGACAAATCCTGACTGCCTGGAATTCATGACCACGGCTCGTCAGCGCACACTGGTTTGTGCAACCTTGTCGCGGACCTTTGCCGAGGAACTGGATCCAAAGCTGGCCGACGAAGCCTTTCTTGCTGGTCTTCTTGGATCATTGGGGCATTTGGTTCTTCATTCCAACGCTCCTGAGGTTCATCGCTCGCTGATGGCACAGGGATCGGGTTGGCCGATTGCGGCCGATGAGTATTCGCTCCTGGGCTACAGCGCCGACGAAGTTACAGCTGAGCTATTGCGAAGCTGGGGAATGCCAGAGATTCTGGCCGAAGCGATCGCACTGCGCGACGCATTGCATTCCAAGGTCGAACCCGAGGATGCTGACAAAGATCTCGTTGTCGCCCTTCGTTTGGGTCTCATGGCCGAGAAGGTTCTGTGCGGAGCCGATTCAGGCAAGGCCCTCTTTGCCATGTTGGAGGAAGCCCGCGGTGTCCTTGGCCTTGACCTTGTCACCTTGTCCGACATCCTCGTTGATGCCGAAGCAATGGTGATCGAAGTCGCTGCTTCGGTCGAGTTTGATGCCCCCGCTGGTATGCACGAGGAACTCTTGCGTGAAGCGACCGAAGCCATGAAGTCTCTGCCAGAAGCCCCTTGATCCGTCCATGGTGAACCGGAGCACCTTTCAGTGAATCCAGAGACAACCGTCATTGTTGTGGCGGCCAGCAGCATCGGAGTCTTTCTAGCGGTGGTCTTGCTTGCCTACCTTGGCATACGAGGTCGGCGTTCGAGACTCCGCGTGATTGACCAACTTGGCCATGCCAAGGTCACGCTTGACGCGGCCTTTGTCAATTCCTCCATGGCAACCGTTGTCCTGGACGAAGATGGTGTCGCACTGGAGTGCAACCTGGCATTCGCGACCCTGGTGCAGCAGCCACAGTCTGAAGTCGTTGGCCGTCAACACGCCGACTTGGTGTTGGGTGGCTACACCGGCAGACAGCGAGTCGAAAACGCGCCACGTAGCGGATCAAAGCAACGAGAAGCTCGCTACAAGCTGGAAAGCGGTATCGAACTTTGGGTGAGTGAGAGCACGACAACGTTCCTCGGGCCCGATGAACAGCCACGCACCCTGATGCAGATAGTTGACGTCAGTCGAGACCGAAAGATTCGTGACGACCTCCAGCGACGGGTCATGCATGATGGCCTGACTCGCTTACCTAATCGTGCTCTGCTCGGAGATCGCATCATTCAAGCACTGATCCGTGGGCGTCGGACGGGCTACTCAACCGGCGTCATCCTGTTTGACATCGACTATTTCAAGACAATCAATGACAGCCTGGGACACCATATTGGCGACCAGGTGATTCGTGAGGTCGCTGATCGGTTGCGGGCCAACACCCGCGTTGCTGACACGCTGGCACGGTTCGGAGGCGACGAATTTGTCATGCTTTGCGAAGGTTTGGAGAAACCAGCAGACGCCCTGGTGTTGGCCGAGCGTCTCCAGCATTTGATGCGTGAGCCTTTTGAGATTGGGAACAGATCAGTTGCTCTGACACTCTCGATTGGTGTCGCTGTTTCTAACTCCAGTGACACGCCACAGGCCCTCTTACGGGATGCCGATCTGGCCATGTACCAGGCTAAGGAACTTGGTCGGGATCGGATTTCCATGTTCGCTCGCGAGATGCGAGAACATGTTGCCGACAGCTGGGCGTTGGAGGATCAGCTTCGGGCAGCCATCACCGGTGGCGATCTGCGCTTGCACTATCAGGCAATGATGGATGTCAAGACTCGAAAAGTTGTTGGCTATGAATCGTTGGTGCGATGGGTGCATCCAATGCGAGGAATGCTGAATCCCGGCGAGTTCCTTCATGTTGCCGAGCAATTGGATCTTCTCACCGACATCGATGAGTGGACGCTTCGAACAGCCTCAGCCCAGATGGCAGATTGGTTGCGTCGCCGACAGGTGCCTGCGGACTGTGTGATCGGGGTGAACGCTTCAGCCCGCAACTTTGTCAACGCCGCCTATCCCTCGCTGGTCAAGGGCATTCTTGAACAGACAGGCTTGCCGCCTGAGCATGTCGTGATCGAGATCACCGAAGATGCGGTCTTGTCCAACACCGATCGGGCAGACAGGATAATCCAGGAGCTGCGATCCTTCGGTGTCCGAGTTGCAATTGACGACTTTGGAACCGGGTATTCGTCGTTCTCACAGCTGGCGACGTTGGAGTTTGACTTCCTCAAGATTGATCAGTCGTTCACCAATCAGATCAACGAGCGGCCCGGTCGAGAGATCGTCTTTGCTCTAATCCAGATGGCGCGAGCACTTGGACTCACCACGGTGATAGAAGGAGTTGAGTCCGAAGCAGCACTAGCCATGTTGGTCGAGTTGGGGGCAGATCTGGCGCAAGGCTACGCCATTGCTCGTCCCCTCCCGCCCGAGCAAGTCCTGCAAGCAACGGACCAACTCGCTTTGGTTAACGGTGATGTGTCAGGATCCTCCGATGACACCGCCGAATCAGTCCCGGTCACCGACGCAGCCTTCTAACCCTGGCGAAACTGAAGTCGGCCTACCAGCCACATCTATGGTTGATGAATCAATCCGACTCATCACCGACAATGCACAGCGCATCATGACGTGGGACTACACCCGCGATCGAGATCAACTGGTGACGCTGTACAACAAGGCCATGTCATCCCAGTGGAATAGCGTCACTGATCTCGACTGGCAGATCGACGTTGATCCCGAGCGGCTGGTTAGTGAGCAGCCAAGTGGGTCGATGCATCTGATGACTGCCGCATGCAAGATCCCTGGCTCACCACTGGCAACATGGGGGGACAAGGAACGTATCGAATGTTCGATCGAGTTGTTCAAGGCCACCCTGAGCCAATTCATGCACGGCGAGCAAGGGGCCATGTTGACCGCAGCCAAAATTGTGGAGACGGTGCCGTGGATTGATGCGAAGTACTACGCCTCGACCCAGACCATGGATGAGGCCCGCCATACCGAGGTCTTTGCTAAGTATTTGTACGAGAAACTGGGCGATGCCTATCCCATGAATCCGTTCCTGGACGCTCAGATCATGGCCCTGCTCGAGGACTCTCGTTGGGACATTGCCTACCTGGGCATGCAGATCGTGATCGAGAGTTTGGCCCTGGCAGCATTTGGCGACATGCTTCGGCGAACCAACGAACCCTTGCTGAAGAAGCTCCTCCGGTATGTGATGGCAGACGAGGCCCGCCATGTTGCCTTCGGGATCATCAGCCTGGGAGAGTACTACGAGGACTTGTCCGAGGCTGAATTGAAGGATCGTCAAGAGTTCATGATCGAGAACACCTTGCGGTCCCAGAGTCGGGCAACGACCCCGGAGGTTTGGGAGCGAATGGGTGTCAAGGTTGATGAAGTTGTGCCCTTCCTCCAACAAGCTGCTCGTGAGCAGAACGTGCACCCCTCAGCCCAGTTCCAGCGAGGCTTTTTCGCCAAACTTGTTCCAAACACTCGTCGGCTTGGGTTGTTGGACGCCAACAACGGCTATTTGCGCAAGGCATGGCAAGAGGCGGGTCTGATGGAGTTCGAGTTCGCCGATGACACGGCCAGTGAGTATGACAGCTATGACGCGGTGGCCCAAGACCGCGCCGCTAGCTAGGTTTCATTTGCTTTAGGAGTGCTACCTGACAAGCGTTCGCAGGTGTTTAGCAGATCGATGACTTCGTCAGATGAGGTTGCCCACGAGGTCACCAGGCGAACGAGCTGCTCACTGTCCTTGATTGGGACCTGAGGCGGTAGGGCGTCGGCGTACCAGTCAAAGAGGGAAACTCCTTCGGCCAGGAGATCACGGTAGAGGGTTTTGTTGATGATGGCGAAGGTCTCATTTGACTGGGTGTCAAAGGCTAAACGAATCCCTCCAGATCGAGAGATCCCTGAGCGAAGCTCGGTGGCTCGGGCATTGGCTGATCGAGCCAGATCCAGCCAGTGATCGTTTTCCAGCCAGGCCGAGAATTGGGCACCGTACATGCGTGCTTTTGAGGTGAGGTGGCCACTTCGCTTGAGCCGATACTCGAAGTCGGTGGCCAAGGTTTGGTCGAAAAAGACAATGGCTTCGGCCGCTACTGCACCATTCTTGGTTGCCCCAAGACTGAGTACGTCGACTCCGGCCTTCCAGGTCAGCTCCGCAGGAGAGCAGCCCAACGCAGCGACCGCGTTGGCGAATCGAGCACCGTCCATATGGACCCGGAGTTGCGCGTCCTTGGCGATGTTGCTCAGCCCGGCAACCTCGGCCACCGAATAGACCTGCCCACATTCGTTGGCTTGGGTGATGGACAAGGCTCGGGGCCGGAGGTTGTGGGGTGGATCGTTGGGGATCCGTTCCAGCATGGTGGTCAGACCCTGGGCATCTATTCGCAACCCCTTGGACGGTACCGGAAGCATTCCCGCACCACCGGTCAGCAGAGCTGGCGCACTGGACTCATCCAGGTAGACGTGAGCCTGATGATGACAGATGATGCCATCCCAAGGCTCAACCATGGTTGACAGGGCGAGCGTGTTCGAAGCGGTCCCAGACACAACAAAGAAGGCCTGCAGATCCGTCTCAAAGCCCTCCTTGAGCTTGGCCGTCGCCGCCTGGACGTAGTGGTCGGTGCCATAGGCACTTGCGGTACCCCGATAGGCGTCAGTCAGGGCGGTCAGGACCGGTTCGGAGGCTCCCGCTTGGTTGTCACTTCCAAAGTTCATTTGTGCTTGTGCCTTTCGCCTATGTCATCGACCTAGAAGGTATCGGTGCCAGCTGATGGAGAGTCCGATACTGTCTGGCTAAGGTCAGTAAGTGAAAAAGGCCTCATCGTGCTGGCCGTCGGGTCGGCCGTCGTTGTTGTATCTTTTGAGGGAGAGATCTGATGAGAAAATCAATTCTGGCATTGCTGTTGTTCGCGGCAGCATGTGGCGGAGGTTCCAGTCCAGACAGCGGAGACGGCTCTAGAGAGCCAGGTGCTTTGGACAGCCAGGAGTCGGCCAGTGATGAAAATGGCCAACCAAGCGAGGTACGAGATGGATCAACTTGTGATCTTCTCAGCTTGGACGAAGTGAGCCAGGCAGTTGGTCGAGTGGTCATTGACATCCTTGACCAGAGTGCAGAAGAAGGATTCATCGGGGCTTGTATCTGGACCTTTGAGCCCTTGACCGAGGGCTTGTTCGAAGGAGATTCGCCCGATTTCCTGATGCAGGTTCTACGAGGTGAAGAGCACTATGAGAACTGGGTCTTGTCCTTTCCGGGCGGCGAGGTCGTTCCCGATATCGGAGACGAGGCCGTACACCGCACACCAGGAGAGTTGATCTTCGTGGCCAACGGGTTGTCGGTTCAATTGGCGACGACCTTCGCCTTCGAGACCGGACAAGAAGACGAGGCCAGTGCAGCGATGGAAGAACTTGGCCGCCTCCTCATCGGCCGAATCTAGCGAGAGGTTCCCACCTCGACCGGAAGCGCGGATGGCTGGGGGGAGCGTCCCCCCTATACCACGGGAGAACGATTCGTCATTGTTGAACCAGTATCCACATCGAGACTGGAGTGATCAATGAGAGTTCGGAAGGTCGCAATCGGCATTCTTTTGCCACTACTACTGGCCCTGCTGGCGCCGGTGGCCAACGCCCAAACGGGGGGCACTAACACCCGCTTCGGGGTTCACGAGTTCAATATTGCGGCCGGCCAAGGCCAGCCAAACCGAACTGGCTTGGCCAATGATCTTGGGGTGAGCTTCATCCGCTTGCCGATCTCGTGGCATCTGATGGAGGGGAGTGAGAAAGGGGTCACCCCCGGCTGGTACTGGGAAGAGCTAGACGCGGACATCTCCGCGGCCGAAGACGCAGGATTGGATGTGCTCATCACCTTCGGCCAGACACCTTGCTGGGCTTCTTCTGACCCCCAGAAGGACTGCTCTGGCGGCGACGCAATCTACCTGAGCTATTTGCCGAACAATCCCCAGGACTATGCCGACGCCCTCGGGCGGTTGGTTGCCCGCTACGGCGATCGGGTGATGGCATGGGAGATATGGAACGAACCGAACCTGGCAGGAAATCTACGGTCTGACCGTTGTACGGGGTCGGGCAATGAGCGGGGCATCTGTACTCGCCCATCGGCCCAGAACGATGAGTACGACATGTTCGGCGATCTTGGATCGGCCTATGAATATGCCGAACTCGTTCGACTCGGTGCCAGGGCAGCGGTCCAGGCTGATCCGGCAGCGAAGGTTCTGGCTGGATCCATTGCTGGGGGAGACGTGGTCTTCCTCGAGCATATGTATGAGGCAGGCCTCGGGCAGGACTACCACGCCATTTCAGCCCATCCTTACACTGGTCCTTACCCCAACAGCCCCAATGGCATGTCCTATGGTCCTGATGAGTGTCCGCAGGGCATCGGTAGGAACGCCGCCTTCTGGTGCTTCCAAGCCGGCATCGAGGGATTGCATGCTCAGATGTCGGCCTATGGCGACGCTCGAAGCATCTGGTTTACCGAGTTCGGGTTCGCCAGTACCACGACGTGGAACGGATCAGGACAACAGGGTCAGGCCGAGCACCTCACGAGGGCAGTTGAGCTGATCGAGGGTTGGTCCTACGTTCCAGTCGCCGCCTGGTATCAACTGGTGGACCAGATCGTCGATGACCGTGAAGGAACCTTTGGCTTGTTCACCCGCTCCGGGCAGATCAAGCCATCGGGTGAGGCATACAAGGACGCCTTGAGCGGCGTGACTCCACCGGTAGACCCACCCGTGGACCCACCAACCACAGGTGCGCCGCAACTGTTCTGGCCAGTCGGTACTGGCCTGAATGACCCAACCCCGTTCTATGAATGGAGTGCAGTCGAAGGAGCCATTGAGTATCAGATCTGGGTTAACCAGTACGGGGCCCAAGACTCGATGGGTCGAGTCAATGCCTTCTTGACGCCTGATCGGGCGAACTGCGCCCAAGGTGATCTCTGCGGCTTTGTATCCAATACCTCAATCGCACCCTATGGAGAATGGTGGGTGACCGCCTATTTCGCTGACGGCTCAAGCATCGAGAGCCAGGGTGCCGTATTTGAACAGTAGTTGCTAGTTCAGCATCTTCTTCAACAATCGTGAGTGGCACCGACAATCGCCCGGTCGGTGCTGCTCCGCGTCACTGCCCGGGGCCTAGGACACAAGCAGTGGAACTGATCAGCTGAAAGCCGTGAACCCAACGGCAATAGGTTGGACTGTGAGCGACTAGTATCCCGGAGTGGCCCATACCGAACCGCTACGAGTCGTTGATCTCGCACCGGGCACACGTGTGCGGGACTGGACCGTGGCCGATCACATCGCTGACGGTGGCTCTGCGTCAGTTTACCGGGCCCACTACGTTGGTATCGCCGACAAGTTTCCGCCAAAGGCAGTGCTGCGAATCTCTGGAGCACTCGGCCCGAGCCGAGCCCAAGCGACGATTGAGGCGTACAACCGGGCACCCAATAGCGCCAATGTGATCACCGTTCATCAGCTCTTCGAATGGTCTCATGGCGAGGCTTCACACCTGGTGTTTGTGCTGGAAGAAGCCGAGTACACCCTTGCAGATCGGATCGAGCAGAACTTTTTGAGTCCGGAAGACGGCTACGAACTGGTTAAGGAGGTCGGAGCGGGGCTTGACGCATACCACCGGGCTGGACAGGTCCACGGCGACGTGAAACCGTCCAACATCATGTTCGCTGACGGCCGTTGGAAGCTTGGCGACCACGCCGGAGCGGCGCCCGTTCAAGACGATGGCAAGTCCACGGGCGCCACGGTGCATGAGTCCTCGCTTTCGTATCGTCCTCCCGAGTCATTCGATGACCCAACCAAGGCCCATCGCCATGGCGATATTTGGGCGCTGGCGGTGGTCGCTCACGAGAGCGTGACCGGGCGCCAGCCATTCACTTCGCGACGCCAGCAGCTCGTTGGCCCCTACAACATCAGCCCCGGACTGGGCTCAGATCTAGAGAAGTTTGTGCGTCAGGCCCTGCGGCTGGATCCAAGCAAGCGTCCAGCAAGACAGGCCGGCGATCTGAACTTTGTCGAACCTGATACTCAGGAAGAGGTTCTGGCAACGGGTTCATCCAAGGTAACGACGGCATCGGAGTCAGGGCTTGGAACGAACAAGAAGATCCAGATTGTTCTCGTTGGTTTCGTTGTTTTGGCTCTGCTGGCTGGTGTTGGCTCCTGGCTGGCCAGGCGAGGTTCGGTCCGAAGTGCTTCCCCGATTGCTCCGATCGTCGTTACGTCTGAGACCCGCCCGCTTTTTCGTTGGACTGCGGTGCCCGGCGCTGTTAGCTATCACCTCTTCGTCAACCAATATGGCGACAACCAGGTCAATGGACGGATCGATCGCCTGGTGTCCACCGTTGATGCTTCGTGTGCTGAGGCCGCTGAATGTGAGCTGCTCGCCGATGTAGAGCTCGAAGGCTCCTTTGAATGGTGGATCACAACCGCGTTTGAAGAAGGAGCCGATGTCGTCAACGAGGGTTCGATCGTCGCCATCGAGCCGGTGGTGACCCCATGACCTTGACGATTGAAGCTCCTCATGCCAGCTCGACGTTGGCCGCGGGGGAGTCGTTGGAGTTCGGGCGCCGGGAGGGTCCGGGACAGATCACCGATACGGATCGTACGGTGAGCGAGAACCACGGAACGATTCGCCACGACGGCGACTCCTGGTCCATTACTTCAACCGGCTCCTACCTTGGGGCGTCAGTTCATGACGTTGCCACCGCTGCTGGTTTTGAACTTAGCGTCGGAGTTGGCCCCGTGACTGTTCCCTTTGCTCACGCAATCGTGATTGTGGCTGGCCGTGAGGCCAGACACGCACTGTCGGTTCGTGGTCCAGTAGTTGGAGGTAGCGAGCCGTCGCTACGCGGGTCGGGATCGACCATCCCCATCGTTGATCGGTCGGTTTGTTTGGGGCGGGATGGGCGGCCACTTCGTTGGTTCTTAACCCTGATTGCCCTTTGCGAGCACACGTTGGCGAGGCCGGGTTCATCCGTTGGTGCCGTGCCGTCGGACCGCGAACTCCAGTCGCGGCTCGGGATTGGTTCCTCCACCCTGGAACGGGCCCTGACTCGTGTCCGAGAGGAGCTGGGGTTCGCCCCCCATACACCCCAGTTGCGGGTGGTGATGGCGATCACGGCCATACACCAGGGGGTTGTTACCCCGAGTGACCTCCAGTTTCTGGATCACAAGGGCTAGACCATGCCTCACTTCGTGATCGAGCACGCGGGCTGCCTATCCGCAACCGCTGAAGCTCAGACGGTGATGGAACTGGTTCTTGAGTGCGGAGCAAGCTGTGGCTTTATCAACCGCGAGGACATCAAGGTCCGACTGACGCCGAGTGAACACATCCTTTTTGGCGACGGCCGATCCAGCTTCATTCATGTCACCGTTAGTCTCTTGGCTGGACGAACAGACAAGCAGAAGGAATCGCTTGCCATCAGCATGCGGGCCTCCCTCGTTGACCGCTTCTCCGCCGTTCAGAGCATCAGTATCGACATTCGAGACATGAACCCCCTCAGCTACAAGAAACGATTGTGTTGACCCTCAAGCAGGGTCTGGCCCAGGCGGGGCCGTCGCTCTAGCGGCCAGATCCTTCGGCATCGAAGCTGATCTTGCCGGACTCGGGCACGATCAGGCACTGGATCTCGTGGTCACCGGCGTCCCAACCCTCCGCCGAAGGCGAAAGGTAGGAGAGGTAGAGTTCCGATTCCTGGAAGGGCGTACCGACGAAGCCTTCGAAGGCAGCTTCACAGCCCTCAAAGGCGTCGGCTTCGATCTCACCCTCGGTTGGGAATGATGAGTAGCCGACAAGGTCAAATGCTTCGTAAGCCTGAGAATCATGGGGAGAATTGCAGGGTACGCCTTCAAGAGAAACCACGACATCCTCTTCGGGAATCTGCAGGCAGTCACCATGTTGGATGGAGAGCACACCAACGCCGCCGGACTCAACAATGTCACCCTGGTCATTGCGCGTTGTGTCGTCGTCAAAGACGCCAGCGCCACCAAAGATTGCTATTCCAGCGACTGCAGCGCCACCCACCAAGCGTCGAATCATTTCCGGTCCTCAAATCGTTGTTTAGCCCGACGAAGTCGAACCGTGTAGAACGAGGTTTCGACCATTTGTGGCCGGAGCTTGAGAACTTATCTCCGTTGGTCAGAAGCCTTGGAGGGATCAAACGCTGCCACCACATCGCCAAGGATGGCTGAGATGGTGCGCTGGGCGGCCCCACCGTCGCCGTAGGGACTGTCACCGCGTGCCATCGTCGCGTAGGCATCGGCATCATCCAGTAGTAAAGCCATCTTGGACTGGATGTGACGATGACTGGTTCCAACAAGAATGGCGACACCACTTTGTACGGCTTCGGGACGTTCGGTGACGTCTCGAAGGACGAGGACGGGTTCGGATCCCGCGCTGGCGCTGAGTGGGCGTCGTTGTGTCCCCGCACGGCTGTTGGAAGAGGGATTTGAGTTTCAGATGACTGATGTCGCGGCAGCCGTTCATGGCGCCATCTCCACCAGCTGAACGGGGCAAGTTCCGAATCGGCTAGGAGGTGATTGAGCGGTGGGGGCGATTGTGGCGCTGAAATTGGGCAACACGATGAGTGGGGTTGTGCGATAGTCGAGGCATGACTGAACCGGACTACCTCTCCTTGCCTGACCCCCACCAGAATCCGGTGATCGCCGCCGCCTATGATCGACGGCTGCCGCTGAGTCATCGTGGTGAGGCCATCAGTTCGGCGGTCGAAGTGCTGGCAGAGCTGGCTGGCGACGGAGTTGCAGTCGAATTCGCGGTTGGCACCGGGCGAATTGCCCTGCCCCTAGCTGCTCAAGGAGTGACCGTGCGCGGCATCGACTTCTCCCAGGCAATACTGAACGAGTTGGCCAAGGAGGACGAAGCAGGGACGGTGCAAGTGACCATGGGGGACATGACCACGACCCAGGTTTGCGACGATGCCAGGCTCGTCTTTGTGGTCTTTAACTCGATCACGAATCTTCGAGCCCAGCAGTTGCAGCTTGACTGCTTTGGCAATGCCGCGGCACACCTTGGGCCGGGTGGTCGGTTTGTGGTTGAGGTTGGCGTGCCGAGGCTTCACCGTCTGCCAGCGGGGGAGACCATCATCCCCTTTGATGTTTCTCCGGAACACCTTGGCTTTGACGACTACGTCGACCTGGTCAATCAGATCTCTATCTCCCATCACTACTTCATCGATGGCGACCGTGTTCGAACTTCGTCTCCATCGTTTCGCTATGTCTGGCCCTCAGAGTTGGATCTGATGGCACAGATTGCGGGTCTTGTCCTGGAGGATCGTTGGTCGGGCTGGGGTCGCGACGAGTTCACCAACGACGCCTCATCCCACGTTTCGGTATGGCGCAAGGCTTGACTCAAACCGCTGAGCCTGCACAGGTCGCACCAGACGCCAGCTAGCAGGATGCGGAAAATCGGGGCTTGTGGCCCGAGGAAATAATCGATGGGCCCGATCAACCGTTCCTGCGGGACTATCTAGGTCCCGGTTCGGACCATACTGCCCGGCCCGGGCACAATAACCCCCGAACCACGACCCCACATCTACACAACAGCGGCAGCGTCCAAAGAACAGATCCTGAT
>JAJRQY010000096.1 GCA_024280015.1 Actinomycetes bacterium
GTTCTCCTGGTCCTTGGCCATGGTTGTGCAGTACAACAGTACCGGCTCGTCCACATCGACTGTTCGATGCTGACTTGCCGATGCTGGCTGAGCCACACACGTGACCCTAAGCTAATCGCCACTCAGCGCTGGTTCAACCACCCTTGGTGTTCATTGTCACCCAGCAGGTGTGCTTCTCGGTAGGTCCGTTGACCCAAAACGGCGCTCTTGACGGCTAATCAGTGGCCAAAAGGGGCAACGATCAGAATGAGGAGACGCGAAACTGGGCCAAAAGAATGAGTCACTGTTTAGCGAAATAATCCACTCCGAAGGCCGCTTAACAACGAACCGGCGGCAATAACGGCGGTTTCTGCCCTCAACACATTTCCGGGCAGACGAACATGGTTTGCCAGTTCAGACTCGCTGTCAGACCAGCCGCCTTCGGGACCAATCAGCACCAAAGCTGCCGCGTCACTGACCCCAGATCCCGCTGGATCGGCAAGAACCGTTTGGCGTCCGAGGGCAGCAAAGTGAGTGATTGTTTGAGCAATCCCTCGGGGCTGTTCAATAGTTGGCAACCAGACCCGATGGCTTTGCATTGAGGCCTCGCGTGCGGCAATAGCCAGCCTCACTTCCAGGGCAACCCGTTTCTTCTTGTCCCACCGAACAACGGATCGCTCGGTCACCAAGGGCTGGATGATGTCCACTCCAAGCTCGGTGAGCTTCTGAACCATCCACTCAGGCTTCTGAGCCTTGACCGGGGCGAAGCCAACGGCAATTGGTGTCGAGGGCTCAGGCTCAACCTGAATCTCCGATTCGATGGTGAGGTTCACCCCAGCCGAGGAGTCTTCTGACCGTGGTCCAAGTCTGGCAAACCGATATCGACCAGCTCCATCTGACACCACGATCAAGGCACCAGTGTCCAACCGCAGCGATGCCCTGAAGTGACGAGCATCGCCCTCACTCAGGACCGCGGACTCGAGACTGTCGACGAAGGCCAGCGGGGTTGCCCGACGATCAGCGAGTGACATCAGCGCCTAGACCTTGCTAGTGAAAGGCCGACTTGATCTTGGAGAAAAGCCCGCCTTCTCCTGGTTCCTTGACCTCTTCACCTCGCAGTTGCGCCAGCTGACGGAACGCCGCTTCTTCTTCTTCACTGAGCTTGGTCGGGGTGTCGACCACCAAGGTCAGCCGAAGGTCCCCACGGCCGCGGCCTCGAAGCCGTGGCACCCCTGAGCCGCGTACAACGAACACCTTGCCCGCTTGAGAACCGGCGGGAACGTCAACCTCGACTGATCCATCAATCGTGTCAAAGTCGATCAAGGCGCCAAGAGTCGCCTGGGTCATAGCCACGTGAAGCTCCGCCAGAAGGGTGTCGCCATCACGGACAAAGACATCGTGGGGACGTACCTGGATCTCGACATAGAGATCACCGGGCGCCCCACCTCGGGGTCCTACGGCTCCCCGACCAGTCAGACGCAAGGTTGAGCCATGAGACACCCCTGCCGGCACATCAACGGTGTAGGTCCGCTCATCGATCTTTCGACCCTCACCTGCACACTCACTACACGGCGAGGTGATGATCTCACCCTCGCCGTTGCAAGTCGGACAGGCTGCAGTGGTCACCATCTGACCAAGGATTGACTGGCGGACCTGGCGGACCTGACCATGACCATTGCACTCGCCACAAGTCAGGGTCTCGGAGCCGTCGGCTGCGCCTGTGGCTTCACAGGTATCACATGACACCGCGGTCCGGACCGAGATGTCCTTGGCTACACCGCTGACCGTTTCTTCAAGACGAAGCTCGGCCACATATTGCAGATCACTGCCCTGCTTGGAGACTCCTGGCCCACCCTGTGCAAAACCGCTCTGGGTAAAGAAGGCATCGAAGAGGTCACCAAGACCGCCGCCAAAGTTCGAGCCTCCCCCACCGAATCCTTGGGGCCCTCCGGCCGATCCAAACCGGTCATAATTGGCCTTCTTCTCGGTATCACTAAGCACCTCATAGGCCTCGGCGACTTCCTTGAATCGGGCTTCTGCCGCCGGATCGTCCGGGTTGGCGTCGGGGTGGTTCTCGCGAGCAAGCTTGCGATATGCCTTCTTGATTTGTTCGGGAGTTGCGGCGCGGTCAACGCCAAGCAGTCCGTAAAAGTCGGCCATGTGTGTATCTAACCTTCGCTCAATCGTCGACCAAGCTGACCGCTCACAACAGCAACGGCAGCAATAGCCTGAGGATAATTCATTCGAGTTGGGCCAAGAACTCCAATGGAGCCGACCTCTTCACCATCAACCTGGAACGGAGCAACGACTACGCTGCACTCCTCCAGCGGTTCGACACCGGTTTCGGAACCGATGGCAACCCGAAGGCCACGGTCAAGGACGTCAGTCATGACATTGACGACGACCAGTTGTTGCTCAAGAATCGTCAACACCCGTTGCACGGAGTCAACCGCATCAAACGAGGAGGCAACGCGAGCTGCACCATCGACATAGACATGGTCCAATTCACCGGCTGCTCCACTGACAGCGGCCAGCACCCGCTCGGCCAACAAGTCAAGATCTGGCTCGCCAAGGATTCGCAATGGGCCCGGTTCGGTGAGAGCGTGTCCCTCAAGGCAGCCAGCGACAGCCCGGCTAATCGAGGCAATGTCAGCCTCGGACACATCGGACTGTAATTGCACGGTGTCCTTACTAATGACGCCGTTGGACAAGACAACGACACCCAAAGCCACCGTCGGGGCCAACGACACAAGTTGAAAGGACCGAACAGTTGCGGAGTCTGTCGAGTGGTCAATCACGACCGCGGCATAGTCGGTCATATTGCTCAGTAGCCCAGCGGTATCTTTCAGCAAGTGTTCCAGTTCGCCGCGGATCTGTTGAAAGAAGTCGACGACCTTGATGCTCTCGGTCTCGGGAAGCTCAATCTCGCTGATGTTGTCGACGAAGTAGCGGTAGCCCAGATCGGTTGGCACCCGGCCAGCACTGGTATGTGGCTGATGGAGGAAGCCTTCGTTCTCCAATGCTGCCATATCGTTGCGAATGGTGGCGGAGGAGACGCTCATTGTTGTCGCCGCCGCGACCGCGCCGCTGCCGACCGGCTGTGCGGTCTTGATGTACTCCTTGACCACCGTCCGGAGTATTGCGGCTTTACGTTCGTCCAACATCTGAGCTAGCAGTCTATCGAGTCGAGTGCTGAGGACAGATCACCAGCCGCCGAAGGCGCCTTGTCCTGCTCGCTGCTTGGTGACCAGGCTTCGGAGTCAAGTTGCCCCAACCCATGTCACAACTCAGGAATCAATTCGAAGGGCTCGGATGAAGGTGTCAGGCGGAATGTCAACCCGACCGATGCTCTTCATCTTCTTCTTGCCCTCTTTCTGCTTCTTCAACAGCTTGTTCTTTCGCGTGATGTCACCACCGTAGAGCTTGGCTGTCACATCCTTGCGATAGGCCCGAACGGTCTCCCGGGCGATGATTCGTCCGCCGATTGCGGCCTGGATCGGCACCTCGAATTGTTGACGCGGAATAATGGACTTGAGCTTCTCGGCCATGTTGCGGCCATAGTCATAGGAGCGATCTCGATGAACAATGGTGGCGAACGCATCAACCTGTTCGGAGTTGAACAAGATGTCGACTCGCACCAGATCGGCTGCCTCATAGCCCGCTGCCTCATAGTCAAGACTGGCGTATCCCTGAGTTCGACTCTTCATCTGATCGAAGAAGTCAATAACAACCTCGGCCAGCGGCAGCCGATAGACGATCTCGACGCGATCGGGTGAGAGATACTCCATCTTGTCCATCACCCCACGGCGGGTCTGACACAGATCCATCAGGGTTCCCGTGTAGTCCGTCGGCGTGATGATCGACGCCTTCAGCATCGGCTCTTCGATCTTGGACCAATCACCCGAAACAGGCAGCATGGACGGATTGTCGATGTCGACAACATCACCATTATTCAGGGTGATCTTGTAGGCAACTGAAGGCGAGGTCGCAATCAGGTTCTGATCGAATTCACGTTGTAGTCGCTCACGAACAATTTCCATGTGGAGTAGGCCTAGGAAACCACACCGGAAGCCGAAGCCAAGGGCGGTTGATGTTTCTGGTTCGAAGGTGAAACTTCCATCGTCCAGACGCAGCTTGTCCAGCGACTCACGAAAGTCCTCATAGTCATCCCCATCTACGGGGTACAAGCCACAGAAAACCATGGGTTGAGGTTCGCGGTAGCCATCCAGAGACTCCGTTGCTCGGTCGGCGTCGCCGGTGATGGTCTCGCCCGAACGCGCTTCTCGAACGTCCTTGATGCCAGCAATGAGATAGCCGACCTGGCCAGCCTTCAACTCATCGACCGGGGTGTTCACCGGGTTCCTTGTTCCGATCTCATCGGCCAGGTGGGTGGACTCGGCCTGCATGAAGTGCAGGCGCTGTCCCTTCTTGATGGTCCCATTTACCACTCGAACCGAGGAGATCACGCCCCGATACGTGTCGAAGTGGCTGTCGAAGATCAGAGACTGGAGCTGGGCATCAGGATCACCGACCGGTGGAGGAATTCGTTCGATGATTGCGTCCAACAGATCCTCAACACCATCACCGGTTTTGGCCGAGATCCGCAAAACGTCTTCGGCCGGAATACCGAGAACCTGTTCGATTTCTGCCGCGTATTTGTCGGGGTCCGCCGCTGGCAAATCCAGCTTGTTCAGAACAGCAACGACTTCCAGATTCTTCTCCAAGGCCAGATACATATTGGCCAGGGTCTGAGCCTCAATCCCTTGAGCCGCATCAACCACCAAGACCACGCCTTCACAAGCAGCCAACGAACGACTTACTTCGTAGCCAAAATCGACATGACCCGGAGTGTCAATCAGGTTGATGGTGTGGCCCTTCCAGTCAAGCTTGACGCTCTGCAGCTTGATGGTGATGCCGCGTTCGCGCTCAAGCTCCATCGTGTCCAAGTATTGGGCACGCATATCGCGAGCCTCAACCGCACCACAAAACTCCAACATGCGGTCAGCCAGCGTCGACTTGCCGTGATCAATGTGGGCAATGATGGACAGATTGTGGATCTTGGAGAGGTACGGGGCCGAGGTCGAACTCATGATTGCCCGAACGCTAGCGGGCGTCCGGCCCAGCCAGCGTCTTTCGGGCATTCCGGGTTTCTTCCAGCACAACAGGTTCGTTCCGGTCTCCGAGGCGCTATCGTCACGGAGTCGTATAGGACTGGCGCACTAGTCAGCCCTGCGGTTTTGTCGAACTAGTTTCTGAAGGTAAATCTGTGGCCAACATCAAGAGCCAGGTCAAGCGCAATCGCCAGTCCGAGAAAGCTCGGTTGCGTAACCGCGCTGTTCGTTCCGAACTTCGGACCCGAACCAAGGCTGCTGAGGCTGCCGCTGGTACCGAGAACGAAGCCGAAACGCTCCGTCTCGCCATCTCCAAGATCGATCGTGCCGTCACCAAGGGTGTCATGCACAAGAACAAGGGCGCCCGTCAAAAGAGCCGGTTGATCAAGCGAGTTCGTAGCGCCTCTGCCTAGGTAGCTGCCTACAACTCAAGGTCTTAGAACTCGCCCGTCGGCTCACCGTCGGGCGGTTCTCGTTTTGCCAGAACCTCCTAGCGCGGCCGGCCCTGCCCAATCGACAGACCTGACTAACGACTGACCTGGCTATCGGCTGACCTGGCTATCGGCTGAGTCTTGCCAGTCTGGCAATGAGCACTTCCATCTGGGCCTCGTGTTCAATCGCTGACCCTCCTCGCAGGTCGAGGTCGGTCTGGGCCAAGAGCTTGATGACCTGGGCGAGACGTTCACTGCCAAGGCGCCGCGAAAGAGACAGTGCTTTCTTGGCTGGGAACGTTGACCCCTTCATTCCCAATCGCAAGGCCGCCGACTTCTCATCGTTCACACTAGGAGCTCCGTCCAGCGCCAGAGCTCGTTGGTAGTTGTTGTGGAGAGTGGCCATGACCTGAAGAGCATGTCGTTCACCGCCCCGAGTCATCCGATGCATGTTTTCCAGCGCCAATGCGATATTTCCGTCGTCAATCGCGTCAGTCAGGTCCCATGGCGGGATATCCGAAGCTGTTCCCAGAAACGGTTCGACGTCAGCTGCGCACAGGCGGGCACCCTCGCCAAAGGTGCTGACCAGTGCTTCAACGATCTGATTGACCCGCCCAACGTCATCGCCAAGATTGTCGGCAATTGCTCTTCTGGCTGATGGGTCAAGACGTAGCGGAGCATCACCGATGCGATCCTCCAGTAGCGCCTTACGACCACGGCCAGAGGGGGCGGCATCGATCTCTTGCGCTCCCTGCTCCTTGAGCGCCGCTTTGAGACTCTTGGGAACAGCACCCAGCCGAGTCGAAGCGGCACCCTTCTCCCAGACAAGGACCAGATCGGTGGTTGGAGAGGGGTCCTGCAGATAGCGAACCAGGAGACCAACCTGGTCGGCCTTGGTGAACAGGGCGAGGTTTCGCCCAACGACTACCCGACGCTCAGTCAAGAATGGCGGGGTGTGAGCAGCATTGACCAGAACGCTCAGTTCTGCTGGGCCCCCATCTGCACCGACATAGTTTTCCTCCGTTAGTTCTTCAACCATGAGTGACTTGTCACCGCTGCCAATCAGGTCGGCGATGACGGTCTGCAGACGCTGAGCGACCAGGGTCGCATCGTCACCCTTCAGGAGAACGACGCTCATGGCTGGCTCGTTGACTGGCTGGTTGTCTTGACCATCGATTGTTGAACCACAGGACGGTCAGGCTATCAAGCGGGCTACTCCTGCACGGCTACCGCAATACCCGATTCCGTTGGCTGGATCGACAAGGTGGAACCATCCTGGATTGGAATCACCATGGGCTCCAACAATCGCCTTCCCCCAACGACTCGATGATCTGGCGGAGCCAAGACCACACCGACAACGGCAACTCGCTCGACGTCAGCCACGATCTGCCCCAACCTTCGATGACCACCTTCCAAGATCACCATGTCGATCGAACGGATTCGATGTGACACCAGGTCATCAACGAGCCGATTGTCCGCCTCAGTGGCAATCACCAAGATCGATCGACCCGAGGCCGTTTCGATCCACCAGGTTCCGCCACCGAGAAGTTCGGTCCCCGATTGGGGTGGGGTGGGAATAGCACCGACACTCACAATGAGCACGGTGGCCAGGATCACCGAACGCAGGAGCCTGACCATTGTCCCAGTCCAATCCCGAGTCCACCACAACCAGACAAGAGCAACGCAAAATAGTATCGCCTCGGTCCCAGCTAAGGCCGGAGCCGGAGCACGTGAAGCCCACCGGGCAACAGCAGCAATCCACCAAACCATGGCCTGAGCTGGCATCTGCAAGATTGATGCCAACCATTCGGGTGAAAACCCAGCAAGAACCCCAACCGTCAGCCCCCAGGTCATCACTCCCCCGGCGGCCCAACCAGCAAGAGCATTGGCGGGAATGGAAACAAGGGAGATCGGCCCAAATATCCATAGCAAGATTGGGCTGACTCCAAGCTGGGCAGCCAGGGTGACAGCCAAGGGCTCAGACAGAATCGCCGGTCCGGGAACTCGACGGCTGATGGCCGGGCCAAGCAAGAGGATCCCGAGTGATGCGGCAACCGACAAGCCGAAGCCAACCGACTGGGCCAGTAAGGGGTCCATGAGTAGGAGCATGATGACGGCCAGGCACAGGGTTCGTAGTCCGGAAGACCGTCGGCCAAGAACAATGGACCAGGTAGCAATACCCGCGGCCACCGTTGCTCGCAAGACTGACGCTTCCATCCTGGTAGCGAAGGCAAAGACAATCAACAGACCGAGGGTGAGAGCGAAGCGATTTCCGATCCCGAGGCGCCGCAGGACTGGAGCGGCAACCGCCAGGACAAAAGCAACATTCTGACCCGAGACTGCCAGGAGGTGGGAAAGCCCTGCCATTCGAAACTGGGCTCGTTGCGAACGGAACTGGAACCGATCATCACCAATAACAAGACCCAGGTACAGATTACGGGGCCCCGGACTCAGCGTGCTTGCCCCGCCGATGATGGCGTGGCGAAGCCACTCTGATGGAGCCTGATACCAATGGACCCCGGCCGCAGCCTCAGCCCGGCTAGTAACCAATGACCCGACAAGGTGTCTTGACCGAAACCAGGCGAGGTCGGGGGCCGATCTGATTTGCCCTTCCACCATCATCACCTGTCCCGCTCCAGCACGCCCCAACGGGTCGGCGCTGAATCCTGCTCCACTCAACACGACCCGTCTTCCGGTCTCGAGTTTGGCCTCGGCCCTCCATCCTTGAGCGGTTGGTCTTGGGTCAGTGACCAGCCTGACCTCCCCCTGATAGTGCCCGGGAGGCAGCGGACGATAGATCTGAGACGCACGAATGGAGACGGCCAAGCCAAGAAGCGCAACCAGACCCATCACTAGGGTGGGTTTGCCCGCGACCACCATGACCAGCAGGGCAACAATGATGCCAACGACGAGCGATCGCTGGACGGTAGGAATCCACCGAAGCAGCGAGCCGCTGCTACCCCCGACCACACTCAAAACGACAAGAGTGCCCATCCCGAGCAGACGTTGCTCACTCATCGGACCACCACCTGGTCGACCATCGCTTCGAGCTTCGCTGGGCCGATGCCGCGTACGTCCAAGAGGCCTTCAGCGGAGGCGAAGGGACCGTTTTTCTCTCGGTGGGCAACAATGGCGGTCGCCAATGCCGGACCAACGCCAACCAATGCCTCTAACTCAGCAGGAGATGCAAGGTTGATGTTCACCTTGGCAGAGTTCGGTCCGACACCTCCTAGTCCCCCGTCAGTCCCATTGGACTGGCCACCAACAATGAGAGGCAGCGACTCGGTATTCTCACCCGCCTTTGGTAATCGAATCTGAACACCATCGCTCAGGCCGGCGGCCAAGTTGATCCGTTGAAGGTCTGCCTGATCTGTCGCTCCACCAGCAGCCGCAACCGCATCAAGAATTCTGGATCCCGCTGGCAGGGTGAAGACTCCGGGATTCTCGACCTCCCCGACGACGTGAACGATGAGCGGCTCGCTGGCTTGGGGAAGAAAGGAGGTTGGTGTGAGTGAGACGTTGGGAATGAGGTCTTCCACTGGCCGTGCTGGGGGTGGACGGGCGATCCACCAGCCAACTCCAAGCGCGCACACGGCGACAAGGACCGCGGCAGCAACCGTTCGCGGGTGTCTCCGGTATTCATCCAGTCGAATGAGTGCATCGTCGATGCGTTCAGCCAACGTCGCCGGTGGCGCGTCGTCCTCAGTTCCAAATGTCGGTAACACCGATTCCCCCAATGATTGGGTGCAGATGCGTGGGGGAAGTTCACGAGCGTGGGGGGAAGGCTGTGGCGGTGAGGGCTAGGCGTTGGCCAGCGGTTAGGAGAACTGGCTATCTAGAGCACTGGTTTAGAACAGGCGCGTGGAGAGCTTGCGTCGCCACTCCGCCGTTTGGGGATTCTCGGCGCCGAGTGTCTCCAGCAGGCCAAGAAACTCCGAGCGAGCTTCATCATCGTCCTTGACCTGGTCCAGAAGCTGCCCGAGCCGACCTTCGACCTCGGCCATTTCGCCTTGCTGGCTACTCACCTCGGCTTGGACCTGGTCAAGGAGAGCCTGCACCTCTGGACTGGGCGGCAAGTTCTCCAAGTAGGGCAGCGCTTGTTCGTTCTTTCCGGAGTCGATGAGCAGCATGGCGAGTGCGAGATTCGCTTGCTCATGATTGGGGTCGCGCTCGAGCAAGGTAAGCAATGACTCTTCATCACCAATCGCCAGCAGCTCATCGGTACTCATGTCGGCGAGGGAAGGAATGAGCTTCTGGACGAATTCGCGGATCTCAGCTTCGGGTTTTGCTCCCATGAAGCCATCGACGATTTGGCCGTCCTTCATGGCGTAGACCGCCGGAATTGACTGCACCTGGAAGGCCTGAGAAGCCGCGGGGTTTTCATCAACATTGATCTTGGCCAGCAGAACCTTGCCGCCGGTTTCGGCAACGACCTTTTCGATCATCGGGCCAAGAGTCTTACAGGGCCCACACCACGGAGCCCACAGATCAACCACGACGGGCCTGGTCATGGATTCGGTAAGAACGTCGGCTTCAAAGCTTAGGTCGGTGACATCGATCATTGTCCTCAAGACTAGACCTGCCAGAGTGGATTGGCTCCCACCGACATCTCGGGGTAGCGTCACTCACTCAGCTTGACAGTGTCAATCTGAATGAACGGGAGATCGGCTGAGTAGGAGAACCATGAAGATTGACGGTGGATTTAGTATCGACGTCAACCCGATGGCTGCGGGCGACAAGGCTGCGGAACAAGAGGCCGCTGGCTATGACCCCGAGTCAGCCAAACCCCGTTTCTGGCTCCGCTAGAGCATGTCCCAGCGTGTTCTAGCGGTGCCAGAACGAGTGTGTTGGGGCCGGAACGAGTGTTTGGGCGTGTTAGTTGAGGCGAGAGAGTTCGTCGCTCTCGTACTGGTGTTTGCAAAGGACACGCTGTAGCTTGCCCGAGCTTGTCTTTGGCAAGGTTGAAGGGTTGACCAACACCACATCGTGAGCAGGAATTCCTACTGCTTCCAGTGTCATCTGCTTGATCGCCGCCACCGCGACAATGTCGTCTTCGACCCGACTCTCGGCCACGACTACAACCGTTTCTTTCCCCTTGCGGCCAGGCATTCCGAAGGCGACCACATTTCCGGCACGAATGCCTTCGACTGTTCCAACAGCACGTTCGATGTCTTGGGGATAGATATTTCGCCCACCAACGATAATGACGTCCTTGATCCGACCGCACATGTACATGGCGCCATCGACCATGTAGGCAAGGTCGCCAGTTTGCAGCCATTCTCCGGTAAACAGTTCGGCATTGGCATCGGGCCTTTTGTAGTAGCCGTCGGTGACCGAGGTACCAGAAATCTGCAACTCGCCGACCCAGCGCTCGGGCAACTCCTCACCGGTGCTGGTGTCGATGATCCGAAACTCAAGCCCGGGCACGGGCTTGCCCAACCGGACGATCTCGCGTGCACGCTCATGACCTGCCTCAACCGGTACGGCCCAATGCTCGTGCTCCAAGGCGTACGCATCGACGACGTCAACTTGCAGTCCACCCATTGGCTTGGGAAAGGCACCGGCTATGCAGAGCTCGGCCATACCAAAAGCGGGGAAAATCGACTCTGGAGGTAAGCCGTGACGCTCACCGGCTTCAAGGAAGGCGCGGACTGAAGCCGGGTCGACCGGCTCAGCACCATTGAGAGCGATCCGCACCTTGGATAGGTCCAGGGTTTTCTTGCTCCGGTTGAGCGCTCGAGTTGCCAGCACGTAGCTGAAGTTCGGGCCGGCGGTTGCGGTGCCTCCGTAGTCGGAGATCCATTCCATCCACCGGGCAGGTTTGGCCAGAAAGTCTTGGGGGGCCGCCAGCACAAGTCGAAAGCCCTTTGTCATCGGCAACAAGCAGCATCCAACCAAACCCATGTCGTGATAGAGCGGCAGCCAGCTGACTAGGACATCGCTCTCAACGTCAATCTCCATCATCTCATCGATCGCATCCAGGTTGGCAGCCATGGTGTGGTTCGCCAGCATCACACCCTTGGGCTCGGAGGTCGAACCAGAGGTGAATTGCAAGACCAGCAAATCGTCGCGGTGATAGTCAGGACGGATGAAGTTGTCGATCTTTGCTCGGTCGGGACCCGGCTTCAGATCGGCGAAGGAGTAGACGGGAGGGTCATCAGGGGTTGTTTCGACAAAGGGGGCTAGATCGGAGTCGACCAGGACCGCGGCGCATTCCGCTTTCATGATCCGTGTCTTGGTGTCAGCAATGAAGTCGTCCAAGGACGCGAGCCTCATGGGAAGTGGCAGGATCACCAAGGTGGCGCCACAAAGCCAGATGGCCTGGATGGAGGTCACGAAATCGGCAGTTGTTGGGCCGAGCAAAGCAACGTGATCGCCTTGTTTGATCCCGTTGGCCTGAAGGTTGGCGGCGAACCCTTTCGCTTCCTCGTGCAAGTCTTGCCACGTCTTGGTGACAGGCTCGTCTCCAGACAAGAAAGTGACTGTCCCCAGCCCCTTTGCCGCGTGTTCAATACGAGTAACGATGGTCTCCACGACCGACCAGGCTAGGCCCCACCCCACAAAACCCGTAGCTCGCCCCTAAATCCAGGGGAACCCGAACGTAAATCCAAGGGAACCCGAATGGTTCCACTCCTGGTAAAACGGCAGAAGTTCGGCCGAAGGCCGAACTTCTGCGAACCCGAAGGGTTCCCGTGGAGCTAAGGAGAATTGAACTCCTGACCCCTTCCATGCCATGGAAGTGCTCTACCAACTGAGCTATAGCCCCGA
The DNA here is from genome assembly GCA_024280015.1 of Actinomycetes bacterium. Taxonomy (GTDB): domain Bacteria; phylum Actinomycetota; class Acidimicrobiia; order Acidimicrobiales; family SZUA-35; genus JAJRQY01. The sequence continues at coordinate 12,290 of JAJRQY010000096.1, forward strand.
ACATCCCTGCTGGGACGACCGAGCGTACCAATTTCCCCACCATGAACAACCGCCCCGTCAGGTTCTGGCAAAAATCCGATCCCGACGAACCGCGAACCGAGTAAATCCCTAGCTCTGCTCCTCAGGTTCGTTACCCTGTCCACCATGTCCGAACGTCCAGAAATGCCTCGCTACACCCCATCGACCATCGAGCCTCGATGGCAAGACCTCTGGGCTGACGAGGGCACGTACAACATCGACAATGACGACCCGCGAGAAAAGCGCTACGTGCTTTCGATGTACCCCTACCCCTCGGGCCCCGCCCATATTGGACACGTCCGCAATTACACGTTTGGCGACTTATTAGTCCGCTATCACACCATGAACGGCAAGGGTGTGCTGTCTCCCATTGGTTTCGACAGCTTCGGACTCCCAGCCGAGAACGCAGCCATGAAGTCCGGCGAGCATCCGCGGCCCTTCACCGATGCCCGAATCGTCGAACTCACCTCGTCGCTGCGTCGCATCGGGGCGGTCTATGACTCCCGCCGAACGCTCAAGAGCCACGATCCAATGTTCATGAAGTGGACCCAGTGGATCTTCCTGCGATTCTTCGAAGCCGGACTGGTCTATCGAGCAACCTCCCCGGTCAATTGGTGCCCTGGCTGCCAGACCGTGCTGGCAAACGAGCAGGTGATCGATGGACGCTGCGACCGATCCGACGACCTGGTCGAAAAGCGCGACATGGAGCAATGGTTCTACAAGATCACCGACTATGCCCAAGAACTCTTGGACGAGTTGGACGGCTTGGATTGGCCAGACCGGGTCAAGACGATGCAACGAAACTGGATTGGCCGGTCCGAGGGAGCCGAGTTTGGATTGCCGATCGCTGATGCTGACGGCAACGCTCGCAGCGATGTCCCACCCTTGCCCGTATACACCACCCGGCCAGACACGGGATTCGGTATGACATTCGCGGTCATGGCCCCAGAGCATCCCCGGGTTGATGAGCTCACCAGCGATGAGCAACGTGAGGCGGTCGAGGCTTTCCGATCTCAAGTGAACACGAAGTCAGACATCGAACGCATGTCCACTTCCAGAGCCGCAGACAAGCGCGGGATCTTTACCGGAGGCTCGGTTGTCAATCCCTTCACTGGCAAGCCAATCCCACTGTTCTTGGCTGACTATGTGTTGATGGGATACGGCACCGGCGCCATCATGGCTGTGCCGGGCCAGGACCAGCGAGACTGGGATTTCGCCAGAACTCATGATCTGGAAATCGTGCGAACGGTTCAGCCTCCGGATGATTTCGACGGCGAGGCCTATGTTGGCACCGGTCCCGCCATCAACTCCGCTCGGGAGGACCTGGACCTGGATGGGCTGGATGTTGCCGAGGCCAAGGCCAAAGCAAGCGATTGGTTGATCGAGCAGGATCTGGGAGAACCCAAGATCAATTTCCGATTGCGGGATTGGTTGCTCAGTCGTCAGCGTTTCTGGGGCTGTCCCATTCCCATGGTCTATTGCGACAGCTGCGGCCTGCGCCCGCTGCCAGATAGCGAGTTGCCAATCGTTGCTCCCGACGATGTCGACTTCACCGCCATTGGCTCACCACTGACCAAGCACGAAGGGTTCCTCAATACTACGTGCCCCGATTGTGGTGAGCCGGCCAGGCGCGAGACCGACACCATGGACACCTTCGTGGATTCCAGCTGGTACTTCCTTCGTTTCACCGATCCGTGGAACGACGAACTTCCTTTCAGCAAGGAAGCAGTGAGCCGCTTCTTGCCCGTTGACCAGTACATCGGCGGAGTTGAGCACGCAATTTTGCATCTGCTCTACACCCGATTCTTTATGAAGGCGTTGGCCGATATCGGGCTTGCCCCCAAGGATCTGCGGGAGCCCATGAAGCGGCTGTTCACCCAAGGAATGGTCCGTATGGGTGGCGGCAAGATGTCCAAGTCAAAGGGCAATACGGTTGCTCCCGAAGCCATCATCGATGCCCACGGGGCCGATGCCCTGCGGTTGGCGATCTTGCAGGTGAAACCACCAGCCGAGGATGTCGACTGGGAAGATTTTCAGCTGGAAGGTTGCGAACGTTTCTTGCATCGCTTGTGGCGTCTGGCCCACCCCGAGACAGACCTGTACAGCAATCCCCGTGATGGCGAACCCAACGAGGCTGATGCTGCCATCGAAACTGCAGCCCATGTCCTGATTGATCGGGTCAGCAACGAGTATGAGCGTTGGGCCTACAACACCGCGGTTGCAGGGTTCATGGAGTTCACCAACACCCTGTACCGCTATGTGCAAGCACCAGATGGTCCCCACCAAGCCACCCTGGACCACGCGCTGGACACCGTCGTGCAGCTCCTCGCGCCTGCGGTGCCCCACATGACTGCAGAGTTGTGGAAGCTACGACATGACGGCGAACATGTCCACCTCACAACATGGCCCGTGGCCGATCAGGCAAAGCTGGTGGTCGACACCGTCACCATGATTGTTCAGGTCAACGGGAAGGTCCGAGATCGTTTCGAAGTCTCAGCCGAGATCAGCGCCCAAGAAGCGCAGGATCTAGCCCTAGGTTCAGAGAACGTTCAGGCCCAACTCGATGGTGAGCCCAAGAAAATCATTGTCCGTCAACCAAAGATCGTGAACATCGTCGCTTAGGACTCGTTCTCGGGTGAGTCCGTCTCGGGTGAATCTGTGGCAGGTGAGTCTGTCTCTCCAGCAACGGATCCGTCGGCGCGGGTGAACTTGAGCCGGGGCACATCGCTCCAGAGCCGTTCCAGTTCGTAGTATTCGCGTGCCTCGTCAGTAAAGACATGGACGAGGAATGAGCCGTAGTCCATCAGCACCCAGTCGGGTGCGTCCAGTCCTTCGATCCGAAGCGGCCTTGGCCCGTCGCCAAGAAAGACCATCTCTTCGACGCCTTCGACAATTGCCTTCACCTGACGAGTGGTTTGAGCAGACGTCACGACAAACCAGTCGGTAATACCAAGGATTTCACCGACAAAAAATGCCTCGGTTCGGTGACCAAGCTTCTCTTCAGCCCCCTCGATAGCAAGTCGAACCCAGGCTTCGATTTCTGCTGCTGATGTAATTATTGGTGTTGGGGTCGGTGTCACGAGGTACTCATTTCGGCGGCTGAGCTACTGACAATCAGGGTGATTGTGCGAGAAGTCTCAACGGTTTTGCTTGCCGAATTCTCGGCGGATCCAGCCTGAGCGGCTGATGTATTTTCGTAGACGGTAGCGGCGCCAAAGAGCTCAGCAAGCAGTTCGATGCGTGCGTCGGTCACTCCTGCTGGGACAAGGACTTCGGCAGGGCCATCGTCAAAGACCGGGGCGTTCCCAATCTGGATAACTTCAAAACCGAGCCTGGCCACTGATCGAGCAATGGTCTCAAGGTCAACGCCGCCGGTTCGATCAAGGATTCGGACTTGGGATCGGTCACCGGGTTGAGAACCGGCCGGGAAAGGAACGGAATCGACAATGGTCTGCTCGGCCAGAGCTGGATCGATGCTTCGCCTGGCTCCCGATTCTTCACCAGCCCCATTGCTGGTCGTTGGCAGGTCAAGGACCCGGTAATCAGCTGATCCGATTGTTCGCATCAGGGCAGCCAGATCGTCATCGCCGCTCGGCGGATCGCGGAGAAGTTCTTCCCACCAGATTGTGCGACGCACAATGACTGAGTCTGGATCACCGTTAACTGCCCGAGACCCGATGAAGGTTGCTGCCAGGTCCGAGCCGATACTGACCGCACCAACAGCCAGCATTGGCACTCCGTCTTCCGTAGAGATCGGATCGGGGTTGTCCACGACCCGTTCCTCGGACCCCAAGATCATCTCCCAACGCACTTCGTCCAGAATTTCAACCGTCGGGATCTGGAGTCCAAGCTGACGAGAGACGGCGGGAACAACTTCTTCTGGGGCTATTTCTCCGACCTGAACCCCCTCAATTTCCATTGACGGCCATACCAAAATGACGGTTCCACCCGGCTGGCTCTCTTGCTGCTGGGCCACGATGGTCACACCCGTGACTTTCCCATCCAAAACCTCGACGATTCCCGTAACCGGACTGGGCTCGACTGCGGCTAACCAACCAGGCTCAGCCGGAGTCGGCTGGGCGACGAAGTTTCCGGCGCGCGTGTCAAGCAGCGACTGTGCGCCAAGGTAGCCGAGCACAGGAACCGCAGACAGGAGAAGCAATTCGACGAGAATGAAAAGGGCGGGAGCCCGAGGAGTTCGTAGCTCACCGAGCGATGTGACTGGTCGAATCAAGGCTCTTGACGATAGATCCCTAACTGCTCGATGAGTGCGATTACCGGGTCGGGTGTCAAGAACCGGACAGAATGACCCAACCGAACCCGGTCACGGATCCCCGTGCTGGAGATTTCGATTGCCGGGATCGGCACGGTCTCATATTGCCAACCTTTGGGGGCTATCCCCGGATCATCAGTGCCGTGAGGACCGGGCCGGTTTACGACAATGACCTTGGCTTGCTGACGAAGCTCATCTGCCCGATGCCAGCTGTCTAGCCCGGCAGCAGCGTCCGCTCCAACGATGATGAACCATTCTGCGGTGGGCTCGGCCCGACGAAATGTCTGAAGGGTGTCGATAGTGAAGCTTGGCCCCCCAGCATCAAGCTCGACACGAGACACCACTGGACCCGGCGCTGGAGGGGTCTTGACACCGTTGGACAGCAGTGCAGCCTCAACGAGCGCAACCCGGTCTTCTGCGCGAGTAATCGTCCGCAACCCATCTTTTTGCCAAGGATCGTTGGCTACGACAAGTCGGACCTCGTCCAGACCCAGGTGCTGACGAACGTGTTCGGCCGCAATCAGATGACCAAAATGCGGCGGATCGAAGGTTCCACCAAAGATCCCAATCGAACGAGTTGGTTTGCTCACAGCCCTCCGCATTTCGCCTGTCCCGGCAGTATTTTAGCCGGATTTCAGCCCCAAGCGTGGCTCTCACCAGCCTTAGAGTGTCGGCTGGCGTACCTGCCAGCATGAGCGGTCCAAGTGATTTGTGACGGATTTCACATTCCCGTGAGGAACAATCTATAGTAAAAATTACGTTTGGACCGATAGCGCCCGCAGCACAGCAAAGAACCGCCATCACTCGCGTGAAACGGCAAACCACAACGGTGTGTAAAGCGTAACAATCCACCCCCCGGGCCCACACGCCCCGAACTATCTTTGTAATCCTCCCGCAATCCCAGGAATTTGAAACGCGCCATGAGTGACTCTGTAGGTCAATACTTAAACGAAATCGGACTTGTTCCGCTCCTCACAGCTGATGAGGAGCGCGAGCTCAGCCAGGTCATCGAAAAGGGCCACGCTGCCCTTGAGAAGATCGAGGCTGGCGAGAACAGTGCCGAACACCGCCGGTCCGCTCGAGCTGCTGCTCGGGCCAAGGACCGCTTTATCCGGGCCAACCTTCGCCTTGTTGTGAGCGTTGCCCGCCGCTATCCCCTGCCTCCGTCCATGGAGCTTCTGGATCTTATCCAGGAAGGCAACCTTGGTTTGGAGCACGCTGTCGACAAGTTCGATTGGCGCAAGGGCTTCAAGTTCAGCACCTATGCCACCTTCTGGATCCGTCAGGCCATTGGTCGGGCACTGGATCAAAAAGCCAGCCTCGTTCGCCTTCCCGGCGATCGCTCCGCTAGCTTGCGCGCCGCCCTTCGCCAGGTTTCTGGCGACGGTGACGAGCTGGATGATGAGCATGCACGGTTGCATCGCCTCACCACACCAACCTCGTTGGACCGCACCATTGGTGACGACGACTCCAATGAACTTGTCGACCTTCTCCCTGACTCCAACCCCGGACCCGAGGTTGAAGTCATGGCCAAGGCCGAAGAGACGATGGTGACTGGCTTACTTGACGTCTTGGACCCTCGGGCCCGCTACGCCGTCGAGCAACGGTTCGGTCTGAACGATGGCCGCAAGCGCAGCTATCGCGAAGTCGGAGAAGAGCTCGGTGTTACCGCTGAGGCCGCTCGCCGTCTGGTAAAGCGTGCCGTCAGCGCAGTACGAGATCAAGCTGGCGATGTCATCGCCGACTTCGACGCTGCGTAACAGAACCGGTTCAAGTCTCAACCTTCAGGCTGAGCCAGACATCACAAGATTCTGAATACTTTGGCTGGTGCTACCGATCTGGTGGCATCAGCTAGAGTCGTTTTGTATCGCACCCAAAGAGATGATTCAGCGAAACTGTGTTGCTCATTGGCTGGCCAGGAGCGAGACTGTCGCCCGTGACTTGGAACCCTGGAAGCTGGCGCTCTCGACCGGCAAAGCATCAGCCCGAATGGCCGGATGTACCCGCCCTTGAACAGGTGGAGAAACAGCTCTCGATGCTGCCTCCACTGGTTTTTGCTGGTGAGGCAAGAACACTGAAGTCGCGTCTGGCTGATGTGGCAAACGGGGAAGCCTTTCTACTCCAGGCCGGTGATTGCGCCGAGTCCTTCGACGGCTTTGGAGCGGATGCGATCCGGGACAAGCTGCGAGTCATCCTGCAAATGGCCGTTGTCCTCACCTACTCATCAGGAGTGCCTGCCATCAAGGTTGGGCGGATCGCTGGCCAGTTCGCCAAGCCGCGATCCAGTGCAACCGAGACGCAGGATGGGACCGAACTCCCGTCATTCCTTGGCCACATGATCAATGACCTGCCCTTCTCCGAAGGTGATCGCCTGCCCGACCCAGATCGCTTGCTCCGGGCTTACAACCAGTCTGCCTCAACCCTCAATCTGCTCCGTGCCTTTACCAAGGGCGGGTTTGCTGACCTCAACCGGGTACAAGCCTGGAACCAGGAATTCGTGGCCAGCTCCACTGAAGGCCGTCGCTACCAAGACCTTGCTCATGAGATTGACCGAGCTTTGCGCTTCATGGAAGCGGCCGGTGTTTCCTCCAGCAATCCTGAGATTCACGAGGCCGAGTTCTACACCAGTCACGAGGCTCTCATTCTCCAGTACGAGGAGGCACTGACCCGCCAAGACAGCCTGACCGGCGATTGGTATGACTGCTCGGCTCACATGATCTGGGTCGGTGAGCGAACCAGGCAACTGGATGGTGCCCACCTCGAATTCTTCCGAGGAATCAAGAACCCTGTTGGCTGCAAGATTGGGCCAACAACCCAGCCCGACGACATCGTCGCCCTTTGTGATGCGTTGGATCCCGATCGCGAGGCCGGACGACTGACACTGATAAGCCGGATGGGAGCGGACAAGGTTGGAACCAACCTGCCTCCACTCTTGGAGGCGGTGAAAGAGTCGGGACACCCCGTAGTTTGGGCTTGTGACCCGATGCACGGCAATACCTACTCCGCCGATTCCGGTCACAAGACACGACACCTGGATGACGTGATCAAGGAAGTTAGCGGCTTCTTTCTCGCCCACCAAGACGCTGGAACCTGGGCGGGCGGCATCCATGTCGAACTCACCGGCGAAGACGTCACCGAGTGTCTCGGTGGCTCAGCCAGCGTCAACGACGAGGACCTCGGCCGACGCTACGAGACAATGTGTGACCCACGCCTCAACGCCCGCCAAAGCCTGGACCTGGCGTTTCGAGTAGCCGAGCTGCTGCGCTAACAGCAAGTTGCTCCTGTCGTCTGACAGAGCCGAACGGCCTCCGTAGACACCACAGCGATAGCAATACTTTCCGACGCGTGTAAGAAGATGCCA
>JAJRQY010000097.1 GCA_024280015.1 Actinomycetes bacterium
CGCAGAAACAAGGACTGGCACGCACATGACCACACAATGGCGGCACAGTCCCGTGCTGAAGTCGCGCCATCATCGTTCAACACTTCGACCATTCCTACCGCCCAGGTCTGGCCTCGATGGTAAGCCTGCTGAGGCAACCATCACTAGAGCCTGTTAGAGTTGCACTAATAAACTCTAGCAGTAGTGATTGGAAGGTCCGATGTTCAATCCGTTTGCTCCAGGCCCAGCGACCCAACCACCGCTACTAGCTGGCCGCGATCAACTCATCCAGAACATGCTAGATGAGTTCGACCGAGTTGAGAGGGGAACCGGAGCCAGACCAATGGCCTTCACTGGACTGCGGGGTGTTGGCAAGACTGTCTTGTTGGATCACCTCGTTGACCGGGCAATTGAACGTGGCTGGGCTGGCCTACGTCTCCAAGCATCTTCTCACGAAGGCAACGATTCGTTGACTCAACTCACGGCTGTAGGCGACACCTTGATGAACATGTTGGCGACGGGCTCAGCGACAGGCAAGGCACTGAGGCGTGGGGCAAGTGCCATAGATGGTATATCGGTTTCGCTGGCTGGGGCTGGCGCGTCGCTGAAGTTTGGCAAGGATGGCACCAGGGCGGAGCTTGGGATACCAATGGAGTTTGATGCCTTACTTACCGCGTTGGGCGAGACTGCTCGGGACCGGGGTGTTGGCGTATTCATTGCAATTGATGAGTTGCAGGGTTGTTCACGAAGTGAACTCCTCACCTTTGGCCGCACTATGCAGGCAGCGAACTCCAGACACCTCCCTATTCTGTATGCGTTTGCTGGACTTCCCTCTACCCGCGAGCACATGGTCAAGATTGATTCCGTCACGTTCACAGAACGGGTTGAGTGGAGCCGTTTGCAGTATCTGACTCCTACCGAAACAGCAACCGCAATTGAGGAGCCGTTGATTGGTTCGGGTCGTCGTATTGATGCTGGAGCCTTGGAAATGCTGGTGGAGTTAACTCACGGGTATCCGTTCTTAGTTCAAGCGGCAAGCAAGCGAACTGTTGATGCTGCGGGCGCTTCGGACCTCGTCACCAAGAAACACGTGATGGCTGCGCTGCCAGGGTTGACGGAGGACTTGGCTGAGGGGGTTTACGGTGCGAGCTGGTCGCGAACTGCTCCCCAAGAGCGCCGTTTCTTGTATGCGATGTCGGTAGCGACATTCGACTTGAAGTCTGATGAGGTGGCAAGTAGCGAGGTGTATCGCCGCCTCGGGTTAACGGGTAAACAAGCCTCGATGTATCGAGCCAGGCTTATTGAGCGCGGCCTGATTGATGGCAGTGGCCGCCGTCTTGCGTTCACCTTGCCGGGGTTCGGATCCTTTGTTTTGCAGCACCGAGCGGTCATGGAACCCGAGATTACCGTTGGCATCGAGCCGCCAGCGGCTCGGCGGGCGTCAGTCGAGTTTTCGCCAGGTCCGGCAACTTCTAACAAAAGCATTCCAGGTCTCGAGTTGTAGGCGCTTGGTGGAGATCCCTGCTCTTTGGATCGGGTCGGTGACACAACCCTAGGGCTCACACTTTTGCCGGTCCCGGGGTCTTCAGAACCACTCTGCTGGGTGCCGGGGAGCGACCGAGCCGACACTATTTCAAGTTTCTAACGAGATTCCGGGGTGCTTACCGCGCTTGGTAAGGGTGTGAAGCAAGAACCCTCAATCCTCGAACCTCTCTTCCTCGCCGCTCTGGCCGCAGCGTTCGTTGCGTCGCTCACGACATGGGCTGGCGCGTGGATCACCACCCTGGCCATGGGCGGCACGTTGGATGGTGGAATCGCCCAAGGCTTGCCAGCGCTCATCGGCTATTTCCGCAATCCCGGGGACCCGGCCGCAGCATGGGGAGACCCGGATGTGGCGGCCCCGTGGCTTCTCTACCCAGTCACCGCCATTATCGCCATCGCCACCATCATGGTGTTGTTCCGGATCGGGAACGCCCTGTGGACCCGCCGTTCTGGGTTTGAACGCCGCGACCGCCTCGGTACCTCACCCGAAGCCGCCCTAGCCACCAAAGCTGATTTGGCTCCGATCCGGGCGAAGTTCCCGCTACATGGCCGGTTCCTGTTGGGTGTGTTCGGTGCGATGCCTCTAGCGACTGAGTGGCGGGCCAAACCCGGTATCCGCCTGACCCGCAAAGCACGACGCCGCCAAAACGATCGAGGAGCTGTGGCATTGGTTGCCCCATCACGTCAAGGCAAAAGCGTGCTGCTGGTAGCGGGGATGTTGGAGTGGGACGGCCCACTGGTGGTGTCCTCAGTGAAGGACGATCTGATTCGCCCGACCCTGCCGCATCGTCGCCGCCAAGGCCAATGCGCCGTGTTTGACCCGACAGCGTTCATAACGAATGCCTACCGGCAACGAGGCGATGATGATCAGGTCCCGGGGTGGGATGAACGCTTGTTGGTGTCGTGGTCACCACTGTCTGGGATCACCACGTTTGATGACGCCCTAGCCAGTTCTAAGGCGGTGATTGATGCCGCACCTGATGGTGGGTTGAGTGACAACTTCTGGATGGAACAAGTCGAAATGCTCCTCGCCGCGTTGTTCTGGGTCGCAGCCAACGGTGCGGGGTTGGGAATGAAAGATGTTGTGACGTGGGTGATGTCCAAGGACCACCCCTCCGATCAAGGAGGAGATGGTGGTGATGGCCTGGTTGTCACCCAGATGCATCACATCAGCATCTGGACCAAAGACAAGAAAGCACCAAAGCTTGACTATTTGGCCCAGTGCCGCGAAGTCTTGGAAGGAATCTGGACTGATGACGAAAAAACGATGTCGTCGGTGTACGCCACGGCTCGCACCGTTATCAAACCTTGGTTGGGTGAGAACACCATCGCTGCCTCTGAAGGCCCCTCCATAGATTTGGAATGGCTGGTGTCAGGTAACAACACCCTGTACCTGTCCGCACCACCACAGGACCAGAAACGCCTGGGCCCAGTGTTTGGTGGCTGCATCAACGACCTACTGGAACAAGCCTTCCACTACACCGCCGTGCACGGCCCGATCAACCCGCCACTACTCATCGTGTTGGACGAGGCCGGAAACATGCCACTGGCCCGGCTACCAGAATTCGTGTCCACCGTCGCCGGTTTGGGTATTCAGTTGGTGACGGCGTGGCAGTCCCTGGCCCAAATCAAAGCCGCCTACAAAGACTCAGCCGACACCGTGTTGACGAATCATTTAACGAAAATGTTTTTCGGTGCCCAATCCGACTCTGATGCCTTGGAATACGTGGCCCGGCTAGTTGGTGATGAGGAAGTCGCTACCGCGTCAACCACGACCGACACCTTCGCCATGAGGTCAGGGTCGGTGCAAGACGCCTCCCAGCGGGTGGCACTCACCCCAGCGAACGTGTTGCGCCAGATGGAGAAATTCACGGCACTGTTGATTCATGGTGCGTTGCCGCCGGCGCATGTCCGCATCGTCACCTATTTCGACACCCGCCGTTACGCCCCGATGTTGGAATGGTCTGAAGGTGTGAGCGATATCGGGTTGCCACAACTCGGCGGTGGCCCAGATGAGACCCCGACGGTGCCTGATCTGCCACGTCCCGGCCTAGCCGACGCTCTCCCCCACCTCACCAACACCGGCGAGGAAAACCCCGACGCTCAAAACAACGACGGTGGCCAAGAAGTCCCCTCCGCCCACTTCCCCAACTTCACACCTGTTAGGCCAAAACCCTCTGACGGGTTCGCACCTGAACCAGCTGAGACCACAACGACTGATGAGCCGAAGCGGCAACGCCAATCCCTCGCCGCCCATTTGTACACGAATGAGAGATCCCAGTGAACAACCTCACCAATACTGAACATCCTGACCGGCTTGGCAGTGAACTGCGGGTCTTTGACGGGCCCAATGAGATCACTAACGATCCTCCTGACCAGCTCAGCGTGATTGACGGCTCGGTCGCTCTGCTGATCCTTCGGGCCCCGGGATTGCAGGCTACCGACCGCCACCACACTGGCTCCCTTGATGCTTACCGCTCCTGGCTCAAAGCCGTGATCACCGACGCGGCACGAGTGTTGGAACCCGGTGGCCGCATCGCAGTGGTGGCCCCAATGGTGGTCTGCCACCGGCCTTTCGTCTGCCTAGCGACTGAAACCAAGGAAGCATTCGATGCGGCAGGCCTGTTGTTGCGGGACGAGATCGTGTGGATCAAGGTTCCCGTACCAGACACTCAAGACCTCCCCGTCGGAGTGAAGGCCTGGGTATCACCCCACAACCCCGGGACCCAATACGTTTCTGAACGGATCCTCATTGGCTGCAAAGAACAAGTGTCACGCTGGGGTGGCCCCGCGGACCGGGCCGAGGCCGGGCTGCCATCAGAGTCGGATCTGACTCAGGAAGCGTTCGCCCGAGACACCCTCGATGTGTGGTTCGTGACCCCAGAAACCTGGGAACTCATGGGCGATGAGCCCGAACCCTTACCGGCCGAACTGGTGACCCGGTTGATTGGTTTGCACACCTATGTGGGCGATCTGGTGGTTGATCCGATGTGTGGCACCGCAGGTGTTTTGTTAGTGGCGACCGAGATGGGTCGCAGGGCTTGGGGGGCTGAAACCAATGAGTCATTGGCGACCAGGGCACGACTGACGATGGCGGTAACTAACCAAGAAGGCGGAACCAAATCATGACAACCACAACAAACAACCAAACAGTCAAAGGCCAGGCCCCGGTGGTGCTACGCCTCCTCGCGACCCCTGACCCGGAACTAGTCAGCGTGTTGACACAAGCAGGGTGGACCCCAGTGTTGCCTGATGGCGGCACCCCAACCTGGATCCGAACTGGGGGTGGAAGCGATGCGTTGGCCCGTTGAAGTCGCAGGTATCGACCAGTCCGATCCGAACAATGTTCGGGAGGTGGCGGGTCAGGCGGTGTGGCGTGATGACCGCCAGAGTTTCGCCATCTTGATGCAAACCAGTCCCCTCGAAAACAACCGCGGTGACCGGTCAGCATCTAGTCAGCGTCTGGCGTGGATTGGTGACCGCCACGGCCAGTTCCCGACCATGGCCGCGTTGGAGACTGAGCTTGCTTCCCGTGACATCCAGCTGGGTATGCGATCTGTGCGTAACCTCGGCCAGTTGGCGGCGATCGCGAAGGAAACCGTTGGTCCAGCGCGCCTGGTTGGCAACAAGCGCCATGGCAAGGCCGTGCTAGCGGTTGTTCATCCTGATGAGTCTGTGACCCGGCTCGAACCTGGACGGAAACTCTCAGCGGATGGTTTCAACTGGGGTTACCGGGGTCACGGCACCCTAGAAACCGCGGACGCTGGCTTGCGGGCCGCGGTTGGCGACAAGACAAGTGAGGAGGAACTCTTGATCGGGGCGATGGGTCCGCACCGAAGTGATTTGGTGGGGACGTTGTTGGCGGCGTTGCCTGATGAGTTTGCTTTGCCGTTGGATGAACTGGCCGAGTGGATCCGGACGCGTCGCCCGTTCAGCGTGCAAACCTATTCCCCGGCGACTCGTCACCTGGATCGCGACATTGCTGAACGGGGTGTTGAGCTGCCTGAGCGGGTGGTTGAGCGCTCACCATTAGGGCGGGCACGATGAGTTCGCTTCCGACACGAGTTCGCGGCTTATTGGGCCCTGGCTGGGGTTGGCTGTCACAGGGCGTGACTAGCCTTGCCCATGCAGCCTCGCATCTTCGGTGTGGTGGTGGCGCATGAGCGAACAGCTCTCACTCTTCCCCCAAACACAAGACAACAACGCGAAGCTTGGAGAAGACAATGACAACACAAGAATGGGTCGCCCCGGATCAGTGGATCACCCCGACCCTGCCGATAGGGCCACGCCCAGCATGGGTAAAGAGCCTGGGCCGGTACGGCCGCGCAGCCTACGAATGGAACCGCCGCTACCCAGCGATTCAACTCCCGGAAAAGTACTACCTGGATCTTCAGGTGTGGGTGGAGACCGAAGTTCAGGGCCTGATGGCGGACTGGGAGAGTCTGGATCCCGAATCCGAGGAGTGGTGGGAGAAGTTCGGGGAGCCCCAGGAGTTGGTGACGGATCATCCGCTGGAGTTGCGGATCCTATTGGAACCAGGGGTGTGTCGACGTCTGGTGTTCCAACCAACCACGGAGGGGTTGAGGGATCCGTTGGGGGGCCGGTGGGTGAGCGAAGCGGACCGGGGTCTGGTGCTCAACACCGGCCCGCAGGACGAGGATCACGAGATCCAGACGCTGATCTGGAAGGCCGACCAGCACGTCAATTACCTGTTGCAGATGTGGGAGGACTACGAGAGCTTGGAGTCGGGTCTGGAGTGGTTCATGCCAACAGCCGGGGAGGTCGTACTGGACGCCATCAACAACGATCCCCGGATGCTCAAGCAGGGCCTGAAGATCCAGCAGTACCCGGACTAGCGCCCTACACCCCGCCCTCGACCCCTGCCGCACGAGCAGCAGCGAACATTGAGGTCCTGCGGGTCTTGTCGCAGACAGCTACGGGTTCAAAAGCTGAGCGTGAAGTATTGGGTCAGTGGTCGGGTTGGGGTGCACTCCCTCAAGTGTTTGAGGATGAACCGTCCGAGCCGTGGGCACGGCGCACCCGCCAGGAAATGGACCGTCTCATGACGCCAGTAGAGATCGACGCGGCGATGCGGTCCACCCTGAACGCCCACTACACCACCCCAGCGATCGCTTCTGGCATGTGGCGACTGGCGGACTCGCTTGGCTTTGAGGGTGGCCGGGTGTTGGAACCGGGGTGCGGGCCCGGAGTGTTCATGGCGCGGGCACCGGCGCATGCCCGAATGCTCGGTGTCGAACGCGACCCGATCACTGCTGAGGTCGCCCGCCGTCTCCACCCCCAAGCCGAGATCGTGCAGACAGCACTGGAGGACTACCGCCATGTGGGCGAACCGTTCGCTTTGGTGATTGGCAACGTCCCGTTCGCGTCGACCAAACCCTTCGACACCCAGTTCAACAAGTCGAACCGGTTGGCGTTGCATAACTATGCGATCACCAAATCCCTGGCCCTGTCCGCGCCCGGGGCGTTAACGATCGCGATCACCTCTTCGTTCACCTTGGATGCCCGCAACCAATCCCAGAGGGCGTTGATTGGTGAGTGGGGCACCTTTGTCGGTGCTATCCGTTTGCCGGATCGGGCGTTCCACGCTCAGTCCGGTACTCAGGTCACTACCGACATCGTTGTGTTCCGTCGCCGAAGCGAACGACTCTTCGACCCCAGGATCCAGGGGGCAGAGATTGATCGGGGTGAGGTCCCAGACTGGATGAGTGTCAGCGGCATTAGGGAACTTGGTGACCGGATCGGGATGAACCAATGGTTTCACGACAACCCCGAACTCGTGCTAGGCGAGTTGGCCGATGGCGGCATGTACCGCAAAGACCAACTCCGTGTGCAACTGGATCCAGACGCGGATTTGGGCGCAATGCTCTCCCACGCTTTTGGTCGGATAGCAGTATTGGATGCACCCAACCGGGACCGCCACCGAGGTGTGTTGCCCGATCCGGTCATTGACCTGACCCAACCGGTCTTGCCGGTCACGATCACCCCGCCACCAACAACACAGCGCCGCCTGATCGCAGAGGATTTGCCTGGGTGGGCCAAGCAAGG
Organism: Actinomycetes bacterium; assembly: GCA_024280015.1. Taxonomy (GTDB): domain Bacteria; phylum Actinomycetota; class Acidimicrobiia; order Acidimicrobiales; family SZUA-35; genus JAJRQY01. The sequence continues at coordinate 7,588 of JAJRQY010000097.1, forward strand.
CTCAATCTTTGTTGACCCGTTGACGCCCCGAGGTTTCGCCCAACTCGTTGGCGACGCAGTTGTGCCCTATGTGCCGTCCTCCAAGAAGGACGAACCAACCCTGCGGGCTGTCTTGGCGCTGCGTACCACCATGATGGATCTCATCACCGCCGAACTGGCCGATGAACCGGCCGGTGACATCGAACGCCTCCGGACGCGCCTCGGCGCCGACTACGACACTGCGGTACGGCGTATAGGTGGACCACTCAATAGGTACAAGCTGTCATCCAATGAGGTGCGCCTGTTCCCACGCCTGGCCGGGTTCCGGCGTGATGACCCTGATTACTCAGCGCTACTGGCCCTGGAGTCCTTTGACTCTGAGACCCAGACCGCGACCCGCAGCGCCATCTTCACTACCCGACAAATCAGGCCCCAACGCCGACCAATGACTGCTTCGACGCTTCCCGAGGCGGTAGCGATGTCCATGGGTGAATCGGGGTTGCTGGACACGAAACGAATCAACGAACTCCTGGCAGACGCCACAATTGATGTGGAGGCAGGGCTCGCTGACATAGCGTTCCGTGACCCCACCGAGCCGCAACGTTGGTTGTTCGCACCCCATTACTTGTCGGGGAATGTGCGCAGCAAGCTCGATGTCGCCCGCGAAGCGGCCCTCACCAATCCGTTACTGGCCCAAAACGTTGAGGCCCTCCAAGCAGCACTACCCAAACCCTTGGTTGCTGAGGAGATCTCGGTACGCCTAGGCGTCTCCTGGCTCACCCCAAAAGACATCACCCAGTTCATTACCGACACCATTGGCCCTACCAGTGGTTTGGAAGTGTTCTGGCATGAGCAGTCCGGATGGTCCTTAGAGGCACCGTCCTGGCAAAGAAGTTCGGTGGCCATGACCCAAACGTGGGGCACGTCGCGCCGTGACGCCCTCACAATTGTTGCGGCCGGGTTGACTGGCAAAGCAATCGTGGTCAAAGACAACGACCCCGAGGGGAAACCAATCCTCAACAAGGACGAAACCCTCGCCGCCAATCAGAAACTGGTGGAACTCAACGAAGCTCTGGCGGACTGGTGTTGGCACAAAAACCCCGAACGCTCCGACCGGCTGGCTGCCCGTTACAACAAGGCGTTCCGTTCCTATGTCCCACCCCAACACGATGGAGAGTGGCTCAACCCGGTCGGCCTGGTGGAAGGCTTTGAGCTGCGGCCCCATCAACGCCAAGCAATCGCCAGAGTGATCGTAGATGGCGGGGCACTGTTGGCTCACGCTGTTGGTGCAGGCAAAACCGCGGAAATGGTGGCTGCGGGTATGGAGATGCGACGTATGGGTCTCATCAACAAGCCGCTCTATGTCGTACCGAATCATGTGGTGGAACAATTCGGTGCGGAAATGCGGCAACTCTTCCCGACTGCCTCCGTCCTGGTTCCGGATCAGAGCCAGAAGACACCGAAGCGTCGAGCTGAGCTAGTTGGGCGTATAGCGGCCGGGGACTGGGACGCAGTCATTGTCTCCCATAGGACGTTCAAGTCCATTCCCGTTAGCACCCAAGCAGAGTTGGATTACCTGGATGACATTGTGGCTCGCACCCGTGACGCTCAGTCCGCTGCCAGTAACGGTGGCGGGGGCACCAAGACCATCAAGAAGATCGCCGCTGCATTGGAGAAAGCGGAAGCCAAAACAAAGAAGCTGCGGGACAATCCACGTGATGATTCACTGACGTTCGAACAACTCGGCGTCGACTACCTCTTCGTGGATGAGGCGCATGAGTTCAAGAACTTGGCTGTGCCGTGCGCGAATCCTGACCTCGGGTTCGGCGGCGATTCTGGGTCCAAGAAAGCCACTGACCTGGATTTGAAGATCAAACTCTTGCGTCGCATGCACCCCACCCAACGCGGTGTCGTCACCTTCGCTACCGGTACCCCAATTCCGAACAGGGTGGCGGAGTTGTATGTGATGCAACACTACTTGCAGCCGGATGCCCTGGAGGCTGCCGGTGTCGGCTCCTTCGATGCGTGGGCCGCCCAGTTCGGCACGGCTGTCACCCAATATGAGGTGGGTGTTGGCAATCAGTGGAAGCTGCGAACCCGTTTCGCTCGCTACCAGAACCTGCCGGAGCTTCAACTCCTACTGGGAACCGTTGCCGACATCCAGATGGCTGAGGATCTCAACTTGCCGCGCCCTGCCCTTGTGACCGGTAAGGCGCAGATGGTGATGGTTCCCTCCTCACATGCTCTGGATCTGTTCTCCGAGCAGCTGGCTGTGCGGGCGGCGTCAGTGTCGGGGTTCGGAGAGAAGGACAACATGTTGGCGGTCATGGGTGAGGGCCGCAGAGCTGCTTTGGATCTACGTCTTGTTGGCCGTTCTCAGCCTGACCCATCCAAGATCGGCACTGCGGTACAGCGGATTGCGGAGATCTGGGAGAAACATCGTGATCGGGCCTATGACGATGTGTTGACTGGTGAACCTCATCCTCGGACTGGAGGTTTGCAGATCGTGTTCTGTGACCATGGTGTGGAAGGCACCAATAGCGGTACCGGTGTGAATCTGTATCAGATACTGCGCGACCAGCTTGCCGAAGCAGGACTACCGGCACAGCAGGTGGAGTTCATGCAGAACCACAAAACTCCAGTAGCGAAGGCCGAACTGTTCGCTCGTTGTCGAGATGGCCGGGTATCGGTCCTTGTTGGTTCCACTGGGACAATGGGAACGGGAATGAATGTGCAAGCCCGAGCGGTGGCTTTGCATCACCTGGATGCCACCTGGCGGCCAGCCGATATCGAACAGAGAGAAGGGCGTGCGTGGCGCCAAGGGAACCAGAACCCCGACATTGAGATCCTGCGCTACGCCACGGAGAAGAGTTTTGATGTGGTGATGTGGCAAACCTTGGAACGTAAGGCCGGGTTTATCGCGCAAGTCATGCGACCTCGTCCGGGAGGTGTCCGCGAGATTGAGGAAGTCTTCAACGAGAACGAGCTGTCCTTCGCTGAGATGAAGTCACTGGCCACTGGTGATCCGAAGATGATTGACAAGATGCGCCTGGATCGCCGCCACACTGATTTGGCCCGCCTTGAATCAACTTGGGCCAAACAGAAAGTGCGCCTCGAATCGAGTATTCCCCGCTGGCGAAACCGGCGTGTCGCCCTGGCGACCCGGGTGGATGGCTTGTTGGATGTGGCGGGGCGTCTGGGTGAGCAAATGGATCTCACAATCACTGGACGTCGTTTCGACACGTTGAAAGAAGCCGATGTGGAGATCCGTCGGCTGGCTCGAAAGATGAGGTCCTCGGACGGCCCGGCGGTACTCGGTTCTCTTGGTGGGTTGCCTGTTGAGGTGAGACGCCATATCGATGCCGTTGATTTCACTGTTGGTGCGCACACCGCGAAGCTTGTGACCACCTTGTCAATCGAGGACCTGGTGAACGACGCGCAGATCGGTTCCAGGTTGCTGCGCTTAGCAAGGTCTGCACCGTCGCGGGCCGCTGATGCAGAAGTCGAGATCACCCGGTTGGGTAAGGAAATTAGGGCCGGTGTGACCCAGGTGGAGAAGCCGTTCACCAAGGCGGCTGAGTTGGCGGAGGTTGGCCTGGAGTTGGCGACTCTGATTGCTGAGATCGAAGCCGAACAAACCGCACCCCAACTGCCAACGACCGACGCGGTCGTGATCAAAGGTTCAGTGAAGCAGGAACGAGCGGGGAGAAGCCTGTGAACGTTCTGAAGATACGCCACGGATTGGTCGACGTGTTGGTGTTTGGTCTGGCCTATGAAGTGCTCGCACCCGCCACATGGATCACCCATCTCCAAGAATTCAAGGACTTGTCCACCAGTACCGCAACGAGCGTGGCCGGTAGCATTCACATCGATGGATGGCTACTGGTGTTCGTCGGTGTGCTTGGTCTCATGTTGGCCATGACGTTGTTGTCCAAGTGGTATCTGCGATTGGGAGCCAGGGGAATTGAAGCTGATCCAACCGATGCTGGTTGCATGACTCAGGGTCTGACCGGGTCCAGCGAGGTTGCTACTTGGCGGTTTCAGATTGCTATTCGAGCGCTCGCTGATCCAGATCCGGTGATCCGGGTCGGAGCGATCTTTGACCTCGAAGCAGTAGCGGTGATTGCCGAAAGCGAGTTCGCCGGATTGGTGTATGAGAACCTGGTCGCAACGTTGCTCGCTAACGCCAGACCTGATCCAGAAATGGACGTTGAGATCTTCCCTACAGAGTCATTGGAGACTCATTGGACTCCCAACGGGATGCGGATACATGTGAGGCCGCTACCACCAACCGATGTTGTGACCGTTCTACGGGTCTTGGCCAGGCGCAGGGCCCTGTTTGACAGAAACGTCGAGTATCTCGCGACAGACAACGAACGCCTCGAAGGCGGCCCACCGGCCACTGGTGTGCATCTGGCGCACATTGATTTGAGTCAAGCGTGGTTGGCTAACACGAACTTTCAGAACGCGACGTTGACGAAAGTCAATTTGAAGGAGGCCACGTTGACTGGGATAGATCTGGACGGAGCGAACATTCATTCTTGTTCGCTTGCTATGGCCAAGCTTGATAGGGCTAGCTTCTGGCGAGCAAGCATTGCCTGGTGCTCATTCATGTTTGCTGACTTGTCGTGGACTCGGTTCTACCGGGCCGCGATCAAGGGCACCAATTTCTACGATGCAATTGTTGAGGGTGAAGCATTTGAGAATGCGTATTTTGATGAGGGTGTGGACCTGACCACGATGAGGGTTCGGGGATCGAGGCCTGATGGGGATCCCACCGACTCCTTCACTGCCTGAACTAGAGCTATTGCTAGGGGAGAGCAATGACCGGCGGACGTCGGTGATGGGGGTTGAAGCCGGTGGCTACACCTGACGTCGCTGGACCGGCCGTGTGGGTTCATCAATGGAGGTCTGGTCGCTGATGCGAAATGTCTGCTGGTCACGTAGTCGATGATGGGTCGTGGCTGGAAGCTTCGCGAGAGCATCTGGTGGATGGGCATGGGGACCGGCAAGTCGTCTACCATTCGCGTCGATCGGTTTGAGTGGAGGAATGGCGATGGAACTTCATCATCGAGCTGGACAGGTGGCACAACAGCACTTTGATGATGCCCGCTCCTTGTTCACCGAGTGCCTTGGCTTCGAAGAGTTCGTCGCCACCGAGCATATGGCGATCCTTCACCAGGCAGGATCTGGAATTGATATTCAGCTCATTTGTAGCGAGGTCTTTGATCCTCAGCTCAACAAACACCAGTCGCATCTTGGGTTCATTTCCAGCGAGCCGAAGCAAGAGCGAGACCTGATCCAGCGGTGGAGCGAGAGTCGTGGGCTCACCGTCGAAGTCGGGCAATGGTCTGACCGGGAGCTGTGGATTGATTTACCCGATGTCTTCCTTGACTTCGTCATTGAAGTCATGGATCGTAGAATTCTCGAGGAACCTGTCACCTAGGAATCGAGACCCTCCGGCTGTCACAAACCGGTCGAGGTTGAGGAGCTGTCCTGCAATCACGATGTGGCGGTCCTTGAAACAGTTTGTGTATGGACTCAGCAGTCGTCAAACCCGTTTGGATTCAGTTTGCGGCTCGAGACGCTACATGATCAACACCCAACATGTGGCACACCCTCTTCATGTCCATCGGTTGTGTATGCGGGACCAGGTCACTTGCCCAGCGATGAAGCACTCACCACGTGAACCTCTGACTGCCAATGCGCCGTCGACGCCCAGATCAACTTGGTAGCGCTGGCATAATCCGGAGGAGCATCCCCGATGTCATTGACCTGACAGTTGAGATAGGTGAAATGTGCTGCCCGGACCCTCAAACTCGCGTCGGGGTAGCACACCACTCCAAAGTGCAGATCAGCAGAACCCTTCTCAGCATCGGAGGACAGGATGTTCCACGCCGTCAAGTCTGTGGTTCGCTGGTCAGCTCTCCAACGAAGGGTCTCGACCCCTTTTGCTACAAGAACCGCAGTATTGGATTCGTGCAAATGCATGGCCACGCGAAGCTCGAAGAGAACACCCAATACTCCTCTCGCGAGATCAAAGCGAAGGTCCAATACCTGTGCTTCAAGCAAGGCATCCCTCTCGACAAGGGGGTTGACCTCGGGAATTCGATTCGAAAAGGGCCCGGACGACAGGAGGAGGTCAGCCGCTCTCATCTGGCCAACCCTACATGAGCGAATGGTTCGGAGAACTTGACAGTCCGGCTTGTGAGCGGACTAGCGGGTTGCCTAGCCTGGTTCATGTACGCGCTCCTAATGCATTGAGGAAAGCTTGGTGAGGACTGGACAGTGTGTTGTCAATAACGGGTGTCGAGCTAATTTGACACGTCCCGGTGGTCAATTCCTCAGCCCCGACGCTCCACTTCGCAAACCATAGATACCCGAGTCGTGCATTGACCCGAACGTGAACATGTTCGTCACCGAAGTGGATGAAAGAATTGACGTATGGCTTGGGCCATCAACTGTGGCTCTTCCAACGCCATGAAGTGTCCGCCACAGCCAAAGTCTTCCCAACCCCGTATGTCGGTGAAGGTCCGTTCCACGTACTCGCGAGGTGGGCGTTCAACAGCATGCATTGTTCGGGTTACGCCAGTTGGAACATCGATGGTTTCGTCTCGACCAATCGGCCAGAAATTGTGCGCTCGTTCAAAGTACAAACGGTTGGCCGAGTTGATGGTCTGGGTTGCCCAGTAGAGGGTCACGTTGGTGAGTAGTTGGTCCATGGTGAAGTGGTCGCCCAGCTCACCGTTTGGAGGTTCTGTCCACGCATACCACTTCTCGACTATCCAGGCGGCCAGACCTACAGGTGAGTCGTTCAGGCCGTAGCCGAGGGTTTGGGGTCGCGTGGTTTGAAGCGCCATGTAGCCACCCTCCTCGATGTCCCACAGATCTGTTTGGCGAAGGTATGTCTGTTCGTCGCGAGAGAGTGGCTCTGAGCCAACACCGAGGTACGGAGCAGGATTGTCAGGGGCCGTGGTGTGATAGCCAATGAGGCGTTCGGGGCAGCGTCGGAGTAGGAAACTCATGATTGTCGCACCGACGTCGTAGGCATGGGCAGCGAAGCGGTCATAGCCCAGGCTCGTCATCAGCCCCGCCCAGAGGTCGGCTGTGTTCCCATAGTGAAAGCCGGGCTTGGTTGGAACATCGGAGAATGCGTAGCCCGGTATCGAAGGGATGATCACGTCAAAGCTGTCAGTACTGTCGCCGCCGAAGTGTTCGGGGTTGGTTAGCAACGGAACAAGGTTGAGCATCTCGTAGAACGAACTCGGCCAACCATGGGTCAACAAGATCGGTATGGCGTTGGGGTTGCTGCTCTTTTGGTGAATGACATGGAGGCCCACTCCGTCAACTTCTATTCGGTAGTTGTTGAAGCTGTTGATGCGTTCTTCTTGCTTGCGCCAATCAAAGTCGTTGATCCAGTAGTCGACGAGTCCACGCATGTATGACAAGTTTGCGCCGTAGTTCCAGCCAGCATCCTCGACTTCGTCAGGCCAGCGAGACGCCTTGAGGCGGCCACGAAGGTCATCCAGGGTTTCGTTGCTGATCTTGATTGTGAACGGGGTCAGATTTGTGGGGTCCGCCCCAGGGTTTGGCTTAGTCATTGATGTGCCACTCTCCACTCGCCGACCTTCGATCGGGCGCTCGCAGACACTAACTCAACAGTTGAACACCGGCCAAACAATGGTGTTGGGACTTCGATGGTGATGCTGTCTCGTTGCTCATTGTTGTAGGCATCATCAGCTTCAAGGAAATGTCGGCCAAAGCCAATTGCCTGTTCCATCGGAGCCACTACCTCCCGGCTGTAGCCGTAACCAAACCCAGTGAACATCACCAGGTGAGGTACACCGTCACGGTCAGGGCGAGCCTGTTCGATTGACGGAGGTTCTACAGCCGGGTCGCCCGTGTGAGAGGCTTTGAGGTGATCAGCGGATCTCGACGAATTCGGAACCAAGATTGTGGACAAGCACAAGAGTGAAATCGGTGCCTTCATCCCTTGGAAGGAACTCCGACGATGAAGACCGACGCCTCAGACGAGCTAGCTGAGATGCTCCTGGGCGCGGCTAAACACCGTGTCGTAGTCAATGCGCGACTCTCCATCTGGTTACGACTACTGCGCGATCAGCCTTCCCTTGGGTTTGCGATGGCGGATCGGCCCGAGACGCCAGACGAGGTCCTGACCTGTCTCGCCTTGGTTGGTGACCGGAGAACTAGATCGCGACTGGTGATGAGAAATACACTTCCAGCAGAGGTGGTCGAGTTGCTGGAATCGGATCTAGAAGTTGGCTCAGGGGTCCATGTTGTTCATGCCTCAGATGTCGATCGGAATAAGCTGGAGCGTCTCGTCAACCATCGTTGGGCATCGGTGAGGGCTGTTGCGAAGGACCGCCTCGAATCGTTGGTTGAGGGCCCGCAACTGGATCGCTGATCGGCTTCGTAGCAGGCAGTTGCTGAGAATCGTCATGGTCTCTCAATGCAACTATGCCCGTAAGAAACGGCTCAATAATAGTCCTTCGGCCTGGGGACAACCGAGTCAAGGGATCGGAGTGCCAAGATGACTAGCGTCTAATGTCGTTCATATCACTGTGGTAACACTGGTAGCAGTAAACAAGGGTACATAGGGCTGTCGGACTGGTATCGTCTTGTTCTTCGATTCAGCGCATTGACCAGGGGAAACGTGGTAATTGCAGGGTTCTTCGGAATCTCGGGTTTGGGTCTTGAAAGCTGTTGGGACTGCAACACGGAGTCCAGGACGGGCCGCCCACCAAGGGCTCTGAAGAGCAATCCGTCGATGTCATTGACCCCGCTTCGGTGCTGGCCATTGACATCGGAGCCGAGCGTCAGGGAATCTCGTACCACTCACGTACCACTGGCAGGGGTGTTTAGGGGTTAAAGTGAGGTATCAGAGGACGAGTCGTGCGATCCACTGATAAGGCTGTGACCTGGATAAATAGACCAATAGTGGAGCTATAGGGGCAAATGGCGGGCGGCCTCGAAAGCCGTTGTGGTGCTTCGCATCACCAAGGGTTCGAATCCCTTACCTTCCGCCACAAAGGCCCTGATCGGTGTTTGCTTCAATCGAAGTGATCCGGATCGGGGTCTTTCTCGTTCTAGGGACGAAAACGAGGCGCGGACACTGTGCGGACACGGGGAAAAGGTCGGTAGCGGTTGGTTTCAGCTGTGCGAGATCCCATCTGTGGCGACGCCGCGCCAGATGGCATCAATAGTGCGGCGTGCGTGGCTGGTTTTCATGGGCAGGTGTCCAATCATGAGACGCAGCCAAACTGGACCGTAGATGGCGTCAAGCACGATTTCTTGATCGATATTGGTACGGATTTCTCCGAGCTCAATACCTCGTTGGAGTCGTTGTCGGGACAGATCGCGTCGGGGTTTCCAGAAGCGATCACGGAACTCCTCCGCGATCGAATCGTCGGATTGTGACTCGGCTAATAGTTCGCGGATGAGTGTGCCTGTTGGAGAGTTGAAGAGCTTTATTACCGTACGCAGGTGGGCTTCAAAGTCGGCTTGGATGTCGTCACTCTCGCGAAGTGGTGTCACCTTGTCGAGTCACGATCCAGCGAACTGCAGCCACCACAACCAAGGCCGCTATCGGAAGTCCTAGCAAGATATAGAAGGGCGCTCTACCGGAGACTGCAGTGCCAGCAGCAAACGCTAAAACTGCGATGATCGGGGTCCATGGAGTTGGTGATCGCGTGTTTGAGGGCACGACTTCCTCTGTCGGGTGGTCACGAAGATGTTACCGGTTGCGTGGAGTGAGAGGAATCCGCCGGAAGAAGCACCTCAGACTTCACCCGGGTAGGACTTGCACGCGATCATGTTCCGTCAGCCCCACCTCGAAATCGTGACGCAAAACGCGCGCTCATGACCAGATTAGAGGAAAGACCCCGCTCCTCATTGTCTAGCTTCATCGCCCTACCCAAGGAGCATCCATGTCCGCCACGACATTCATCATTCACTTTCATGCCGCAGAGGCCAAGCTCTCTGAATTCCAAGGAGCCATGCAGCAGCTCGGCACCGAATTACCCAAGGTCGCTGGTTGCACGGCCGTAGCCGTCTACCAAGACCGAGATGACAGCTCGCGCTTCACGGTGGTGGAATCATGGAACTCCGCAGACGAACACCAGAGACACGTTGAGAGCCTGTTGGCTGACGGAACATGGAACCAGCTTGCCAGCCTCTTGCGATCCGAGCCCTCAAGCAACTACTTCAATCCACTATGAGTATGTAATTTCTGATCTTGAGACAGATGCAGCCGCTAGTCCTCATCGCTGAACGCCAGTGTCTGCTCGGGATTGGCCAACATGACGGTCATGCTCTCAATCCCGATCAGTGGTCCGTCCGGACGTGAGGTCATGGTGAATGAAAGCGGATCTAAAGAATCGATGTCAACAGCGAGTTGTACTTCGTAGTTGTCCGGCTGCAATTCGGAGACGTTAATGATCTGATCCTCAAACTGAGGGCTATGGAGAGTGAAGGCCCCTGGTTTCTCGTCGACTCTTCGTAGTCGGAATCGTATGATGAGTTCGTCACCGGGTTCGACACCGATCAATGGAATGGAGACAGAGGCACCAGCAGTTGGGACCACTTGGCCCCACTCCTGGGCTTCACCCCAACCATTAGTCATCACTGGTTGGGAGTCTGCTCCGGCCGCGAAGCTGATCGGTTCCGCAACCACTGGTAGGAACGGCGCCACTGCTCCTGCGTCGAGACCGGCCCACTGGTCGGTACATGCCAGCAGTCGTCCATTGTCGCGGCACCGATGTAGTTCATCAATAAGGACGCCAGGGTTCAACCGGTTTGGCATGACCAGAACGCGGAGTTCACCCGGTGCCAGTGCCGCTTCTGTTTCACTGCCGCACTCGTACCCTTTGGGAATACGTGCGGTGTAGGCCGTATCGATGGGAACCCCGCGCTCGGCCGCCACCACTATCGCGTCTAGAGCGGCCCATGAATCCTCCAACTCTTGGGCGCAATGAAACGACGGTGATACTCGTACCTGCGACGAATTTCCGACGGCGGCCAAAAGAGCGTCAGACCCTGGGATCGCGACCGAGTCGACCATGGTGGCTGCGGCCTCGTCGCGGACCGGCCCGGTATCAACAATCTGTACTGCTGCGGCTAGTGCCAGTGGTATCAGGAGCACTCTTGAGGAGGAACGGGCAACCACGGCTACTGATCCCAAGACGAGCAGAAGGCCGACCGGCCACCACAAACGCCCAGATGCACGCACGATTCCAAGAGGAGAAATCAATCGCGCTCCAAGTAACCAGACTCCAGCACCGCCCACGTAGCAAAGCCCTACTACTGCCGCCAGTTCTTTGGTGGCAGTTCGAGAAGGACGCCGGATCAACCAGAAGGCGCCGAGCACAAGACTCAGAATGCCAACACCAGCGGCGAGAGAGAGTGGATGCTCAGCAAGCGAGTCGAGATCGAAGACCCCATTGCTTCCGTAGTTGATTGTCTGGCTGACAGCTAGAGCCGTGAGAAGCACCATGGAGAAGAGCAAGCCGAGCGAGCGACGAGGCAACCCGCGATCTTTCAAGGAGACCAAAGCCGCAGCGGCAACAAAGAGACCGAGCGCTCCAAAGCCGAACCAGTTGAATGCCTCCCAGCCTTTCGGGCCGCCAGCGACAAGAACCGGTTGCTCACCCGGAAGAATCCCGGACAGTTGGGGGTAGATCGGTGCCAGTAGATTCAGTCCGTATTCGCCGTAGCCCGAGGCTCCGCCGTGGGTACCCACGTATCCACCGACGTAGAGAACAGCGAACAAGCCAGCGAGTGACCCTTCAGCGAGGGTAGCAATCTGACGAATTGTGAGCCTGCCGCTGCGCCAGTGATCGACGAACACTCCTGCTACCAGTGGGGTAATCATGATCAGCAAGTAGGGATGAATGAGCAAGGTGATAATGAGCAACACGCCGGTTGCCACTTGCCAGCGACCCGGTGTTGTCGAACCGATACTGCCGACACGAGAAGCACTGTCTGCTGAAGCAGAATCTGTTGAGTTGGATTCGGTGATTGCTCCTGAGGCAAAGGCCGCAGCAAGGGTGAAGAGCATGATGAAGTGGGCATCGAGTGCCGGGTGGATCCCACGATAAACAAAGGCCGGGAACGTCACTGCCAGGATTGCTCCGGTTACCAGAGCGTCGCGACGCTTCACTCCTAAGGATTTTAGGAGTGCTACTCCACCTACGCCTTGGAGGCTGTAGATGAGGATGAACCAGGATGGGAAGTAGTTGATGTCAGAACCAATGATCGGTCGAGCCAGTTTGGCGCCGAGGGCCATTAGGGGGATGCTGTCGGTGAAGACAATGTTTGTTCCCTCAGGGAAGCTGAGGTCATCAGTGAGTAGGGGCGGCCAGTGCCAGTCGTCGGCTAGGTAGTAGCGCATGCCGACTACTCCGGTTCCGCGGTCGCCGCTGGGGAGGCGCCAGACTTCGCTGCCGGCGTCGAGGAATCCGTCGGGGACGACTGCTAGGAGGGCGATGATTCCGACGCCAACAGCCACTACCCAAACACCGATGTCAAGCAGCCATGGAACAAGGGGTTTGCGTGACATTGGTTCGGTGAATACTTGGGTTGCGAGTACCCCGAAGCGCATAAGGGGGATGGCGATGACGGCAACCAATAGGGAGGTGCGTTCGTCGGCCCCCATGGATCGGAGGAACCACAGCACCCATTGGGACAGAGCGAATGTGACTGCGGAGACCACGAGGAATCGGATCACGGTGTCTGTGTGGTCAGCGTCTGAGCGGAAGGTGAATCGGTAGTTTCCGGCGTAGGTGATTCCCAGTGCGGCAATGAAACCAATGGTGTTTGCGGGGATGCTTCCTAGTGTGTTGACTAGGATCCAGGCGATCAGGCCATGCAGCGCTGTTGCCGCTAATCCGACAGCGACGAAGGTCAGAAAGCGACGAAACCAGTCGCCGGAGCGGCTGGCTTTGACGTCGGATTCGGAGTCTGTCTCGAGGTTATTGGTGGTCTTCGTCGTGTCGTTGACAGCCTTGGTTGCCTTCATGGACGATGTCCTAGGACGACGACGCTGAGTCCACCGAGTCGGTTGCGCCCCTGGATACGCGTTTCCGCCGACGAGATGCTCTTGAGAACTCCGTTCAGAACTGGTGAGTAGACCTTGAGCTTGGAAGCTGGCTTCTGGTCTGTACTCCTTCGCCCCATGAGACGTTGAGCGGCAGCTGCAGGAAAGACGAGACCGAAGAAGTAGTGACCACTGTCAACGACGAGGCCAGCACGTTCGAACAAGGCTTCGACTTCGGGAAGGGTGTAGCGGCGAACGTGCCCCAAGAAGTCATCGTGGCCGCTCCATAGCCATTGGAAGGCGGGCACGGTGACAAAGACGTGCCCACCGGGAGCAACCCGTTCGACAGTTGCCCGAAGCAAGCCAGTGTCGTCTTCAACATGCTCACAAACATCCATCAGCACTGCGAGATCGACTCCGGTCAGAGCGTCGTTAAGGTCTCGCCTTTGACGGAGTACCTTGCCGTCAGCAAGGGTCTCTTCGCCGTCTGCTTCATAGGACGTGTCGACACAGTCGATCTGCTGGATATCGCTGTTCTGCAGCAAGTGGTTGGCAAAAAAGCCAGAGCCAGAGCCAATGTCGAGGGCAGTAGAAACCTCAAGGCCATCAAGGGCTCGTTCCATTGCTTTGGCCTTGCTTTGGTAGTACCAATGATCCCCGATCTTGTCTCCGAGGATTTCTTCTTCTTTCAGGTCCATGACGCAACTTTCGACTTGGATGCCACTGGAGATTTTGAGCGTTGGCTACGGCCGCCCTTGCCCGGTTGGTCAGCGGTCGGGGATGTAGCCGGAGATTCTGTCGGGGTGGCTGGATTGGCCTCGCCTGCCTCGTAGATGCCCTCAAGCAGGTACAAGGGTCGCTGCTTGGATTCGGTCAAGACGCGGGCCAGATACTCGCCGATCAGGCCGAGCGACATGAGCTGCATAGCGCCGAGGAACAAGATCACCAGGATGAGTGAGGCGTAGCCGGGGACGTCACCCATGTTTCCGGTGAGGGCCAAGCCAAGAATGATTGCTCCGTAGATGCCGCACCCCGTGGCGATCAGCATGCCGATATAGGTCCAGATCCGAAGCGGTGCGGTGGAAAAGCTGGTGATTCCGTCAAGGGCGAAGTTCCACAACCGCCAAGGAGTCCAATTCGATGTTCCAGAGGAACGCTCTGGTCGCTCGAACTCAACCCCAATCGAAGGGAATCCGACCCAGGCAAAGAGCCCTTTCATGAAGCGGCTTCGTTCGTCCATGGCTAGGACGGCGTCAACGACGCGACGATCCATGAGCCGAAAGTCGCCAACGTTCTGTGGAATGGGGGTTCGGGTCAGGACATTGAAAATTCGATAGAACCATCGAGCGCTCAGACGCTTCATGAAGGTGTCGCCTGCCCGGTCCACGCGAATCCCATACACGACGTCATAGCCAGCACGCCACTTCTCAATGAAGGTGCTGAGGAGCTCCGGTGGATCTTGCAGATCAGCATCAATGGGTATGACGATCTCGCCCGTTGTTGCCTCAAGACCAGCGGTCAAGGCCGCTTCCTTGCCAAAGTTTCGTGACAGATTGAGAATACGAATACGAGTATCTCTGGTCTGGAGATCGAAGAGGGCGGTCAACGTGCCGTCAGTACTGCCGTCATTGACAAAGACAAATTCGGCACGGACACCGACTGCCGTTGCGATCGGCCCAACAGATTCAATAAATGTCGCCACCGTCGACTCTTCGTTGTACACCGGCACGACGAAGGACACCAGGGGATCGGCTGGTCTGGGACGACGCTGTGCCAACAAGGCCTGTTCGTTGGCGCTGCTCATGTTGAACTATCGGCGTGTGGCTTGACTTTCTTAGCGAGTCGGCACTCCGATCATCTGGTTTTGGCCCCAGCCTCGTCGACTCACACCCGGTGTGAGCAGCGTTCACTTGACAATTCTTTAAATGTACGTATATTCGTACTTATGCCTTCCACCTGGGACACTCTTCTTGCCGCGCACCAAGCAGTTAGTGATCCGAGGCGAGCTCTCGTTCCCGAACATACTCCGGTTGCAGCAATCTTGACCTGCTCAGACGCCCGTGTTCCTCCATCGGTCATCTTTGATCAGCCTTCGGGCAGCCTCTATGTCGTGCGAGTGGCCGGCAATACCGCCACCCCCTCGGCTATCGCCAGTCTGGACTATGCGGTCTCCGCCTTGGGTATCAAGCTCATTATTGTGCTTGGACACACCAATTGTGGGGCCGTTGGAGCCGCATGCAGCGGTCAGTGTGGCGGCTATCTCGAAGCCATAACCAAGCAGATATGCAAGCTGGCCTCGGTACATGACGTACCCAATATCGACCAGATAACCGAACAGAACGTGCACGCCACGATCGCTGGTCTAACAGGGGCAGTCTCGCCGACAGGCTCCGCTATTCGAGGAGGCGAGGTACGGGTCGAGGGTGCGGTCTATGACCTGGCCACAGACTCGGTCCTTCCCGCACGCAACCTGTAAGGAACAGGCTGGTCGCAGGTCTGTGAAGTTGGCCGGTTCCAGTTGCTACCAGGCGTACTCGGGTGCTGCCAGGTTGCCAGCTTCTCCCTCGATTTGGACTTCGAACTGTGCCCCACCCAAGCCACTAGTTCTGGCCAACGCCATCCCACCATGAGCTTGTGCCACCTCCTTCACGATCGCCAAGCCAAGACCGCTGCCGCCAGCATCACGAGCCCGGCCCTCGTCCAATCGGGTGAATCGATCAAAGACCCGGTCTTGCTCCGTGACGGGGATTCCCTGACCATCGTCGTCAACCCGTAGGACCACCCGACCATCCAGATGTTGCAGACTGACCTGAACGATCGACGATGTGTGTCGATCTGCATTGGCCAACAAGTTCTGGACAAGACGTCCGAGCTGGCGGGAGTCGCCGTCAATCCGGACCGGCTTCACTCGGCTGGTATCAACGGGGTGGGCCCAACCTCGCGATGCCTCCAGACGAACCAGATCATCAAGATCGATCTCGTGGTGCCCACTAGGACTGCCGGGGCGATGAGAACGATCTTCGTCCAGTCTGGCCAGCAAGATCAGATCATCGACGAGAGCACTCAGGCGAAACTGCTCGGTCAGAACCGACCGACCTGTTGCTTCCCAGTCGTTGCCAGGATCAGCCATTGCCGCTTCGACCTCGGCCCGTATGACTGCGGTTGGGGTGCGCAGCTCATGAGAAAGATCCGATACAAACTGGCGTTGACGAAGTGAGGAACTCTCCAAGCGATCCAGCATCTTGTTCATTGTCAATGCCAGGTTCGCAATCTCATCACTGTTTGCGGGCACCGGAACTCGCTCGGAGGACTCCGCACTTTGAATCTGATCAACCTGGGTGGTGATCTCTGCCACCGGTTGAAGGGCGCTCCGGGCGGCCAAATACGCCATGCCGGCGACCAAGGCCAGCAAGATGGGATTGGTGAACCACAGAACAGTCTTGATAGCCCCCAATGCTTGATCGACACTGGCTACGCGGCTTTGTGCCCGGAGTGTCAGCTCCTCACCAAAGACATCGACTGTTCGGTCCGTAACCACCAGCCGACCCTCCGGCGCTGCCGAGCGCGTTCCTGGTCCAAAGATCAGGTCAGCCAGAATCGATTGGTACTTGGCCAGACGCCTCTGTTCTGACTCCTCCAGAACTGTAGGCAGATCGGCCGCATCGATCGCTTCGGCTTCCACGATTCGGAGAACTGTTTCGTACTCGGCGATGGTTTCCGGGGAAAGCTCGGTGAGAAGTGATTGGTAGAAGTCCGGCAGCCTCAGAACCCCATCCAACACCTCCTCTTCGGTCATTCCCTCGTATTGGGGGAGGTTCGGGATCGTGGCTGAATCGGGCTCGGTCAGTGCCTGGAAGCTCTCGGCTGAGTCCCCAATCAGGGTTCCATCCGCCATCCGGATGGTGATGTAGGTGCCATCGTCAGGAATAAGAGCAAGCAGGCCACCATCGACCACCTCGGCCAAACCCTCCGGCTCATCCGCCAGCAGAAGCTCAAGGTTCTCAAAGATCTCGGCTTGGCGATCCAATTCTTCCGCATCATCGGCCCGAACCTCAGCCAACAAGCGACCCTTGAACCACTGGACCAGAAAGAGCGAAGCGACAAGGAGAACAATGGCGAATGAGGCCGTCACCATGAGGGCTATACGGGCCGGAAGTGAGCTGGGCTTCATTGGGCCAACCGGTAGCCAAGGCCCCGCACCGTATGAATCAATGGTGACGAGAACGGCTGATCGATCTTCTTACGCAGATACCCAATATAGACCTCAACCACATTGGTATCACCGTCAAAGTCCATGCCCCAAACATGATCAACCAGGGTGTGCTTGGTCAGAACATCACCATCATTTCGCATCAAGAACTCCAACAGTGAACGCTCTCGGGGAGTGAGGTCGATCTGATCGCCACTTCGCCGACAGACTTGTGAGGAGGTATCCAACTCAAGGTCTCCGACTCGCAAGGTTGGCGGGCGGACCGTGCCGCTTCGTCGGGCCAGTGCGCGGAGCCTTGCCAGCAAGATGATGAACGAAAAGGGTTTGATCAGGTAGTCGTCGGCTCCCGTCTCCAGACCTTCGGCTTCGTCGTATTCGCCGTCCTTTGCCGTCAGCATCAGGATTGGGGTCCATTTGTCTCGGGCTCGCATTTCCGCGCACACCCGGTAGCCATTCATGGAAGGCAGCATGATGTCGAGGATCATCACGTCATAGGAGCCCTGAATGGCGCGCCACAGGCCGTCCTTGCCGTCATGGCAGATATCGACATCGAAGGACTCAGCGACCAAGCGCCGTTCGATGGCTTTGGCCAGCTTCACCTCATCTTCAACAATCAGTACCCGCAAGGTTTCCTCCGCTTGACAGTCTGGCCGCAGAACAGTGTGTACCGGAAAGCTGTGAGTTTGCTGAGACCGGCTGTGAGCACTCTTAACCAATCACAGCCGGGTCACAGTGTGGTCCTTCATGGTTTGGCATCAACCAAATCGAATGGAGATCAGCCATGTTGACCACCCGTTGGGCGATAGCCCGACCCAACAGAAAACCTTACCGACTAGCCCCCGTACTCGTTGGCCTTGGGCTTGCCCTCTCGGCTTGTGGCTCGGGCTCAGGTGACGCCAGCTCCGGCGCGGCCACAAGTAGCGATACGACGCCAACCACCGAAGCCAAGCTCGCTGATTCGGGAGTGCCATCACTTGAATCGACCACAACCACAGTTGACACAGACCCAGATACTGGCACTGCCTCTGATTTGCCGGTGTTGGACGGGAACAGTTCTGATGACGAGATCTTTGCTGTCTGGCAGAGCTGCATGATTGATGAAGGCATCAGCGACCTCGAGGGTAAGGCCTTTGCCGACTTTGTCGAGGAGGATCCATCAACAGGACCCGAGTACGTCAGCGCCTCACGTGTCTGTGATGCGGTCATCTCCGATGCCTTCGGTTCCTTCAAACTTGATCCGGCCCTCAAGGCTGACCTGGCCGACCGGTCTGTGCAACTGGCGGCTTGTGGACGCAAATTCCTCGACCTGGATATTCCCGATGACATCCTCTTCCTTGAAGAGGATGATCCCCGGTTGTTGGCTCTCAACAATCTGGAAACAACACCAGAACAAGACGAAGCCATCGAAGCCTGCCTGCAAGAAGCGCTTGGTGACCTGATCGATGATGACGGGAATCTGATTGCTGATGAGGAAGAAGGAGCCGATCAATGAGCTTCCAAAAGCAGAAGAGTAGGAAGCGGGTCCTCACCCTGATTGCCGTCGCGGTTGTGGCTGGCGGGGCATGGTTTGGCCTTTCCCGGCTTGACCGTGCCACCCCGGCCGCGGCCCAAGACTCCGCCGACACATCCGATGGGGAGCAGGTCAGCGAACGAACCAGCACCGTCGAGATCAAAACCCTGAGTCGCAAGCAAGAGTTCAACGCCGACCTCGGTTTCGGCAAGACTCGGGATCTGTTTGCCCAGGTCGAAGGCACCCTGACCTGGGTGCCCAATCTTGGACAAGAGATCGAACCAGGCGAGAAGATCTGGGAGATCGACCGACAACCCGTCATCTATATGCCCGGCGACTTGCCCATGTACCGAGACCTCTACAAGGGGGTCAAGAAGGGTGATGACATCCTCCAGCTCGAAGAGTTCCTGATTGCCGAAGGATTCGGGCCCGATGGCTGGCTGGCCGATGACTCCTTCAATGCTCGAACGAGGGCGGCGGTGAAAGCCTTTCAGAAGGCCCGTGGCATGACCGAAGATGGGCTACTTGGTCCGGCCGAGCTGGTAGTTGGCCAGGTTTCGCTCCGGGTGGAGACTCGAGCCAACCTTGGTGACTTGACCAGCAATGGCCCGGTTCTAACCGTTACTGATGCTGAAGCGATTGTCACCCTGACATCCAGTTCCCGTCAACTGGCAAACTTCCAACAGAACCCGGAGGTCGTGATTGTTCTGGGCGACAGTACTGAGCTGCCTGCAACCCTTGACCAGGTCAAGTCGACTCCGGCTGATGAGACCGGGGCGTTTGGCTACGAAATCCGCTACCGGGTTGATGCGGAGATTTCTGAAGCCCAACCAGTCAAGGTCAAGCTGGTCCAGGTTCTGGCGGCCAATGCTTTGACCGTTCCCGTTGATGCCCTCATAGCTCTAGCCGAAGGGGGCTACGCCGTTGAGGTTTCGACCGTCGAAGGCAGTGTTCTGCGCGGTGTCGATGTCATTGACTTTGATGACACCACCGTGGCCGTGACCGG
Source organism: Actinomycetes bacterium (assembly GCA_024280015.1). Classification (GTDB taxonomy): domain Bacteria; phylum Actinomycetota; class Acidimicrobiia; order Acidimicrobiales; family SZUA-35; genus JAJRQY01. Next base: position 27,347 of record JAJRQY010000097.1, read on the forward strand.
GGACGTTGTCGAGGGTGATCAGGTGGTGATCCCGTCATGAGTGTGCTCCAGCTGACCTCCGTCACCAAGGAATATGGGGGCAAACCCGCGGTTCGAGCACTTGATGATGTGAGCCTGCGAATCGAGGCGGGCGAATTGACCGCAATCGTCGGCCCCTCTGGTTCAGGAAAGTCGACCCTGATGAATGTGATCGGCACCCTGGACCGACCAACCCGTGGTGAGGTCATGATCGAGGGTGAAGCGACATCGGCAATGAGTGATGCCCAGCTGGCGGGCCTGCGGGCGCGACGCATCGGTTTTGTGTTCCAGCAGTTCCATCTGCTGGCCGGTCTGAGTGCAGCCGCCAATGTTGCCACCGGATTGCTCTATCGCGGCATCAAACCAAAGGAGCGAGAGCGTCGCTCCCACCACGCCTTAGAACGGGTCGGGCTTGGTCATCGAATTGATCACCGACCCGGCGCTCTGTCTGGTGGTGAGCGCCAGCGGGTTGCCATTGCCCGAGCACTGGTTGGCGACCCGGCAATTGTCTTGGCTGATGAGCCAACAGGAAACCTCGACAGTAAGACAAGTGAAGAGATTGTGAACCTGATGCTCGAATTGAATTCCGAAGGATCGACCATCGTGGTGATCACTCATGACAACGAACTAGCCGAGCTTTTCCCGCGAAGAGTCCGGGTTCTTGACGGACGAATCGATTCTGATGTGCAAGTAGAAGCCTTGATTGGAGCGGTGTGATGAACCGCAGTCGACTTCGCTTCGCTGATCTCATTCGTACCGGTCTGCTCGGTCTTACCACTCGGTTGGGACGGACAATTCTGACCGCCGGTGGAATCGCCATTGGCATTGCTTCCATGGTCTCGGTTCTTGGAATCTCTTCGTCCAGTACCGCCGACGTGTTGTCCGAACTTGACCGTCTCGGAACCAACCTGTTGGCGGTCGAGGCTGGGGCCAGCTTCCTGGATGATGACGTACGCCTGCCTGATACGTCCTCGGCCCGAATCCGACGCATCCCCGCTACCGAGAATGCTGCCGCGCTGACGCCGGTTTCGGTGGACATTGTCAAGAGCGATGTCATGCCCAGCGGCCGCAACGGGGGCGTGCAGGTGAGCGCAACCGAAGCAGAGCTTCTGGACACACTTGCTGGAACCGTCGCCGATGGTCGCTTCCTCAGTACTGGCGATGGACAACTTCCGGTGGTGGTCCTTGGGTCTGAGGCGGCCGAGCGTTTCGGTATTTCTTCGGTGAAGCACCGGCCGGCGGTCCAGCTTGGTGAGCATCGCTTTGCCGTCGTTGGAATCCTTGAACCGCTTGTGTTGTACCCCGACATTGACCGAATGGCCCTCATCGGTTTTGACGTTGCGGAGAATCTGTTTGACTCCAAGCGGGCGCCAGGGACCGTTTACCTTCGTACCGATCCGGATTATGTGGAACAGGTCCGCAATATCCTGGCCAGGACCGTTGATCCCGCATCACCGAGTTCGGTCAGCGTCACCCGGCCAAGCGAAGCCCTGTCAGCTAAGGCGGAAGTGAACAAGTCGTTGACCAATCTGCTGCTTGGCCTCGGAGCAGTTGCCTTGGTCGTTGGCGGTGTTGGCATTGCCAACGTCATGGTAATTTCGGTGCTGGAACGCCGCGGTGAAATCGGCGTACGGCGAGCACTGGGTGCAACCCGCCGACACATTGCCGCCCAATTTGTGGTTGAGAGCGCTGCTCTGGCCCTTATCGGAGGAACGGTCGGTGTTGGCATTGGCGCCCTGGTCACCATTGGCTACGCCAAACGCCAAGACTGGACGGTCAGCGTTCCTCTCGAAGGTCTGGCTCTTGGAGTACTTGCTGCCCTGGTTATCGGTGCAGTTGCCGGGCTCTACCCGGCGGTGCGGGCGGCCCGTCTAGATCCGGCCGAAGCGGTGCGGCCGGCATGATTGCCCTAGGGTCTGCCCGGTGAGACAATTTGCTGGCCTGACCCGACTGAGCTTCCTGGGCCCATTTTTCGTCGTCGGTGTCGCCGTTGCCGCATGCGGAGGAACTCCGGACCCGATCCAGAATGCGATTTCGCCGACCACTTCTGTCGAAGGCGAGAGGCAAACACCCGGCGTCTCATCTGGAACCGTTGAATCTGTCGGGACCACCGGAACTGGCTTGACCACGACCCCGGCACCCGATACGGAACATGAGACGGTCGGAGAAAACGTTTCCTACGCCAATGAGATCCTTCCGATTCTGGAACGCTCGTGCGCCTCATGCCACGAGCCCGGGCAGGCTGGGTCAGAAAGCCTTGTCCTGTCCTTCGCCAGCGATGCGGTAGAGAATGCTGAAGACATCCAGCTCATCACCACGGCAACGGTGATGCCTCCCTGGCCAGCATCACACCTTTCGACAACATTCCTGGGCAACCAGTCGTTGGAAGAAGAGGAAATCGAGGCGATCGCCAACTGGTATGAACAAGGTGCGGAGCTGGACGTGGTGTCGGACACTCCGATTGAGTCAACGCAAGGACTGTCCAACCTGATCGATCCAGAGATCGTGATGACCTCAGCTGGCGGTGCCTACACCGGATCAGCCGATATCGAGGATGAGTATCGCTGCTTGATCTTCGAGCCAGGAAACACGGACCAGGAATGGATCCTGGGTTCACAATTCATTCCCGACCAGACCGAGATCGTGCATCACGGGATCATCTCCTTGGCCTCCAAGGAGTTGCGTGACCAGGCCGCCTGGCTGGACTCAACCAAGCCTGGCCCAGGCTGGACTTGTTACGGAGGAACCGGCCTGCAAACCAATGAGGGTGGCTACACCTTCAATATGTCCGGTTGGGCTCCGGGTGGACAGCCCCAAAGACAACCCGAGGGCTATGCGATTCCGCTCAATCCTGGTGACTTCTTTGTCGTGCAAATCCACTACCACTTCCTGGAAGACCCGCCCGCCGATCTCAGCCAGTTCACTCTCGACCTCGCGTCTGACCAGGAGATCGCGGACCAAGGGGGGAGCTATAAATCGCTGTCTGGCAGCTTGTACCTCGGCCCGGCAGAAATCCCCTGTTATGAGGGTGATACACATCCGCTCTGTGACCGCGATGCTGCAGTCGAGCGAGCGAAGGGCCTCTACGGCGAGTTCATCGGAAGTCTGCCCGACTATTTCCTGTGGAACTGTGGCTCCGACGTTGCCGACTACGCCAACATGACCAGTGGGGATGCCTCCTCCACCTGTGATCTGCCGGTGACGAACCCGGGTCGAATCGTGTCGGTCACCGGACACATGCATGAACTCGGCCAGAGCATTCGTCTCACTCTCAACCCCGATACGCCCGAAGAACTGATCCTCCTAGACATTCCAGACTGGGATTTCGAATGGCAGCTCGCCTATATCCCCGTTGAGGACATCGTGATCGACGCTGGCGACACGATTCGTATTGACTGTGCATGGAATAGGGAGCGAGCCCCCTACCAGGCCGTTGGCTACATACTTTGGGCCGACGGCACCGGTGACGAGATGTGTTACTCGAATATCACCACAGCTCCGCTCGGCTAGTTTCCGCCTGAGGAGTTCTACTTGAGCAGCTGGCAACACCACTCGGGTCCGGTTTGGGGTCACGCCAGTACTGATGGAGCTGCTCTAGGGGTTTATTGGGGGATATCCCGGATCTCAGTTTTATCTCGCGTGGTTCATGCTGGAGATATGCATACGTTCTCTTGCCGCACCACGAGGTTGTCATGACCGCTCTGATGTCAGGCCCCGCTGTCGCCGGACCACTGTCTACAACGTCTGAGGAACTCGATTTTGAAGAGTTTTATCGTGACTATCGTCGGACAATCGCCACCACCCTGGCGGCGTCAGTTGGCGATCACGAACTTGGTTTCGAAGCGGCTGATGAAGCAATGAGTCGTGCTTTCCAGCGTTGGACCGATGTTTCGTCCTACTCCAATCCCCAAGGATGGGTATTTCGGACGGGCCGAAACTGGGCAATTTCGGCGCTTCGCCGCCGCACGATGGGCCGAGCGAAGGACCAACTGGTAGTGCGATCACTGGTTCGCCACGACCGCCAACCCGATACTGACCTTGCTCGCGCAGTAGCCGGACTGAAAGATGAGCACCGCTCGATTGTGGAACTTCGCTTCTATTCGGATCTCTCCATCGATCAAATCGCCAACGAATTGGGAATCCCCAGCGGAACGGTGAAGAGCCGATTGAGTCGTGCGTTGGTTTCGTTGCAGGGTGAGCTAGCAATCGCGGCCTGAACCCGTTCCCGGAGTACCCGGAATCAGCTGCATTAGAGATGGGTTAGCGCTATTCATACCCGTACCCGATTGGCGCCAGTTGATTGACTACGGTTTGTGTAACGACCCTGTCTGCGCCCGTTCCAGTTCTGGATGCGAGCACAGCGAAAGTGAGTCAACTCATGTCAGACCCTGCAACCACCGACCCTGTAGCAGACAACCCTTCTTCACTAACATCAAGCCCGGCCTGGCTGGCGCTCACCGACCTTCAAGCAGGGCTCGCTGGGTCGTCTCTTCGGCAGCTTTTTGCTGATGATCCGGAACGGTCCGAACGTTTCACCATTGATGCGGTTGATCTGCATGCCGACCTGTCAAAGAACATGTTGAACGACGAGGTGCTGACGGCACTAGTTTCTCTAGCTGAGCAAGTCGGGTTGCAAGCCAAAATCGATGCCATGTTTGCTGGTGAGCGAATCAACACCACCGAGGACCGCTCGGTCTTGCACACTGCCCTGCGCAAGCCGAAAGGTAGTCAGCTGGAGGTGGACGGTGCCGATGTTGTCGGACCGGTTCACACCGTTCTTGACCGGATGGCTGATTTCAGTAATCGGGTGCGCTCCGGTGAGTGGGTTGGCGCCAGCGGCAAACGCATGCGCAATATTGTCAATATCGGCATTGGAGGTTCAGACCTGGGACCGCTCATGGCCTACCGGGCCCTGGCCTCCTTCCGCCATCCCGACATCCAATGCTTCTATGTTTCCAATGTCGATCCGGCCCATCTGCTGGAAACCATCAAGCCGCTCGATCCCGAAGAGACCCTGTTCGTTGTTGCCTCCAAGACCTTCACCACCTTGGAGACCCTGTCCAATGCTCGTTCAGCCCGATCATGGCTGGTTGAGGGACTTGGCGGTGACCTGGCGGTCGTGGCCAAACACTTCGTTGCCTTGTCCACCAATGCTGATGAGGTCGAAGCCTTTGGGATTGACACCGCCAACATGTTCGAGTTCTGGGACTGGGTTGGCGGACGCTACTCGGTTGACTCTGCCATCGGTCTGAGCCTGATGATCGCCATTGGTTCGGACGCATTCAGGGAGATGTTGGATGGTTTTCACCAGATGGATGAGCATTTCCGCACCACACCTTTTGCCCAGAACCTGCCGGTGATGCTCGGTCTTGTTGGTGTCTGGTACCGGAACTTCTTTGACTACCCGACCCATGCCGTCTTGCCTTACATCCAGGCTCTGGATCGTTTTCCCGCCTACCTCCAGCAGCTGGACATGGAAAGCAACGGCAAGCATGTTTCCAAGGACGGCAGCACGGTCGACTATGAGACCGGCCCGATCATCTGGGGCGAACCAGGGACCAATGGTCAGCACGCGTTCTACCAACTCATTCATCAGGGCACCACCGTGATTCCCGTGGACCTGATTGGGGCTATTGATCCGGCGGATGATGTTGGTGGCCAGCATGATTTCTTGATGGCCAACTTGTTCGCCCAGGCGGAGGCCCTGGCTTTTGGCAAGACGGCCGAAGAAGTTGCGGCCAGCGGAGCGAGCGACGATCTGGTAGCCCACCGAACCTTCACCGGAAACCGGCCATCCAACATGATTTTGACCCAGACACTGACTCCCAGTGTTGTTGGCCAATTGGTGGCGCTCTATGAGCACAAGGTGTTCACTCAGGGAGTGATCTGGGATGTGAACTCGTTCGACCAGTGGGGGGTCGAGTTGGGCAAGGAACTGGCCAACTCGATCATTCCCGAGTTGCAATCACGAACCGAGCCGGAGCTGAGCCATGACAGTTCAACCAACGCCCTGATCCGTCGCTACCGGAACAACCGCAGCCGCGACTAGAGCTGGTCTGGTTCAACGAGCGTGGGTGGGGAATGCTGCGGGCATTGTGGGCTCCCTGATCGGTGACTCTTAATCCTTGGCGATGGGCGAGAACGACGCTTGTCGGCGGTGGCTCGTATTCTTGTTCGATGCAGCAAATGATGGCCATGTGGCCGCGCGACCGTGAATCGTTACAGGGAGCAAAGATTGAGAAGGAAGCAGCGGCCCGGGTTTGGCGTTTCGCCGCTCCCTACCGAGGCATGGTGGTCGGTTTCCTCGTAGCCGTTGTTGGCCAGGCAGCCCTTGGCCTGGTTCCCCCAATCCTGTTCGGTCGAATATTGGACCGGGCAATTCCGGAATCGAATAAGGGGCTGCTCGGTATCTATGCCGCCTTCATTGTTGGTGCCTCGATCTTGCAAAGCGGCATGGCCCTCTTCGAACGTTGGTGGTCAGCCCAGATCGGCGAGGGTGTCATCTTCGATCTTCGCTCGGCCCTATTCGACCATGTGCAACGCCTTCCCATCGCCTTCTTCACTCGCACCCAAACTGGGACCCTGACCAATCGACTCAACGGTGACGTCATTGGCGCCCAGCGGGCGCTCACCAGCACGTTGGGAACGGTTGTTGCCAGCACCATCACCCTGCTCACCACCCTGGCCGCCATGCTTATCCTCGAATGGCGCCTCACCATTTTGGCCGTCGTTCTCACCCCTTTCTTTGTCATGCCCTACCGCAAGGTCGGCGCAGTTCAGCAGAAGATCACTCGAGACGGTATGGACCACAATGCGGTCATGAACTCGATGATGACCGAGCGTTTCAATGTCTCGGGAGCCTTGCTGGTCAAGCTGTTTGGACGACAAGATGACGAGGCGGCAGAGTTCACCCACAGCGCGGCCGCGGTTCGAGACATTGGTATTCGCTCGGCCATGTTCACTCGTGGCTTCATGGTCATCCTTGGTCTGCTCGGCACCATTGGCACCGCCATGGTCTACGGGCTTGGTGGCTGGTTCGCCATTGATGGTTCGATCGCTCCCGGTGAGCTGGCGACCATGGGCCTTCTGGTTGGACGCATCTATCAGCCCCTGACCGGACTAACCAACGCTCGCATCGATGTGCTCACCGCTCTGGTTAGCTTCGATCGGGTGTTCGAGGTCCTGGACAGTCCCTCGCCCCTCCAGGACCAACCAGGCGCCCATGTTCTAAGCAGCCCTCGGGGCCAGCTGGAGTTTGACCAGGTCAGTTTCCGCTACCCCCTCTCGACCGAGACCATCATTCCCTCGCTAGAAACGCCAAGCTCAACGATCTCCGATGAAGACCTGGCTCCAACCATGCAGAACCTGAGCTTCACTATTGAGCCGGGCCAGATGTTCGCTTTGGTTGGGCCATCTGGAGCGGGCAAGACAACAATCACCAACCTGGTCCCTCGGCTTTATGACGTCACCGAAGGGGCAGTGAAGGTCGACGGGTTCGATGTTCGATCACTGACCCAGGAATCGTTACGAAAATCTATTGGTGTTGTGGTTCAGGACCCGCATCTCTTCCACGTCTCTATTGCCGAGAACCTGCGCTACGCCAAGCCCGATGCCACCGACGGCGAACTGATCGCAGCCTGTAAGGCAGCGCAGATTCATGATGCCATCTCGCGCTTGCCCGGTGCCTATGACACGGTGGTTGGTGAGCGCGGCTATCGCTTCTCTGGCGGAGAGAAGCAGCGTCTGTCCATTGCCAGGATGTTGTTGAAGGATCCGGCCATCGTGATTCTGGATGAGGCAACCAGCCACCTTGATTCGGAGAATGAAGCCTTGGTGCAAGACGCCCTGGCTCAGGCCCTGTCCGGTCGTTCAGCCCTGGTGATTGCCCACCGCTTGTCCACCATTGCCGATGCCGACCAGATCCTGGTTCTAGATGAGGGCCAGCTGGTCGAGCGAGGCAAGCACACTGAACTCTTGGCCAATGAGGGCCTCTATGCCGACCTGTATCACCGACTTGTGCGAGCAGATGAAGAGATCGAAGAGGTCGAAGAGGTCGAGATCACCTAGATGAGGCCGATGAGATAGAGCGTCGGAATAGTCTCTGGCCGCTAGGAACTGCTGCAGGAGCTTCGGGTCGAACAGCTGCTGGACCCAGCGCCAACGACCGGACCGCAGCAATTCTCGCCTCGCCAGGCTTCGCGTCCTTCGCGCGCAGCCACCGCAGCGATGATGAGCCCGGCAACTGGATCAGCCCACCACCAACCCAGTGTGGCGTTGGCGACCAGGCCAACAAGTAGGACGGCGGAGAGCGAGGTACACAGCCAGGTTTGTGCACTATCAGCGACAACGGTTGCTGACGACATTGCCTTGCCAACCCGCCGCTTGGTCAAGGCCAAGGCGGGCATGACAATCAGGGAAACGATGGCCAGCACGATTCCAGTCGTTGACTCCTCGGGCTGAACCTGACCGATGAGGGTGATGACCGAGGTGAGGGTGACCCAGATTGCCAGGGCGAAGAATGACAAGGCAATCATCTTGAGGGCTCGTTCTTCTCGCTCCTCTGATACGTCGGACCGCAGTTGCCAGAGGACCACCAGGGCAGAGGACACTTCGATGAGGGAGTCCAGACCAAAACCAATGAGCGCAGTTGAACCAGCCGATTGTCCCGCGAAGAGGGCAACACCAGCTTCGACCAGGTACCAAGCAACAGTCAGCCAGGCCAAGCCGATCGCAGTTCTAGCCAACCTTGAGGCGGCCTCCGGTTGGGTGGTACGAATTTGAGGTTCAAGTGATCGGTCAGCGAGATCCATAGCGGGAATGAGTCTACGCTTGGAGAATGGCTGCTGACCCGCGTTCGCGTACTGATCCTGTCCAGCTGCAGTGGCGAGAGATGAGCGGAGAGGATCGCCAACGAGAGTACTCGCCTAGTTCGGCCATTGGTGGCGACTTTTCTCCCTTCATCGAGGCCTACGTCCAGGAGAGCGAGGCGGCTCGGGTGCTGTGTGCCCAAGCGGGCAATCATCTGACCGAGATTCGCTACGGCCCCGGAGAGTTTCAGACGATCGATCTGGTTATTCCCCATGATGCTGATGGCTCGACTCCCTTGCTGGTCTATATCCATGGTGGCTATTGGCAGCTCTTGTCCAAGCGTGAGTCATTCTTTGCCGCCACGGGATGTCTGGACCAGGGCCTGGCCTTCGCTGCGTTGGACTACACCCTGGCTCCCGCGGCCACCCTGGACGAGATTGTTGAGGAGTGTCGCGAAGCGCTGCGAAGCCTTGAGCGGGCGGCTGCTGACTATGGCTATGACCCGCATCGCATCTTCATTGCTGGGAGTTCAGCTGGTGGCCACCTCACCGCCATGATGGGCCTTGCGGGAATTGATCAGTCAGATGGCGGTCTTGGTTTTGCTCCTGCTGGTCTGATTTTGATCTCCGGGGTGTTCGAGCTGGAACCCCTCATTGGAACCACGGTGAATGATGCTGTCGGGTTGGACTTGGAAGCGGCTCGTCGCAACAGCCCAATGCTGGCCGATCTTGAGGGTTTACCTCCAAGCCTGCTGGCCTGGGGAGAAATTGAGACTGATGAATTCAAGCGACAAAGCAGGCTGATGGCTAACAAGCTGACCCTGGCTGGTGTTGATGCCAGCTTGTTGGAAGTGCCAGAACGCAACCACTTCGACATCGTGTTGGGTCTGTCCGATCCTCGGACCCTGCTGGGTGGCGCCTTCGCTGACCTGGTGGCCGGTCAACCGATCGGTAGCTGACCGGCGTCAGGTTTCGCGTCCCATCGGTAGTCGAGCTGCCGAGAAGCAGTGAGAAATACCTCGTATGGCCCGCCGGAGTCCACCAGGTCAACACCATCAAAGAGCAAGATTCCAATCTCCATGCCGTGCAGTATCCATCTCGCGATGGATGGCCGCAAGGACATGATTCAGTGGATTTAGGACATCGAATTTGTAACACTGTCCCCATGGTCTGCCGGGTTGAGTTTGTGGTCTATGACAATATTTCGCTTCTTGACGTCGCTGGGCCGGCAGAAGTATTCGCTACGGCCAATCAACTAACGGACGAGAATCTCTACCAGATAGAGACGGCAGCCGTGGGTGGCTTGAAAGAAGTTCGGTCCGAATCCGGACTCTGCCTTGGTGTTGATGCCGATCTTTCGTCGAAGCCCCCCTTCGACACCCTGATTGTGACCGGAGGACTCGGCTATGGACGGGCAATGCAAGATTTGTCCCTTCTCGGTTCGATCGGGGCGGCGGCCAACCAAGCTGAGCGAGTTGCTTCGGTCTGCACGGGAGCCTTTCTCCTCGCGGCAATCGGTCTGCTGGACGGGCGACGAGCGACGACCCATTGGGCCTACGCCGAGAAACTGGCGCGGCGGTTTCCCGAGGTCTCCGTGGTGGCCGATGAGATCTATGTGGTTGATGGCCCGATCATGACCGCCGCTGGTGTGGCCGCTGGAATAGATCTGGCTTTGGCCATGGTGCAAGATGACCACGGGGCTGATCTTGCTCGATCGGTTTCTCGCCGAATGGTGGTCTATCTGCAACGTGTTGGTGGACAGTCCCAATTCAGCGAGCGGCATGTTGCACCAACACGCGAAGTAGAAGACTGCTTTGATCTTGCTCTGGCCCATGCCGTGAGCTATCCGCAGGACGATCTGAGTGTTCGTTCTTTGGCTGAGCGGGCGTCCATGAGTCGCCGCCACTTCAGTCGTGTCTTTCGTGAGCGAACTGGAACTACACCTGCTCGATGGATCGAACGAATCCGGGTCGACGCGGCGCGAGCGCTGTTGGAGCGAGGTGATGAAACAATGCCGTCGGTCGCCGCTGAGGCTGGGTTTGGGTCTGAACACACCATGCGCCAGGCGTTCCAGCGAGTCGTGGGAATGTCACCGTCCGACTATCGAGTCGTGCACCAGCCAACTCCTGATCGCTAGCCAGTAACAGCGTCGGTCATCTCCACCCGACCAACAACAAGGCCATCCCAGTTCTGGATGGTTGAACTGGCCCACCTACCCAGTTGGGTGACTTCCTCCTCGGTGATCAGATCGCAATGTTGAAGGAGCCGAACCAGTAGGGGGCTGAAGGCCCGACTGCCACCGTCGTCAATTTTGAGAGCCAAGCCTCGATCGGCCCCGACCGCTCCAACGAAGTAGACACCCTCGGCCCCGATCTTGGCGAATAGTCTGCCTTTGCTGACCTTCAGCAGGTCGGTGCACAGCCGATCAACTGATCCAGCAACAAGTTCGGGAAACTCCGTTGCCGCCGCGATGAAACGCTCGCAGGCCGTGGCTCGCGCCTGGCCAAGTAGATCGGGGTCGGGGTTTGCAACCCGAGCAATGCCTGTAGCCATCGCTCGCAGCGGGATACGAAAGGTCGGTGCACTGCAGCCATCGACGGCCACATTCACGGTTTCTGGATCAGCTCCGGTAATCCCAATCACCGCCTCACGGACGAGGGTTTGTACCTGACCAGTTGGATTGAGGTAGTCAGCAGGAGCGGCCCCGAGGTGCTGGGACACGGCCAGGAATCCGGCATGTTTGCCCGAACAGTTGTGCAACACCCGGGTGGCCTTGTCTTCATAGGTTGAAGCGAATGGTGCTTGGGTCCCGCACTGCAAGACACTCTCATCAAGGCCAATCAGCTCCAGTGTTTTGCTCACCGCCCGATCATGCTGGGGCTCGCCGGAATGAGAGGCGATAGCAGTCGCGATCGACTCGATCGGCAAATCAAAGGCGTCGGCCGCGCCTGACTCGATCAGAGGTAGGGCTTGGAAACTCTTGGTGGAAGATCGGCCAAAGATTGGCTGTTCGGGGTCCCCGGCTCCGTCCAGAACCGTTCCTGAGGTATCAACCAACACCCATGCTCCGCGATGAATGGACTCCACATAGTCCTCACGCCAGTAGCGAGCCAAGACAGGGTTACTTTCGATCATGTCTGGAGCCTATGGGTCACTGAGTTGCCGATGGTGCCTCAATCACCGATGATGTGTCGGTGGCTGAACTGAACGAACTGACCGCGGTTGAACAACGGGCGATGCTTGGGCGCAAGGAGGTTTCGGCCCGAGAGCTTTTGAACGCCCACCTTGCGCAGATTCACGCCGTCAATGGCGAGGTCAATGCCGTTGTTGCGCTGGATGCCGAGGTGGCCCAGACGAAAGCTGACGCGGTCGACCAGATGATTTTTGATGGACAAACCCCTGGACCACTGGCCGGTCTTGTCACTGCGCACAAGGATTTGGAACTCACCAAGGATTTTCCAACCACCTTCGGGTCACCGTTGTTTGAGAACAATCGACCGACAACAAACTCAATCCTGGTGCAACGCATGGCTGATGCCGGCGCCGTTGCCTTGGGCAAGACCAATGTCCCCGAGTTCGGCGCCGGGTCCCACTCCTTCAATCCGGTCTATGGAACAACACTCAACCCCTATGACCGGACTCGCTCGGCTGGTGGTTCCTCCGGCGGTGCCGCCGTCGCCCTCGCTTCCAACATGGTGGCCATTGCCGATGGCAGTGACATGGGAGGCTCCCTGCGAAACCCCGCGGCGTGGAACAATGTGGTCGGATTCCGCAACTCTCCTCGCATGGTTCCCAGTGCTGATGGTGACTGGTCAATCTTGGGCATCCAAGGGGCGATGGGTCGTACCGTTGATGACCTCGTTCTTTTGCTCAAGGTGATTGGCCAACCCCACCTTGCTGATCCACTAAGTCGACCGCTTGAGCTTCCGGACAAGATCCCTCCCGTGGATCACCCACTTCGCGTCGCCGTCTCACCCGATCTGGGAGGCTTGCCTATTGAGGCTGATGTTCGGGCCGTGCTGGACACCATGTATGCCGTGGTAGAAGACCTTGGCTGGCAGGTGCAAGAAGCCGAGCCCAACATGTCTCGAGCCGATGAGTGTTTCGGAGTCTTGCGGTCCTTCGCCTTTGCTACCGGCCCATTGTCTTCTGCTGGTGAGTCGATCAAGGAGACCAAGGCCACCATTCAGGACGAGGTTGCGCGTGGTAGTCAACTGAGTGGCCAAGAAGTGGCCAAGGCTCAGGCTCAGCTCCTGAGGCTGTGGAAGAATTCGGTCCAGTTTTTCCAGAACTACGACATCATGTTGGCTCCCGTCACCCAACTCTCACCCTTCGATGCCAAGCTTGAATACCCCGCCGTGGTCGACGGGCAAGAGTCTGAGCGCTATATCGACTGGATGCGTTCGTGCTGTCGGGTCACCACCATGGGTATGCCCGCACTGTCGCTGCCGGCGGGATTCACCGACGCTGGCCTGCCAGTCGGCGTCCAGATCATTGGTGGCCCGTGGCAAGACCTGATGGTGTTACGGGCAGCCAAGGCCATCGAGGCCGTGACCAATCACTGGCAACGCCGCCCCACCTTCTAGGCTCTGGGTCATGACCATGACCCAACCATCGACCATCGAGATGCTCGAGCCGCGTCTTCGAGATGCCCTCCCCAGTGATGTGAGCTATGCCTCCATCCGTCTCGTTGATGAGGCCGCGGAGTACCTCACGGTGCGCCAAGACCAGTTGGAACCCCTCCAAACCGTGACCGACACTGGTGTGATGGTCTCCATCTGGGACGGTGGCGGGCTCGGCTATGCCGCTACCAACAACCTCAGCCCCGAAGGCCTGGCGGCTGCGGTGGCGAAGGCTCGTCATTGGGCGAAGGCCACAGCAGATCGGTCAATCCTGAGCGAGCCACCGCTCAGTCACCCGGTTGGCGAGTACACCTCACCGGTCGAGGTTTCCTGGGACTCCATGTCCTTGGCCGATCGTATTGACTTACTCCAGCAGCAGTCCCGCCTGCTCGGTGGTGATAATCGCATCGTTGATTGGGAAGCTGGACTGGTCCGTCGAGATGTTGACACCCTCCTGCTCACCTCGGGTGGCGGACGTGTCGAGCAACGCTTCCGCTTTGTGTATCCCAACCTCCGAGCTACGGCCAACGAAGGATCTAACACCCAAACCCGAACCTTTGGCAGTGGTGCCTACTGTGGACAGGGCGGCATTGAAGTCCTTGCCCGCTTTGGCTTTGGCGACAGCGCCTCAACCGTTGCCGCCCAGGCAGTCGAATTGCTGGACGCTCCCAACTGCCCAACCGGAACCATGGATGTGCTGCTGGCCCCGGACCAGATGGTGTTGCAAATCCACGAATCAATTGGTCACCCCTTGGAACTGGACCGGATCCTTGGTGATGAACGAAACTATGCTGGAACGACCTTTGTGAAGCCGGACATGTTTGGTTCCTACCAATACGGATCGGACCTGCTCAACGTCACCTTCGACCCCACCGTCTCTGGTCAGCTGGCCAGCTACGGCTTCGATGACGATGGCTCACCAGCGACCAAAGAGTTCCTGATCAAGGACGGGATCCTGGTCCGCCCCCTAGGTGCCGCCGTGTCCCAAGAGCGAGCAGGCATGGACGGCGTCGCCAACGCCAGGGCCAATAGTTGGAACCGGCCACCGATCGATCGCATGGCCAACCTCAATGTCGAAGCTGGCACATCAACCGAAGCCGAACTGATTGCCAGTGTCGAACGCGGCGTCTACTTCCACACCAACAACTCATGGTCAATTGACGACAGCCGAAACAAGTTCCAGTTCGGCTCGGAGTATGGACAGCTCATTGAGGACGGTGAAATCACCGGCACGGTACGCAACCCGTCCTATCGAGGAATCTCGGCCACCTTCTGGCGCAACCTCAAGGGTGTAGGCAACCAAGAAAGTGTGATCGCCATGGGAACGCCAACCTGTGGCAAGGGTGAACTCAACCAATCCATCGGAACGGGGCACGCATCACCAGCCTGCCTCTTCAGCAATGTCGCAGTCTTCGGAGGAGAAGCATGAGTCAGGCCTATTTCCAAGAAATTAGCGACTGGGCACTCACCCAGATCCAAGGTGACGAGGTCCTACTGGCCAGTGTTGCCGGTGAAGCAACCGACTTCATTCGTTTCAACAACGGTGCCATCCGCCAAGCCGGTTCGGTAACCCAACAGCAGCTCTCATTGACCCTGATTAACGGAGCCAAGCAGACCAGCGGCCATGTGCAACTGGCCGCCGACCGTGCATTGGATGACGCGCGCGTCGGACGCATGCTTGGACAGTTGCGTGACCAGCTCCAGTTCGTTTCCGACGATCCCTACATTGCCTACAGCACCGACACCTCCGTGTCCGCAGACATCGTTGCCGGCGCCGTGCCTGATAGTTCGGATGTACTTGGCTCCATTGCTGATGCCAGCAAGGGCCGAGACATGGTCGGAATTTATGCCGCTGGTGACTCCTTCGGTGGGTTCGCCTCGTCACTGGGCCAGCGCAACTGGTTCCAACGCTCAACCTTCAATCTGGACTGGAGTTTCTACCTTCGCGACGACAAGGCAGCCAAGAACCTCTATGCCGGGATGGACTGGTCCGATGATGCCTTTGGGTTGAAGGTTGCCGAGTCAGCCAGTCACCTCGGTGCCCTAGACCGTGAACCCGTCGTGCTCAAGCCTGGGGCTTATCGCTCCTTCCTCACCCCAGCCGCCGTCGGTGAACTGATGGGGCTGTTGTCTTGGGATGCCTTCGGCTTGCAGGCCATGGAAACCAAACAGACCTCACTCTTGCGGATGGTGACTGATGGCCAAACCATGGCTGACGAGGTTTCCATCAGTGAGCACACTGGTGCCGGTGTAGCCGCCAGCTTTGGTGAGTTCGGCTTTGCTCGCCCGGACAAGGTCGACCTGATCAGCGGCGGCCGCCACTCTGGCACCCTGGTGTCGGCTCGCTCCTCGCGCCAATACGGGGTCGAAACAAATGGGGCCAACACTGGTGAGCAGCCCGAATCGCTGGCCATTGCGGCCGGGTCGGTACCAACCGCTGGCGTGCTGGCCGAGCTGGGGACCGGGATCTATGTTGGCAATCTTTGGTACACCAACTATTCGGACCGCACCGCTTGTCGCACCACTGGTCTCACCCGCTTCGCTACCTTCTGGGTTGAGGGCGGAGAAATCGTCGCCCCCATCAATGTCATGCGCTTCGACGACACCATCTACAGCTTGCTGGGTGAACAATTGGTTGGCTTAACCGATCAGAGCGAGATGATGCTTGATGCGATGTCCTATGAGCGGCGATCAACCAGCTCGATGAACATGCCTGGGGCCCTCGTCAACGAGATGAAGTTCACCCTCTAGTTCCCTCTCAGAATCCGAACTGGCACCGCTGGCGATCCATATCCGACATCAGCTCGGTGCCAAGTCGACGAGGTGTGGCGAGGGGACCGCTGGGTTAGGCGTCGTTTTCGCGGATGAATGTCGGGCGGGAGGGGCTGGACCGCTCGGGGTCATAGCGGTAGCCCATGCCGTCAAACTGGTTCAGGGCGCGTGCGCTCTTGATCCGATTCTGGATGATCCAGCCAGCCATGGTTCCGCGCGCTCGCTTGGCGAAGAAACTGACGATCTTGTAGTCGCCGCCGTCCTTGGAATCGAGGAAGACCGGAGCAATAATTTTAGCCTCAACCCGCTTGGGGTTGATGGCGTTGTAGTACTCATTGGAGGCCAGATTGATCAGGACAGCCGCACCCGGGCTGTCCTTCATGTCGGCATTGATCGAGTCGGTGATCTGATCACCCCAGAACTGATACAAAGTCTTGCCTGCCGGAGTCTTTACCGTCGAACCCATCTCCAAGCGATAGGCCTGCATCAGATCCAGCGGCCGCAACACTCCATAGAGGCCAGACAGGATTCGCAGCATCTTCTGGGCGTGGGTGAAGTCTCGTTCGGAGAAGGTGTTTGGGGCGTCCATTCCCAGATAGACGTCGCCACTAAAGGCCAGTAAGGCTGGCCGGGCATTGTCGGTGGTGAAGGGAACACTCCAGTCCTGGAAGCGTTCGAAGTTCAGCTCGCCCAAAGCGGAGGAGATCTTCATCATCTTGGACAGATCAGCCGGGGTCTTCTTGGCCATGATCTCAACCAGCTCTGCCGATTGTTCCAACATGGTTGGTTCGCTGAACTTCTTGGTGGTTAGCGGGGTCTCGAAGTCCAAAGACTTGGCGGGGGAGACAACAATCAACATGGCAGGTTGGCTTTCACGATCTAGTTCTCCTCAGGCTGTGCATCAGACATTGCCGACATCTCACGTCGAAAGTCGGGTTCGATATAGATGGGGTTGGCGTAGGGGACCACTTCACGGATGCTGACCTCAACCGAGTCAATGGCGGCTGCCAGTTCCTGCATCGAGAGGCCGCGATCGAATTCGATCTTGGCTCCGAGGAGCAGTTCTTCTGGTCCAAGGTGCTGGGTCCGAAGGTGGATCAGATGGTTGACCTGGTCAGAGCCATTGATGGCGGCGCGAATCTTTACCATCTCGCGGGGTTGGGCCCCTTCGCCGATCAGCAGGCTGCGCATCTCAACAATGAGGGTGCAAGCAATGAAGAACAACAAGATGCCAATACCCAAGGTGCCAATACCGTCCCAGACGGGGGCTTCGGCGAAGTGAGCGATCAGCAAGGCACTGAAGGCAAAGGCGAGGCCGATCATGGCCCCCAAGTCCTCGAGTAAGACAACGGGAAGCTCCGGGGTTCGTGAACGCCGGATGAACTGCCACCATGAGAGATCACCCTTGAGTGGGCGTGCTTCGACAACGGCCGTCTTGAAGCTAAAGCCCTCGACCAGGATGGCAAAGCCGAGCACTCCAAGAGCGACCGGCAGGTTCTCAATCTCGTGGGGGTTGAGGATTTTGGAGATGCCCTCGAAGGTGGCAAACCCAGCGCCAAGAGTGAACAGCACAAGGGCAACCACGAAGGACCAGAAATACCGCTCGCGCCCGTAGCCAAACTGGTGTTCTTCGTCAGCCTCTTTCTGTGCTGCCTTACCGCCCCACAACAACAATCCCTGGTTACCCGAGTCGGCAACCGAGTGGATGGCTTCAGCCAGCATGGAGGCCGAGCCAGTTATGAAGAAGGCGACGAACTTGGCGACGGCTATCAGAGAGTTGCCTATGAGAGCGGCAACGACTGCTTTGGTACTTCCACCTGCTGACACGGGGCCTCCGGCTGATCGGGTCTTCGGTCACAGAGGTTAGGCGAACCTGAGGCCGATAACGCAGAAAGCTCTCCCGATGTTGCGGTATCGATCGCTCGGACGGAAGACAGCACAGGGGTCAGCCAATAGGCTACGCCAATGGATGTACACCTCGTTGATGGCACCTACGAACTCTTTCGCCAGTTCTTTGGCCGACCCGGTCACCTCAATAGTGCTGGTCGAGAAGTAGGGGCGACACGAGCAGTCTTGCGAAACATGCTGTCCATGCTGGACGACGGTGCTACCCATATTGCGGTTGCCACCGACTCGGTGATCGAATCGTTCCGCAACGACCTGTATGAGGGCTACAAGTCCGGTGACGGTATGGACCCGGACATCTTGCAACAGTTCCCTCTGCTGGATGACGGCCTGCGGGCTCTTGGCCTGGTTACCTACGCCATGATCGAATATGAGGCTGACGATGCCATGGGAGCCGCAGCCGCGATGGCGGCCAAGGACCCTCGAGTTGGCCGAGTCTTCATTTGTACGCCGGACAAGGACATGGCCCAATGTGTTCGCCAAGGCAAGGTCTTGTTATTCGACCGTCGTAAGGAAAAGATCTATGATGTTGACGATGTGATCGAGAAGTTCGGTGTTCCACCAGAATCGATCCCGGACTATCTCGGGCTGATGGGCGACTCTGCCGATGGTTTCCCCGGCTTGCCTGGCTGGGGAGCGAAATCATCCAGCGTTGTGCTGGCCCGCTACGGCCATATCGAAGGTATTCCGCTGGCTGCTGGTCAATGGGATATCACCGTTCGCGGAGGAGCGAAGTTGGCCAAGACGCTGGCCGACAACCTGGATGATGCCCTACTGTTTCGCCGAATCGCCACCCTCGACATGGCTGCACCCGTTTCGGCTTCGGTCGATGACTTGCAATGGAGCGGCCCGACTGCTGAACTGCCCGCCATCGCCGCTGAGCTTGATGCACCCGATCTGGTAACCAAGGCCAAGAAGCTAGAAGAGAGAACCCATTGATTCGTGACTATGCCCCCTCCGACGCTCAGACCGTTTTGGCAATCAACGCCAGCAATGTGCCCGAGGTCGGCTCGATGGATGAAGACAAACTCGCTCTGTTCGTCGAGATTTCACCCTTCTTCAAGGTGGTCGAAATAGACGGAGAAGTAGTTGGCATCATGATCGGCCTCAGCGAAGAATCGACCTCCTATGGAAGCTCCAACTACGCCTGGTTCGTCGATCGTCTTGACTCCTTTGCCTACGTCGACCGTATCGCTCTGATTGAAGGTGGCCGGGGCCAGGGCTGGGGTCAGAAGTTGTACCGTGAGTTTCAACAGTGGGGTACCGACTCTGGTCGCTCGTGGCTTTGTGCCGAAGTCAATACCGAGCCTGACAATCCGCCGTCTCACCGCTTTCACCTCAAGTTTGGCTTCAGGGAAGTAGCCCGTCGTCGGCCCTACGGCCCCGACGAGGAAGTGGTCATGTACGAAAAGAGCCTGCGCAAAAAGGACCGATAGAAGACCTACTTCTACCGGTCCTTACAGATCATCTAGCCCAACCCTCAGTCGACCGGGACCAGCCGGTCCAACTGATTCGTTCGACCCAGAATGCTCGCGTCGCATTGGTGGCCGAGGGGCAAGAACCTCGCCGCCGCGGTTCGCCGTGAAGACCGGAGCAAGTGAACCGATGGTGAGGGCCGCCAGTCCAGTAGCGATCGGACTGGCAAGAACCAGCCCAAGCACCCCTGCGCAAACTCGAACCAGCGTGGCTGCCACCATCTCATTGTTGAGTGCGGTACCCGTCGTGAGGCTGTTGTTGGCAAACAAACCAAGCAGGGGAAGAGACGCCGATAGCGACGCCAAGACAAAGAGGCTGATGCCATTGGCTGTTTGGCGCTGGCTTGATCCAATACAGTCGAAGAACAGTGATGCAGTTGTCTTCTGGTCAGTACCAGTCGACTGAAGGCTGGCTTCGGTCATCACCGACGCCACCTGGCGAGTGGCGATCCAATGGACGAGAACAATGGAAGCAATCACTGTTCCCAGCAGGACGAAGCCTTGTTGGCTGGCACCGGTTCCGCTCGGGTTGAGGACCAGGCTGGCAGCCGAGACAGGGTCGCCGATCCTGGTCACGGCCAAGAAGGCTTGGCCGATGCCAATGATCACCAAGGTGGTCAGAATTGATGCCAAGAAAACCATCTGGTTGTGGAGTTTGGTTGCTCCGTCCATGACCAGAATCAATGCCAAGATCATGACGGCGGTAACCACGGCAATGACCCCCGCGAATGCTTGGTCACCATTCGGTTGGTTGAGAGCTGGGACTGCATACAGGACTAGGACGGCAACCGAGCCGAGGGTGATGGCCACAGCCCGAGCTCCGAACCAATAGCCAGCCACCAGGACGGCGGCCATGGCGGAGCCAACAAGAAGGAACAGTCCGACAGTGCGAGTCCGCTCGACGTAGGAATAGGTCGTACCAAACTCATCAGCAAGGACTCGGGCCTGAATAACTTCGTTCGCTTTGAAGGTCCCTCCCACCAATGCTCTGGGTCCTTCTGATGCAGCCGCTCTTGATGAGGGAACAAAAAGCGGGTCGAGAGCGACCAATTGTCCCGAGTCCACTCCATTGAGAACCTCGACCAGGATCTCCTGGCATTCCAAGCCGCCGGCTCGCCCTAAGGCTTCTTCGAAGGAACCAGCTGTGCAAGGCTGGCTACGGACAACGCGTACAGACATGGTCTGCGCTGCGCCTGGACCGGTCTGAGTGGACGTCGGCCAGGTTTTGATAGCAAGAACGGTTGCAACCAACACGAGAAGCCAGGTCAGGCCGACCATGAGCTGGCGAAACCGTATTGGCACTTCGCGCTCTCTGCCTCCCCGCATTCTGCTTCCTCCGCTGGTTCTTGTCAGACGGCTTTCCGCACTGCCGTAGGCCGTTCCCTGTCAGACGGCTTTCCGCACTACCGCCCTTGGAGGGAAGAGTCACCGTATCGCTGGATTGTGCCCGGGAGTCAGAGCAGAACCTGGACAGGAGAAGCGGGAGTAGCCAGTCTGCGCCGTTTAATCCGAATCTGACCTGGCTCGGCTCGGTGGAACTCGCGGCGGCTCATTGGGTTGTTTGGGGTAGACGGGTGGCCAAGGGGCATCCATCATTCCGGAGGCCATGTCGCGCTCGGACATCTCTAGGAGGGGCTGGATGGACTGCGGATCATGGTTCATTTCAAGCCACGGATCTCCCGTCGCGGCTAATCGCGTCGGCACAGTCTGCATGGTCAAAGAATTGGGGTCGATGGAGGCCACTTCGTACCAGCTGATTGGTGTCGATACTTGAGCACCAACCCGGGCGCGGACCGACCAAGCTCCGAACACGGTCTTGTGAGGAGCATTCTGGTTGAAGTCGACAAAGACTCTGGCCCCTCGTTCCTCTTTCCACCAGGCGGCCGTCATGGTGTCGGGGTGGCGCCGCTCCAGCTCTCGGGCCAAGGCAACCGATGCTGCCCGAACCGCATAGGAATCCCATTTTGGTTCCAAACGTGCATAGATATGGAGGCCTCGACTGCCGGTCGTCTTGACGAAGGTGCGAATGCTTAGCTCATCGCACAGCTCCCTGACCCGCTGGGCGCCAGCGCGAATGTCGTCGAAGTCAATACCGGGTGAAGGGTCGAGGTCGATGCGTAGCTCGTCAGCAAATTTGGGTATTGCGGCCAGGTAGGGCCAGGGATGGAAACCAAGGCAACCCAAATTTACGGCCCAGGCAACATGGGCAATATCGGCCACCACCATGGCATTGGACTCAGTGCCGTTCGGTGTCGTGACTACGGTCGTTTCCAGCCAGTCGGGGGCGCCCTTTGGGACCCGTTTCTGAAAGAACGACTTTCCTGATGCCCCATCGGGGAATCGTTGCATCAAGGTTGGACGTCCACCCATTGTTCGTAGCAGCGGTTCTTCGACGGCCCGGTAGTAGTTGATGAGGTCAAGCTTGGTTTCGCCCTGTCTGGAGAAGAACACTTTGTCCGGGCTTGAGACGCGAACTTCTCGGCCCGCCAGCTCAATGGTGATCGCTTCAGTCTTGGCCATCTGCTGCCTTGCTGGCGAGCGGGGTTGAGAGTAAAACGGTGTCGAGTCCGACGGGAATGGGTTCCTCCAGCTGATCAAAAGTGCACTGAGCCGGTGTCTTGTCCGGCCGCCAGCGAAGGAATCGGGTCACTTCGCGGAATCGCCCATTCAGGGTTGCGTTGTACTTCACTTCAACCACTTGCTCAATACGTAGCGGCACCCACGAGTGATCTTTCTTGCCATTCCAACGATTCGGAGCCCCCGGCATGCGAACCTCCGAAGTGCCTGAGTTTGGCTGGGCGGTGTCCTCTGGCTGTGCGGTGTCCTCAGGCTGCGCGGTGTCCTCTGGCTGTGCTCTGCCCCAACCCTTCCACGGGTGGTTGGACAACGCCCCGCTGGTCAAGGGGGCAAGCTCATCCACCAGTTCGGCCCGGCGTTTGGCGGTAAAGCTGGCGGCAACCCCAACATGGTGCAGCTCGCCCTCATCGTCGTGCAAGCCCAAGAGCAGGGAGCCAACCCCTTTCCCGTCCTTGTGCCAGCGGTACCCGGCAATCACCGCGTCGGCAGTACGAACATGCTTGATCTTGAGCTGGGCTCGCTTGTTTTCCAGATACGGGTCACTGGTTGGCTTGGCGATCAGGCCATCAAGACCTGCTCCTTCAAAGTCGACAAACCACTGGGCCGCCTCAGCCTTATCGGCTGTCAACCTTGTTAGATGGATCGGCGGTCCAGCGTCTCCAAGCGCGTTCACCAGGGCGGCCCGGCGCTCGGAGAAGGGAGCTGTCCGCATGTCTTGGTCGCCAATGGCTAGTAAGTCAAAGGCAACAAATTGAGCGGGAGTGGACTGCGACAGCATCGCAACCCGACTCTCCGCCGGATGGATCCGTTGCTGCAGTGCATCGAAATCCAGATGATTGTTTGTGACCAGAATGAGTTCGCCGTCAATCACGACCTTGTCCGGCAAGGAGGCGAGCAGGGGAGCGACCATCTCGGGGAAGTAGCGGGTCAGCGGCTTCTCGTTTCGAGAACCCAGCAGGATCTCATCACCATCTCGAAAGACAATGCAACGAAAACCATCCCACTTTGGTTCAAAAACCACATCGTCGCGATCAGGAATGCCGGCAACCGCCTTAGCCAGCATTGGCTTGACCGGAGGATTCACTGGAAGGTCCACGGTTCGACGCTACAACAGGCTTGGTCGCGGCGCTTGGTCAACTGTGAAGGGCCCCCGCCGCTCAACTACATGTCAAAGTTGATCCACTTTGGTTCACTATTGATCTTGGCCGCTAGCAATGCATCGACTAGATCCACGGGCTTCTCCCGGTCGATAATGAAGTCCCGATTTGACGGCTTAAGCAGACCATCCTCGATCGCTCGGTCCAACCAGGCAAGGAAAAGGTCATAATACCCGTCGACGTTGAGTACGCCGATTGGCTTCACATGGAGACCAATTTGAGACCAGGTTGTGACCTCGGTTAGCTCTTCCATGGTGCCAAAACCACCGGGTAGGGCAATGAAGGCATCGGAACGGCGGAACATTTCTTCCTTGCGTTCATGCATTGTTGCGACCTCGAGCAGATCAGTCAAACCAGCGTGAGCGACCTCCCGCGGAAAGAGGTGGGCGGGGATGATGCCAGTCACCCGGCCACCAGCATCTAGGACCGTGTCAGCTATCACGCCCATCAAACCAACGGCCCCTCCGCCATAAATCAGCTCGATATCGTTGTCGGCCATCATCTGGCCCAATTCGATTGCTGCTTCGGCGTAGTGCGGGTTTGTTCCTGTTGAGGAGCCGCAATATACACAAAGGCTTCGAATCTCTCGCATCGCAAAACAGTAACAACCGTGGCGCGGTCCAGTCGATAGGCCGAACGGCAGGGGGCATAGGTAGTTCTCACGATGTCAACGGGCTTGAGCCACTGATTTGGCTGCTAGTGGGCCCGCGCGTTAATCATTATGACTTACGCGGCTAACGGCCGGCCATCATAAGTCCACCGGAACGGCCTCGCCTTCTTGTTATAAGCATTAATGAACTCAATGATCCGATCAGCAAGCTCATCAACCGAATCAAACTCACCATTCTTGATCAACCGCCGCTGCAAAATCGAGAAAAACAGTTCAACCTGATTCAACCATGACGAATGAGTCGGCGTGTGATGGATCTTCACATGCGGATTATCAACCAGAA
>JAJRQY010000098.1 GCA_024280015.1 Actinomycetes bacterium
CGCACCAGCCTCTGGACATGTAATACTGGTGATTCGCCTACAGCGGATCTCCTAAGTCACACAAGACCAGGATCGCTGCTAACAGTATTGCGAGAGATGACATGGCCGACGAGAACTCCGCATCCGACCAGAGTGAGGCGGGGTCCGGATCCCCAACTCCTGAGTCCAAAAATCCTATCGATCAACTGATGGAACTTCTGGTCTACGCCCCCGTCGGGCTGATCTATGAGTACGAAGATGTCCTCCCTCAGCTGGTGAAGCGGGGGCGGAGTCAGGTTCAGCTCGCCAAAGTTCTTGGCCAGATGGCATCCCAACAGGGACAGCAAAAGGCAAAACAAGGCCAGGCAAGGGTGGCCAAGGAGGGGAGCTCGGTAGACGAGATGGTCGGCGATGCCATTGGCCAAGCCGCCCTCATCCTCGCCAAGGCGGTGACCGAGTTCGGACAAGTTGTTGGCTTGGCTCCAGTAGCGACCGAACCGGCCGCTGACTCAGAGGCTGCTGCCCAACCTCGTGCGCCTAAGCCCTTGACGAGCCCTCAGAAGCGTGCTGGTACCGCGCAGCGCCCCCCCAAGGCCCCAACCGTTCCGATTGCGGGCTATGAGTCTCTAAAGGCTCGTGAGATCGTACCAATGCTCGATGATCTCACGGCAGCCCAACGAAAGCGCGTTCGCGCCTACGAGGTGGCGACCCGTGGACGAAAGACAGTCCTAGGCAAGCTGGACAAGTTGGAGCGCTAGTGGAGTCTGCCCGGGCGGCAAAGCCTGGTGATCTTGAGCTGATCGCCGGCCTGGCGGCGGACATAGCGGTTGAGCTGGGTCCCCATCGTGGCGGCCAGATGTTTTTCCAACGCGAGGGCATAGCGGGAACGGATATCCAGCAGATCCGTGAGGCTCTCGGGCGCACCGATAGCCATCTGATTGTCGGCGAGTTCTTGGGATGCATCTTGGGCTACGGCCTGGCGCAGATTGAAGACCTTCCCGATGGATCAAAGCTTGCCCGAGTGCATGCCCTCGTCGTGTTGGAGGCTGCTCGAGGCATCGGAATCGGGGAAGCCATGATGAATCTTCTGGTGGAGAAGTGTTCTGCTGATGGTTGCAGCGTCATCGACTCCCTGGCTCTGCCCGGGGATCGACACACCAAGAACTTCTTTGAGAGCTTTGGCCTGAAGGCCCGCCTGCTAACTGTCTCCAAGCAGCTCTCGCCCGTTACTCGGCCTTAGGTTCTTCCGATTGTGCAGCGGCTTCTGGGTCCGGCGTGGCTTCTGGTTCCGGCGTGGCTTCTGGTTCCGGCGTGCTCACCGGCTCTGTGGCTTCTGGGTCCGGCGCGGCTTCTGGTTCCGGCGCGGCTTCCGATTGTGCCGCGGCTTCTGGCTCCGGTGCGGCCTCTGTGGTAGCTACTTCAGCATCAGCAGGCGAAGGCGTGTTGGCTGGCTCTGTGGAGGTGGTTGGCTCCTCAGCAGGAGTCTCCGTGGCAACAGGCTCGGTCTTGGGATCCTTCTTTTGCTGATCCTTCTTCGGCACGACCTGGCCCGGAGCAGGAATCTTCGCTCCACCGGACTTCTTCTTTCGGGCAGGGCGGCGACGCTTGTTTGCCTTGGCCGCCTCGGCAGGATCAATGCCAAAGTGCGTGGCGATGACCGAGATGCGATCGGCGACCCGTCGAACGGCTTCCAGGAGCTTTTCGTTGGGCTCGGCCGGGTAGCCGGCCGGAGTGACTGCGCTCCGAATCGGAGAGAAGGCGACGGCGTCAAGAACCGTGGCCCAACGATCCTGAGTGATCTCGGCGTTGAGCGAAGCTGAAGCAGCTGCGGCAAGTTTATCGGCCAGCTCAGGAGGAAGAGGAGCACCAGCCTTGACCGGGCGACTGCTCAACCGAAGGCCACGTACGGTGCGGCCATCGGTCATCGCTTCTTGGATGTCGGTAAGCCACTGCTTGTGATCTTTCTCGATCCGTTCATTCAACCCAGCCTTCAGCTGCTCGGCTAGAGCCCGGGTCTCTTCATCACGAGCGGCGGCATCAGAGGCAACAACTACCGATCGCAAATCGCGAAGATCCAGCTCATCAAGAATTGAGAGTGCTGAGTCGGCGCGGTCACGCCATTCCGCAGTACGAAGCTTCGGTACGAGGGGATCGGCGATGGCGAGAACGGTTTCCACTGGAATCTCGGGCTTGCCTTCAGCCTTGGCCTCGGCGTTCTGTTTCTCAATCGCGGTCCGGACGGCGGGAATCCCGCCTCGCATGACTTGCTCAGCGATTGGCTGGTGCTCTGGAGCGACCTCGGCCAGCACCGCATCGCGATGGGTGCGACGAGGGCGCAAACGCTTTGGCTTGGGACGCAATTCGGCAGCAGAGGGCTTCTTGTCGCGCCCGCCGTCGCGTCCACCGGAACGGCCACGACCACCATCGCGTCCACCGGAGCGGCCACGACCGCCTTTGCGGCCACCATCACGACCACCGTCGCGTCCCCCCTTGGATCGTGAGGCACGGACTTCGGTGACCAGTTCGTCGTCGCGATACTGCTTGGTCTTCATCTCCAGGACATCGTCCATTCGACTCCGCTGCCGCTTTGGAGGGGTGACGGAAAGAACGTCAATCCCGTCCATCAGAATGTCGGCATCGATCTTACAAATGTCGCCAACTTGGGCACCCTCATACAAGAGTGACCCGGCGAGATCGCCCTTCGGTTGTCGTGCACCCGCGGCACGCCAAGTCCATGTGCCATCGTCTCGTGAACTGGTGAGTTCGATTTCAATGCGGGTAGCCATAGTTTTCACCTGTGTTTCTTGGTGGAGCGACGGAAAGGGTGCCCGAGAACTTGCTAGGAAACCAACCCTTTCGACCAGAAGACGGTCAAATCGCATGAGTACTTCTTCGTGGACTCAGTCATTGGGCAATACATCGCGTAGGGCGCGGTATGCATCGTTGGATCGTGCTGCCAATCTGACCTCTCGTGCAGAGGCGTCAACATAGCGTTGGGTGGTCGCTAGGGACTCGTGCCCAAGCAGCTTCTGCAGCTCGGTTCCGGTCGCTCCATTTCGAGCCAGACTGGTGGCAAAAGTATGCCGAAGCGCATGAACAAGGGCTCCGGCGGGAACACGGCTGCGGATGCCGGCCTCTCGGTACAAGCACTCAACGAGGTATTGGAGTCCGCCGCGCTTCATGCCAAGGCCAGAATTGGCCACAAAGAGTGGAGCATCTGCGGCGATCCGTCCGGGGAAGCGTCGCAACCTTGTCTCGATATAGCCGGCAATGACCTGTTCGACTTCGGGTTCGATTGGCACGGTTCGTTCCTTGTTGCCCTTGCCTCGAACCCCAATGACGCGATCGCCACTTGGGCCATCGATGGAACGTATTTGCAATTCAAGCAGCTCCGTGAGGCGTAGGCCGCATGTCACCAGGGTGACGATGATGGCCAGATCCCGCTCGGGCCAGGGATCACGGGCGCCGGTTCGGCCGCGGGCTGCAACCTGGAGAAGCAGCGAGATGCTGTCTTCACCGGTTATGGCCTTAGGGCGGCTCTTTGGCACACGCGGCTTCTCTACTGCCGCCATGGGATTGCCTTGCAAGATTCCGTCAGACACCAGGAAGGTAAAGAGCTGGTTCCAGGTTGACCAGGTTCGAGAAATCGTTGCCGCGGACTGATGAGAGATTCCAGCAAAAGCTCGACGCAGGGTGCGGACGTCCAGATCGGTGACCTGGATTTCTTCGACCTGTCGTTCCAGGACTATGCCAAGCTGTCTCTGTACGGTGCGGAAGTCGCGTCGATACGCATCTACCGTGTGTTTTGAGTGCTTTTTCGGCCGGCGAGCCAGGAAGAAGTCTTCAATAGCTTCCGGTAGCAACATTCCCATTCCTGCAAAGCTAGATGGAAATGTGGGCCGTTTGGCTCATGTCGGCGCGCCTCCTGCCGATGGAGTACGCAGAACCATTTGATGCCCCTGCGTCAGAAACCGGTCGTTGGCGTGTGATCTTGCCCATGTGCACCGTTTGGAGAACGCAGGCTGAAACCGAAGAGTGCCCTCATGCCACGTATTACCTGCCCCAGCTGCGGAATGTCCGCTAGTAAGAACGATCATCGTCAACTCATCCCTGTTGGCTCCAAAACGAGTCTCGTACGATCCTGCCGCAACTGTGGTGAGATGATGGAGTTGACAGAAGAAACTCCGCGCCTGCTGGCCAACTAACAAGTCAACGACGCCTGAATCTCTTGCCAGTAGCGTCTGCGTCGCCTACCTGGCTGATACCTCACCGGGCCAGCACCTAGTCGGCTGGCATTGCCCCAAGTTCGATCAAGTCCTCGACACCCTGGGCGGCCGGCATGGCTGGTGGAACCATGTCTGGGCTCCGGACCGGCTGGTGCACGGATCCATCGGTTTGTACGGCGTTGCGGCTGTCTAGGGGGTCGGTATTGATGGTGTGGCTGAACCCTTCGGAGGGCCCGTCCTTCACAAAGAAGTAGACCCGAGCAACACGGTCAATCATGTACCGGTCCAGCTTGCGGGCACGGTTCTCATAGGTGGCGATTCCAGCCATCAGCTCCAGGAAGTCGATGGCGATATAGGGCCGGAGTTCGCCGATGTGTTCAATAGCGATGGATTGCAGGTATTCGGCTGATTCCGCCGTTACCTCGATACCACTTGCTTGCGCTACACGGACGAGGATCCAGTTGAACGCGTTAGCGGTAATCGGGCCAACATACACCTTGTTTCGGAGGCGACGAAGGAATGCGTCATCGCCGAGATCCGAAGGGTCAAGGTTGGTGGAAGCAACGAACTTGAGCTCGAAGGGAACGGTGAACTTGGTTCCGCTGGCCAGCTTGAGAAAGTCAATATCGCGGGACAATGGGACAATCCACCGGTTCAGAAGTTCGCCGGGCGAAACCTGCTGGCGGCCAAAGTCATCAATGACCAGGATCCCGTTGTTGGCCTTCATCTGGATTGGTGCGGTATAGGTTCCGCTGATGGGATCGAAATCCAGTTCCAACATCTTCATGGTGAGTTCACCGCCGACTAGAACTATTGGTCGGTCACAAAGCACCCAGCGTGGGTCAAGATCTGCCGGTTGTTCTGGTGCTGCGGTGTGGACTGCTCCGTCATAGACACTGATGATTTGGCCGTCAACGGCAACCGCCCGAGGCACAAGGACTCGATCGTCATAGATGCGAATCATCCGCTCAGCCAGGCTGGTCTTGCCGGTGCCAGGGGGGCCATACAAGAAGATGGCGCCGTCAGCGAGGAAGGCTGGTCCGAGCTGGTCCAGGAGATCGTCCTCCAAGACCATGTCGCCAAAAGCTGATCGAATCGTCTCCCGATTGATGAGCATTTCGGTCTTCTGGTCCCAGATTCGTTCGGTGTAGTCGGCCAAGGACACCGGCGCCACCCCGGCGTAGGTGGACTGGGTCATGCGGCTGAGAGCCACATTCGTACCCTGCTGGGTTAGTCCGATCCGATAGTCGCGGCCTTCCATGCCGTGGTATTCAAGGATTTGCCTGGTTCGCAGATCTTCGGCCAGTTCGCGGCCGATGGACATGCGGATGCCCAGAGCGGTAGAGACATCATGAATGTTCGACGTCCGCTCAAGGTGGAGTCGGCGAATGAACAGATCCTCGACCATGGCTGTCGGAATGTTGAGTTCTGCAATTTTGGCCGGCGGTCGAGGGATGACGGCTGGCAGCGCCTTGGTGGCCTGGTCTGACATGCACAGTCCATCGGCATCGATTCGGGCATGCTGAACAAATTCGTGGAGAACCTCGGGAAAAGCATTCATGTGGCCTAGTTGCGCCAGCAGCTCAACCATTCGGCTTGGCGGCCGAAGAGGTAAACACAACCCTGATGCGAACCCCGATGCGGATCGTCTTGGTTGCGATAAGTCCGTGAAGAAGCGAAGGATGCGAGCATGGTGACCGACTCAGCAGTACAGAAAGAACGCTCGGAGGTGAATCCCTTATCGACTGATTCTCCGGCCCGAGGCCGGCTCAGTCTTGCCCCGATCGAGGGAAGCATGTACCGCAGCGCAATCACCGTCGATCTTGACCTCACTCGATCCGACGGTGTGCTTGTTCTCGGCGACCTTCGTCGAGCGGCTGAGTCCTCCCACAAGGATCGCAACTTCGAAGCAGCACATCGCTTGTGGAGTGTTGTTGCCGAAGCTGCCGGTCGAATCGATCATCAGCAGCTGGTGACGCGTTCACTGGCCATGAGTGATGGTGCACTGCTGGAACTGAAGGGAAGCGGCCGAACTGGTGGCTCCAAGAGGGCCGGTTCCAAAGACCGTCGACGTGGAGTGAGCTATGACTATGTCTCCTTGGCGGCGGACCGAGCCTCGGGATTGACCCAGCGCGAGACGGCGAGCAAGTGGGGGTGTTCCCAAGCAACCGTGTCACGGGCGGTGAACTATGTGACTGTTCGTGACGAACTAGTTGAAGGATCTCCCGATGTGACCGGTCACATCCATGGCGGGATGTCGGTTGATGATCTGGCCCTGTCCTATGACGTGGAAACCAAGATCATGCGTTGGGTTGTCAGTGATTATTGGGACCGACGCACCTAAGGCTCCAATGGTGACGTTCGTGCCGTGTTGGTTCGATGGACCACAAAGCTGGCGACAAGAAGGAGGCCAGAGGCAGTGGTGCCGACGAGCGACAGAACGTGGTAGCCAGTCATATCGAAGATGAAACCTGCTCCGATGGCGGCCAAACCGCTCACCCCGGAAGTCAACAGGTCAGCCGTGCCTTGTACCCCGACTCTGTCCTCTTCTTGGAGGGGTTCGGTCAAGAGGGCGCTGGCAGAGACCATGGCGAAACTCCAGCCGAGCCCTAACAAGAACAAGCCGGGGAAGAGCAAGATCTTGGGTGCCTCTCCGGCCAGTGCGGTAACGACGGTGGCCACG
>JAJRQY010000099.1 GCA_024280015.1 Actinomycetes bacterium
AACAAGGTCTGGCGGGGCCAGTACGCAGGTTTTCTGGATGAGGCAGGCGTAGCTGAGGGCTCTGATACCGAGACCTTCATCTCGTTGGAATGTGAGATTGACTCGTGGCGCTGGGCTGGGGTCCCCTGGATTATTCGAACGGGCAAGGCGATGAGCGAGACCGTCACCGAGGCCGTAATCGAGTTCACTCGACCACCTCGACCGCTCTTTACCGATGCCAGTTGTGCTCCGGAGCCGAATCGGCTTCGGTTCGTGATGAAGCCAAATGACATCATCGAGTTTGAGATGCAAGCCAAGCAGCCGGGAAGCAAGCTTCTGAGTGAAACCGTGAGTTTGGAAGTGGACCACCGTGGCATGGAATTTGGTCCCAGTCCCTATCACCGACTCATTGGTGATGCCTTGGTCGGGGACCGCAAGCTCTTTGCTCGCTCAGACCAGGTCGATGCTGCGTGGCGTATCGTGCAGCCAGTGATCGACTCGCCAGTACCTGTCCAAAGTTACCCCTATGGAGCGAACCATCCGGAAGGACAGGATCTGGTGGGACAGTATCGGGAAGGCTCAGTGGAATGAGTGAGCCCTCCGTTGTCGTCGATCTGGGTGGAACCCATCTTCGAGCCGCACTGGTGTCTGCTGACGGCGAGATTCTCCGTCGCTGCCAACAAGACACACCCCAAGACGAAGAAGAACCTACAACCCTGCTGAGTCTGATGGAAACGGTCGCGAGCGACACGGGAGCCATCCAAGCATCGATCGGGGTCCCTGGTGTTGTTGACTATGACGTTCAAAGTCTGCTGACCGCACCCAACCTTCCCCAAAGCTGGATTCACCGCCTGAACGCTGACTGGTTGTCTGAACGCTCCGGCTTGCGTGTGAGTATGGCCAACGACGCCGACCTTGCGGCGGTCGGCGAGGCAACCTTTGGTGCAGGAAAGGGATGTCGCGATGTTGTCTACGTCACCATCTCAACTGGTATTGGCGCTGGTGTTGTGCTCAACGGCAAGCTTTTGGCCGGCCGCTTTTCTGGTGGTGAGATCGGGCACTCCATTGTCGACCGTGTGATGAGTGCGCAGGGCAAAGACGGGACGGTGGAAGGCCTCGGGTCGGGATCTGCCCTGAGTTTGGCCGCGAGCCGAGCTGGCCTTGACATTGGCGGGGCAGAGCTGGTTGAACGGGTTCGAAGTGGCGATGACTTGGCAACCAAGGTGTGGACTTCCGCCATTGGAGCCGCAGCATTTGGCATTGTGAACTTGTGTTGGGTCGTTACTCCCCAGCTTGTTGTTATCGGTGGGGGAGTTGGCATGAACAGTGATCTTGTTCTCCCTGTAGTTCGCCAACACATTGATGACTACGGCCCCTCTCAAGTGCCGGTGGGTGTGGTCGAGGCCGCGCTCGGGGATGACGCCGCCTTGATTGGTGGAGCGGCCTGGTGGGAAGCCATTGGGCGGGCATGAAGGGTTGAGGTCGGCGTGGACGAAGAGGTGAGCCAGCAGTTGGCTGTGTCGTTGGCCTCGCGGGTTGGGGTGCATCGCGTCGCAGTCTTCGCTGCTGAGGATTGGGCGGTGCGTGCTGCGGACCTCTTTGCCGATGCCATTGATGGGGTTTTGTGCCGGCAAGAGCGATGCACGGTAGCCCTGAGTGGAGGCACGACTCCAGCTCCTGTGTTGGCCGAGCTCGCAACGCGAAAGCTCGCCTGGGATCGAGTGACCCTGACCCAGGTCGACGAACGAATCGCAGCAATGGGTTCGGGTAACCGAAACATCGTTGGGTTACGAGCGGCCTTCAGCGAGCTGCCGGTGACTTGGATCCCTCTGCCAGTTGAGGAGGATGATCTTGTCGCTGCTGGAAATGAGTTTCTTGAGCAGCTTTCAGACATCACCGGTAGCCCACCAACGCTGGATCTTGTCCACCTGGGTCTTGGCGGCGATGGCCACACCGCTTCGCTGGTTCCCGACGATCCAATCTTGAGAGTCGTTGACCGAGATATCGGGACAACGGGTTTCTACCAGGGCACTCGACGTCTGACGATGACGCGGCCAATGCTGGAACGTGCCCTTCTTGTCCTCTGGCTGGTGGCTGGGCCGACGAAAGCTGACGCGGTGAAGAAGCTCCTCCGCTGTGATCAATCGATCCCGGCTGGCCAATTGGATCTGACCAACTCGGTTGTTGTTCTGGATGCTCCAGCCATCAGCGGGGGGATCGCATAGGCTGAGCATCACTTGTCTCGAATGAGAGGAGCGAACAAAGGAACCACCTATGAAGGTCATTGTTGCAACTGACGGCAGTCTCGATCCGGCCAAGGCAGCTCCGCTTGCTGCTTCCATCGCGGGACCAGATGGTGAGGTTCTTGTCCTGACGGTGGTAGAGATTCCTCGACAATTGTTGGACGCCATGCGGGTCGCCAGTGGCCTGGACTCTCCGGCCAATCCGGGTGGAGTCGAATACGGCATTCAGGCTTCGGACCCGCGGCCAAAAACTGGCTGGATCGGTGATGATGCCATGATTGCTCGCTATGTGGAAGATCAGCGGGCCGAGCGTACCCAGCCGATGGCGGATGCGATTGAGGCTCTGGGTGTTGCCAATGTGAGCACAATGTGTCGAGGCTCGGAAAATGTTGTTGACGAAATCTTGGCGGTTGCCGAAGAACACAACACCGAGATCCTGTGTATTGGTGTGCTTGGACTTGGCCGGTTCGAAGGCCTGTTGGGATCGATCTCGACCAAGTTGGCTCGTCGAGCTCCTATTCCAGTTCTCCTCGTTCGCTAAGCCCGCTCTGGTCCCAGAGCCGTTCTGCCAGTGGAAGCTTGAATGCCCAGCTGTGCAATCGACTTGGGAGACCCTGTGTCCGCACGAGTCGCTTGGCCAATAGCCTGGCTGGGTGACTAAGCGGTATTTGCTTCGCACCTATGGGTGCCAGATGAACGAACATGATTCAGAACGCATCGCCGGACTCTTGGATTCGGAGGGGTATGAGCCAACCGACAATGAAGCCGACGCCGATGTTGTTCTGCTCAATACCTGCTGCATCCGAGAGAACGCCGACAACAAGTTGTACGGAGCGCTCGGAAACCTGAAGGCTTTGAAGGCGGCCAAGCCCGACCTGCAGATCGTCGTTGGTGGTTGCTTGGCACAAAAAGATCGGGATCTGATCCAGCAAAAGGCTGGTCACGTCGATGTCGTGTTCGGCACCCACAATGTGCATCGGGCAACAGCCCTCATGGCTGAGGCAAGGGCCACCGGCCCACTGTCAGAGTTCTACGAAGAGGCTGCGCTTGATGAAGCCGAAGCCTTTCCCTCGGCCTTACCCGCACGACGAGAAACCGACTTCGCTGCCTGGTTGACCATCCAGATTGGTTGCGACAACTCCTGCGCTTTTTGCATCGTGCCCTCCGTTCGTGGGCGAGAAATCAGTCGATCGCCAGAGGACATTGTCGAAGAGGCCCAGCGGCTCGCCGGTGAAGGGGTAGTTGAGATCACCCTGCTTGGTCAGAACGTCAACTCCTATGGTCGTGACCTTGCTATTGCCGCTAGGCAGTCAGGACAAGACGTCCGACTGCGGCCAATGTTCGCCGACCTGCTTCGTCAGGTTGGAGCGATCGAGGGGATCCGGCGTGTGCGCTACACAAGTCCTCACCCCAAAGACATGACCCCAGACGTGTACGAAGCCATGGCTCAGACCGAGTCCGTTGCCCCCCACCTCCACTTTCCCCTCCAGTCCGGGTCGGACCGAATTCTGGCTCAGATGCACCGTGGCTATACCGGTGATCGTTACCTGGAGAAGCTGAGCCAAGCTCGCGACATCATTGGTGATGTCGCCATCACCACTGACATCATTGTCGGGTTCCCTGGTGAGACGGAGGAAGACTTTGTGCAGACGCTTGAGGTTGCAGCTGCGGCGGAGTACGACAATGCCTACACTTTTGTCTTCTCTCCCCGTTCGGGAACTGAGGCGGCCGAGATGCAGGACCAGTTCTGTGATCCTGAGGAAGTGAAGGATCGATATGCCCGGCTCCGCACAGTAATCGAGCGCTCGGCCCTGGCAAGGTCAGTTGCCCGTGTTGGCAGGGTGGAAGAGGTCATCGTGGAAGGTCCATCGAAGAAGAACCCAGAGGTTCTTACCGGACGAACTGCCAACAACAAGCTGATCCACTTTGCCTCTGAGCCGCTGCGAGTTGGTACCTTCGCCGACATTCTGGTCACGGAGGGAAGAACCCAGTATCTATTGGGCGACCTGGTTGATGTCACGAGTCGGGCGAGTCACCGCACTCGGATCCCGGTGATTTCTTCCTGATTTGGGCGAATTAGGACGACACACTTCCCAGGGTGGCAGGAACAAATGGTTCGGGTTGATCCTGTGGTGTTTTGGTGAGTAATGCACCATTGGAGTCGATGAGGATTCGCCGGTCCCAATAGGAGGCATCATTGAAGCAGGTCACGAGCCAGACAACGCCGGTCGATACCTTGATTGCGCGATCGACCTCGCTGGCATCAGCGGCGGTGAGACCGCTGGAGTTGATGATGGCGATGCTCTTGTCAGAGGGGTGTGGTGGACGCCTTGAGCCAAGCCCGAAGGTTCTAACACCGAGCCCAACATGATGAGTTTCGAGCTGGTAGAGGATTGACCCCAGGAGTTCTCTGCCCACTGTCTCGCCGCTGGCGATGATGGTTGTGCCTTCGAGGATTGGCAGCTGGATTGGTGAGAGACAATGAACCGAATGAGGTTCGAGGCGCTGGCGAATTTGTCGAGAAGCTGACTGGGGCGCGCCGAGAGGTAAGGACAGGTCAAAGACAGTCGGTTGATCTTGGTAGCCGACAACGACAGAACCAAACGCGGGATCGTCAGGGCGCTTGGCCAGGACGCGCTCAGGGAACTCCTTGGACCAGAACTTCAACAGGCCAGACGATGGCTGTTCAAAACGCCGCGCCCGTTCCAACTGTGGGGTAAGCGAGTCCAGAAGTTGGATGTGGTCGAAGCACTCATTGACCCAAACTTGTGAGTGGCCGCGTCGTAGGAGTCTGCTTCCCAACGTTTGAGGAGGAGGCTCAGGCAGTATCCAAGAACCAGCCAAGGCTGCAACAGAGCCTGGGTTGGAGGCTGGCCCATCGATGAGGATCAGGGTGCCTGACAAATTCAAGATCGATCCGAGCTCGGCCTGAATGGGTTGGTTGCTGAGTGGCTGTCCGTCGATCAGGCTGCCGTTCGTGGACCCCAGGTCCCGCGCCTCAACTTTGACGCCGGTGCGAGTGAGGCTCAGGTGGCGCCGAGAAGTCAACGGATTGCTGAGCTCAACCACGTTTTGATCCAGTGATCGCCCGAAGATCGTCACCCCTTCAGGTAGGTCGGTACTTGTTCCCGCACGGGGACCATTCAGAATCACGGCAAAGCGTTGGGCCAGGAGTTTCCTGGCGGTAGCTGGATCGAAGGAGACCGTAAGATCAGGAACTTGCTGGGTCTCAACGGTTGAAACAGACAATGACACCGTTGCCGACGCGGGAACCGAGTCTGATTCTGGTTTGGCGACAACGCGGTCATCAAGCTTGTCAGGCCTCGTTGGTGCTTCCGAGCCAACAGATTGGAGCGTTGAAAGAACCGCACCCATCGCAATGGCATGTTTGGGGTGAGTGTCTAGTGCGACCTTGACTCCGAGGGCTGCGGAGAGTCGCTGGCTGATCAGGGGGATGCGAGAGGAGCCACCGACGAGAAGGATTGCGTCGAGATCCGCCGGCGAGAGTTCGGCGCTCTCAGTAGCGTCGACCATAGCGATGACTGTTCGGTCGATCAGCGGTTTGCATTCATTCTCAAAGTCGCGCCGTTGGAGGAGTACTTCGGTCACGAGACCCGGAAGGATGACCGGAATTACTGCCTTGGTGTCATAAGAGAGGGCAATCTTGGCTCGGACACACTCCTCTCGGAGCCGGGCCACGGCGCGCAATGC
Source organism: Actinomycetes bacterium (assembly GCA_024280015.1). GTDB lineage: Bacteria > Actinomycetota > Acidimicrobiia > Acidimicrobiales > SZUA-35 > JAJRQY01. The sequence goes on from JAJRQY010000099.1 coordinate 5,934, forward strand.
TTCAGCATCGTCCTGGTCAAGCGAGTCATAGTGTTGCAGGATGTTTGACACGACGTAGCGAAAGACGATGGCATCGAAATCGAGTCCGCCAAGGTGGTCAATTCCCATTGGACGGCCGCGCAATTGATACTCGTTGTCTTGGCGGCCAACAATGGTGGCGTCAAAGGTTCCCCCGCCAAGGTCATACACACCAACATGGCTGCCGTCTTCGATGCGAGTTCGTTCGTGATAGTGAATGGCCGCGGCTTCGGGCTCAGTAAGAAGCTGTACCTGGTCGAGGCCAGCTCCGTCGGCAACACTGTGGAGAAGCTCCTTCTTGAAGTTCCCCCAGGTTGCCGGGTGAGTCAACGAAACCATTTCTGGCGATGAGCCTTCCATGGTGCTGATCCGGTCAATAACCCATGACAACAGTTCCGACATTAGCTGAACGGGTGAGTAGGCCTGGTCGGCCACAACCATCGGGGTCGGGTCGCCGAACCGCCGCTTGAACTCACGGGCCACGGTCCACGGAGTGGCCGAAGCAACACTCAGTGCTTCCACCCCGACAGCAAATCCGTCCGTCGTTCTTGCCATGACTGAGGGGACGGCTATCCCGTCGTGGCTGAGGCTGACCATTCGCACGCCTGACTCATCGGCGATGGCTGCAGAGGTATAGGTTGTCCCAAGGTCTACGCCCACCGAGTACGCCACCCGATGGACTCTAGTCTCACAGCCCGACTCCGACCCTATTTGCTGAGATAGGGGCCCTGGTGCGACGTGTCGGCAACGATGGTGTTTTGATCCAAGTCGTGCTCCATCAGATAGTGCAGATTCGTTGTCGGATAGCTAGCGGAGTTCGACGCCGGAGATCTGGACGTAAGCCAGTAGCCCCGACGTCACGAGCTCGGCCACGTTGGAATAGCCGAGACTCTCAGAGAAGAGCCGAAGGGCGGGGTCGTCATCGGTCAGCAACACCTTCTGGCGGACGTGGGCGAAGTGGGTCAGGCAGACCTGGGCCAGGTAACTGCCGACACCTTGGCGCTGTAGGTCGGGGTGGACCAGGACGTCTTGCAGATACATCACAGACACATCGTCGCTGAGACAGCGAGCCAGGCCAATCAGCTCGCCCCCGTCATTTCTGGCTGTGACGACATAGCTGGAACGATCGACGGCTCGGGCCAAGGCATCGGGATCGGCGGCGTAGATGAGCCAGCCGACCGCTTCATAGAGAGTGACGAGGTCCTTGATGGATACGACCTCGTCATCGGCGTAGGTGATGGTCATGGTGGAAGCCTAGGTTGTCGCTGTCGGCGATTTGGTGACGGAGTCAGCGGACAGTCGATGGAGAAGTTCGTCGGCCATCGGGTGGGGGAGAGCATTCGTTCGGCTGACCGCAATCAGTGATCGTTGGAAGAGGATACTGTCCTCGGCTCGGGTGAGCGGACGCTCGCCAGCTTCGGCCTGGACGATGGGTAAGACCGTCCACCCAAGACCAAGACGAACCATCTCACAGAGCACGTCTGGCTGGTTCGATTCGGCGACGACTTGATAGCGGATACCCCGAGCCTCCAGATGCTCGGCGATCTGAGACCGGGTGTGTGAGGATGCTGGAAAGCCGACCCACGGCCCCCAGTCCGATTCGACCGAGGTTGCTGATTTTGATCGAGGCGGGTCCGGTTCAGAGATCGGTCCCTTGGGTCGGTAAATGGCCAGCGGATCTTCAACCAGTGGAGCGAAGCTGATGTCGGTTGGGCGCTCGGTGGGTTGGACAATCACAGCCAAGTCCAATTCGTTTCGCTGGACCTGACGCAGTAATGGAGCGGAGGGGGCCACATTTAGGCGCAGGTCGATGGCTGGAAACTGGGCTCGGAAATTGCGCAAGGTATTGGAGTAGTAGTGAAGAGCAGCGGCGTCGACCATCCCGATTCGTAACAGGCCGCCAGCGCCACTTGTCTGGTTATCAACCCAGCGCCGAAGGTCATGGCTTTGAGCAATGACTGAGCGGGCATAGTCAAGAACCGGGCCAGAAGAATGGGCAAGGACCCGACGCCGGCCGACTCGTTCAAAAAGCTTGATACCAACTCGTCGTTCAAGTTCGGCGATGCCCTGGCTAAGAGCGGACGGCGAGACTGCGAGCCGGGCGGCAGCGTTAGCCCATGTTGATGAGTCGGCGATGGTGACCAGATAATCCAACTGTTGAATGGTGACTTGGGGTGGGCGAATCTGGCGTACTGAGGACATATTTATTAAGTATTACTGAATTGTCCAGGATAGTTGTACCGACTTCGTTTATTCTGGTGGTATGGCTGAAGCACTGGACATTGCACCCGCTACCGGCAAGCTTGGAATCCTGACTCCAGGACTCGGCGCCGTGGCATCCACATTCATCGCTGGCGTTCTCGCCGCTCGAGCCGAGGGCAAGCCCCCGCTCGGTTCCGTGAGTCAGAATGCGCATATTCGCATCGGCAAGCGCGAAGAGAGCAACAACCCTCTGATCCGGGACTTCGCCCCGATTGCCTCGCTTGATGACCTGGTCTTTGGTGGCTGGGATCCAATCTCGGCCAACGCCTTGGAGGCTGCCCGGACAGCTGGTGTTCTGCAGGAAAGCGACATCGCCCCGATTTCTGGTGAGATGGAAGGCGTTGTCACCATGGACGCCGTCTTCGACCAGCGTTGGGTTTCTCGACTGGACGGAACCCGAGTTAAGGAGATTTCGAACAAGTACGACCAGGCTCTGGCTCTGATTGCCGACATGGAGAAGTTCCGGATTGACAACGAATGCGATCGTCTCGTTGTTGTGTGGTGTGGCTCGACCGAGGCCTACCAGCAGCCAAGTGCGGTTCACGACACCGTCGCTGCGTTTGAGCAGGGGATGAAGGACAACGACGACAACATTTCACCCAGCCAACTGTACGTCTATGCCGCTTTGCAGTCTGGTGTGCCATTCGCAAACGGGGCCCCAAACCTGTCTACCGATCTGCCATGCATGATCGAGTTGGCCGAGACCCGTGGCGTTCCGATTGCGGGCAAGGACTTCAAGACTGGTCAAACCCTGATCAAGACCATCATCGCCCCCGGCCTTAAGGCCCGCATGCTTGGTCTGCGTGGCTGGTTCTCCACCAACATCCTCGGTAATCGAGATGGAGAGGTTCTGGACGATCCGGAGAACTTCAAGACGAAGGAAGAATCCAAGCTTGGAGTGCTCCACACCATCCTCCAGCCAGAGACGTACCCGGACTTGTATGGCAACATCGACCACGTCGTTCGTATCAACTACTACCCGCCACGGGGCGACAATAAGGAGGGCTGGGACAATATCGACATCTTTGGCTGGATGGGCTACCCCATGCAGATCAAGATCGACTTCTTGTGCCGCGACTCCATCCTGGCTGCCCCCATTGTGCTTGACCTGGCCTTGTTCATGGACCTTGCTTCCCGCGCCGGCCAGTCTGGTGTGCAGGAATGGCTGAGCTTCTATCTCAAGGCTCCGCAAGCTCGTGGCGAGTCTGAACCCGAGCAGGATCTCTTCATCCAGCAAACCAAGTTCAAGAATACGCTCCGCGAGTGGATGGGCGAAGAGGCCGTGACTCACAGCGAAGCTGGTTAGTCGGCGAAGCTGGTTAGTCGGCGAAGCTGGTTAGTCGGCGAAGCTGGTTAGTCGGCGAAGCTGGTTAGTCAGCGAAGCTGGATTCGCTTCTCGATTTAGTGGATCGTCTGGTGGTGACTAAGGTCACAACCCCAGCGGGCGGACGATGGCGGAGAGCACGTGAATCCAAGATGGCTACTGAACCAGTGATCAGAACCGGCGTAGCGGAGACAATCCAGCCGCGTACCTGGCTTCTGGTGCCGAGCTTTTTGCTCGGCCCCGAGATCTGGCGCGGTGTGGCTGAGGTTCTGGAACTATTGGGCCAGACCTGCATCATTCCTGATCCCGGTCGCACGACCCCCGCTGAGGAAGATCATCTGACCCCATGGGTTGCCGATGTGGTCGCTGCGGTGCCTGCGGACATCGCTGGGCCAATGGTGGTTTGTGGTTACTCGGCATCTAGTCCGCGGTTACCCCTGGTCGTCGATGCCCTGCTCAAGCGTGAAGTCGATGTTGTTTCGATGGTCATTGTTAACGGGCGTTTGCCTGAGGACGGGGCGATCCCAACCGAACGCGACTCACCCTTTATGGACACGCTCGACGCGCTGGTTAGGCCAGATGACTACCTGCCACCGTGGCATCGTTGGTGGGGACCAATGGTCGAGGACATGCTGCCAGATGATGATGTTCGGCACCGGATCCTGAGCGAATGTCGGGCAACGCCGCGCGCCGTTTTTGATCAACCGATACCGGCTCCTGAGCTTCCGGCCCGTATAGGAACTGCCTTTCTTGGGCTTGGCGACATGTACCTGCCTTGTTACGACGGTGCTCAGGATGAAGGCTGGGCCGTCATGAAGGTCGAGGCTGAACATCTGGATCTGGTGGTGAAACCCCTGTTGGTGGCTGGCGCATTGCTTTCCTTGTGTCGACAGGCTGAGGTCCGCTCACCTGATCGAGCATCCTGAGGCCCGTTGCTGCTCGCTAGTCTCAGTCAGTAGTGACATCATCAAACGACAGATCATTGGACGAAACGTCATCAAGCCAGGATGTGCCCGACGAGTGGCCCCCAACCTGGTTTGTTCGAACCAACGAACGTCCCGGGGTAGCCGCTGACCGTCCCGCCGAGCACGGACAGGTTGAGGGACTGGTTGATGGACTAGCCAACGCCTTGCGAACGCTCCATGACGTTGACACCCACGGCGCCGAACACCTTGTGCTCCCGGAGGCGGTCACCTTGTCGAGCGGCTGGGAAAGCCTGAGCACCGAGATCGCCTCTTCGGTCGCTGAAGGACGAGTCGACCCGGCAACGCTTCCGGATCCCTATCGTCGCTATGAGGCCAAACGACTGCTGGAGTTCTGGGTCGAGGGCAGGCCGGCTAGCGAAGACCTTGTTTTGTGCCACGGCAATCCAAGGCTGGCCAACTTCTTCTTTGACGGGGCTGACTTTGTTGGAGCCGAAGGGCTGGACGGGATGCGCCTGGCCGATCGTCATCTGGACTTGGCCATTATTCACCATGAGATCCATGAGCATCTCGGGGCGGAAGCGGTCTTCCGTTTCTATGAGGCCTATGGCCGTGATCCGGACCTTCTGAAGCTTGACCACTATCTCCTCGCCAGTCTGCTCAGGCGATGAGCTCCCCGGCCGAGAAGGGCGGACTTGCAACCGTCACCCGGCCGCCACTGGTCATTGTTGGGCCAACCGCATCGGGAAAGTCGGCTCTTGCCCTCTCGTTGGCCAAGCGACTTACTCACGCGCACATCGTCTCCGCCGACTCCATGTCGGTCTATGAGGGGATGGACATCGGCACAGCAAAGGCCTCCCAAACAGACCGTGCGGCTGTTCCCCATCACCTGGTTGATGTGGTTCTCCCCTCCGCTGAGTTCACGGTCAGCCAGTTTCGGGAGCGTGTCTTTGAAGTTCTGGAAACGATTGAACAGTCGGGCGACACCCCCATCATGGTTGGAGGCACGGGCCTCTATGTCCAAGCAGTTGTTGACAACTTCACCATGCCGCCCCAGTTCCCAGACATCGCCCGTGAGCTTGAGGCCGAAGCCGATACCGGAGCATTGTGGGACCGTCTTCATCAGCTGGATTCGATCGCAGCGGCAAAGATGGAGCCAACGAATCGGCGTCGCATTGTGCGTGCACTAGAAGTCTGTCTCGGTTCAGGCCGTCCCTTCTCATCATTCGGTCCAGGAGTCGACGCCTACCCGGCAACACGATTCGCCTTGGCCGGACTCGAAATCACTCGTGAGCAAATGGACGCCAACATCGCTTCTCGCTACACCCAGCAGATGAAAGACGGGTTTCTGGAGGAGGTTGCCGGTCTTCGTGATGCCGTCTCTCCAATGAGTCGGACGGCTCGCCAAGCCCTCGGGTATCGAGAGCTGCTCGCCCACCTGGACGGCGAATGCACCTTAGATGAAGCTCTGGAGGAGGCCAAGAAACGGACTCGGCGTTTCGCCAGACGTCAACAACGCTGGTTTCGGCGTGATCCCAGAATTCGTTGGTTTGACGCCGAGGCCGACGATTTGGTTGATCAGGTCCAAAACTGGTGGGGGGATCTGTCTGATTCGTGAGAGAATGGTTGCACTGTGAAACTCACGAAGCTTCAACTCACCAAACATCATGGACTCGGGAACGATTTCCTGATCGCAGTGTCGCCCGAACGATCACTGGATCTCACCGATGCCATCGCGTGGTGTGACCGGCGTCGCGGCATTGGTGCTGATGGCCTGATCGAGCTTCGTCCGCTGAGTGCCAAGATCAGCGAGTCTCCGGCCATATGGGCCATGACCTTGTGGAACTCTGACGGAAGTTTGGCTGAGGTTTCGGGCAATGGACTTCGATGTGTCGGCCAGGCGCTACTGATGCGGGAAGCGGCAACAGCAACGGACCCCTCCACTGGTCTTGCCGCTGCCGGAAGCGGTTCCTACCTGATACGTACCGCTGGCGGCCTGCGTCAGGTTGATGTGCAAGCAGATCGGCGGGCCGGAACCGACCAGGTTCGGGTTGACATGGGTGCAGCAACAGAAACCTCGGACCAGTCTGAGCAGTGGGCGGACCTGGGGCTCGTAGTCACGAAGCAGATTGGTGTTTCCATTGGCAATCCACACCTGGTGGCTCTGGTGGAGCATCCGGAGAGCCAAGACCTCAACACCATTGGCCCGATCATCGAGGCCGACTTTGCCCAGGGAATCAATGTGCATCTGATTCGTGTCGACAACCCGACCTCGATCACCCTTCGAGTTTGGGAACGTGGAGCCGGAGTGACCCAAGCTTGCGGGTCTGGCGCATGCGCCGCGGCTTGGGCGGCCAAGCAATGGGGACTAGTCGAAGACAAGGTCACAGTCAGGATGTCGGGAGGCTATGCCGAGGTCGAGGTTGGTCAAGAATCCGTCTTCCTTACCGGGCCTGCAACCTTTGTTGGAACGGTGATCCTTGATGGGTGAAGAGACCGACACTGGTCTTGACGAGCAGTGGGGCTCTGGAGAGCCGGATGCGGTTGAGGATTCTCACCGTGGAGCCCTTGGAGACTTTGGCCGAGATGCCATGGACTCCGAGGCCGGCTTCCTTGACCGCAGTTTCCGTGAGCGGATTGTCCTGGTTGGTGTCACCAAGGATGGCCATGATGCCGCTGACACGGAAGCCTCCATGGACGAGTTGGCCCTGCTGGTCGACACTGCTGGTGCCGATGCCGTTGATCGAATCACCCAGCGCCGTTCCCGCCTTGATCCAGCAACCCTGGTCGGCAAGGGCAAGGTGCAAGAAATCCTCGAAGCCTGCCTGGCCATCGACGCCGACACCGTGGTGTTTGATGATGAACTCAGCCCCGCCCAACAGTTCAATCTGGAACGCATCCTGAAGCGGACGGCACTCGATCGAACCGCGGTGATCTTGGACATCTTCGCCCAACACGCAACCTCGGCCGAGGGCAAAGCCCAGGTCGAGTTGGCCCAGCTTCGCTACAACCTGCCTCGGCTTCGAGGGAAGAAAGACTATTCCCAACAGGGTGGCGGTATCGGCACCCGAGGACCAGGCGAAACCCAGCTGGAAGTTGACCGGCGCAGGCTTGTTCGACGGATGCACAAGTTGGAACGTGACCTGGTCGGTATTTCTGCCCGGCGGTCCAACCAGCGCAAAGCCCAGCACCGCTCACCCTTCAAGTCCGTCTCGATCGTCGGCTACACCAATGCTGGCAAGTCAACCCTGCTCAAGGCATTGACCGGAGCGGAAGTCAAGATTGAGGATCGACTGTTCGCAACCCTTGATCCAACCACGCGCAAGACCCAGCTGCCGGGTGGAGAACAGATCCTGCTCACCGACACGGTCGGGTTTGTCCGCAAGCTTCCGCACCAGCTGGTGGAAGCATTCAAGTCGACTCTTGAGGTTGTCAATGATGCCGATCTCATCGTGCATGTTGTGGACGGGGCTGGCGTTGACCCCTATGGACAGATGGATGCTGTCAGTGAGGTCTTGCGAGAAATCGGTGCCGACGAAGTTCCAGTCCTTGTTGTCTTCAACAAGTCCGACCTCGCTGGCCCCGATGGTGAAGTTGGGGTGGCCGAACGGTTTGCTCGCCAGAACCCGGGCTCGGTAGCAGTCTCGGCTGCAGCAGGGCTTGGCCTAGACGAACTCCGGCTCGCTATTACCGATGCGCTGCATGCCTTGTCCCGCAACTACGAACTCTTCATTCCCTGGGCTCGGGGCGACATGTTGGCCGCCGCCCATCGTGAAGGCGACGTCTACACCGAACAAACCGAGGCTGACGGAATGCGGGTTCGGGCCAGACTCGAACCGGCCTCGGCCAAGCGAATGCGAGAGTTCATCAAGTTTGAGATTGAAGTCGACCCTCGTGCGGCGACAACAACCGAATAGTAAGTCATCTCCAAAGTCGAATCTGAGAGTGAGTACCCGAAACTGATGCAGGAACGTGAACCGTTCATTCCCCCGCCCTATCCCTATGAGCGGCTGGACCCGATCAAGGCCCTAGCCGGTGGCCATGAGGGTGGGATGATCGACCTGTCCATTGGCTCTCCGTGTGACCCGCCACCAGCGACGGTGGTTGAGGCGTTAGCTACATCGGGAACCGAGCGTTCCTATCCGCCGTCAATTGGAACAGCGGCTTTTCGCTCCGCGGCGGCGGAATGGCTGAACCGTCTGGTTGGAACTGACCTGACCGAGGGCGATGTTCGGGCCACCATTGGCTCCAAGGAGCTGGTTGCTGGTATTCCCCACTGGCTCCGGCTGCGCCGACTTGACCGCGACACCGTGCTGTATCCGTCCATCAGCTACCCCAGTTATGCCATGGGAGCCACCCTGGCTGGTTGTCGGGCGGTTGCTGTTCCCATGACCAGTGACTGGAAGATGGATCTGGCGGCGATACGGCCCGAGGACGCCGAGCGGGCCCTGTGCTTGTGGGTCAATTCTCCTGGCAATCCGGCTGGCGGACTCGAAGACTTGGAGGCCATTGCTAGCTGGGGTCGAGCAATTGGCGTACCGATCCTGTCCGATGAGTGCTATATCGAGTTCACGTGGGACGGGCCGCCGCGGTCCATCCTCGAACATGGCTCCGATGGTGTGATTGCCGTGCACTCCTTGTCCAAGCGATCCAACCTGGCCGGAGCCAGAGCAGGCTTTTATGCCGGCGATGCTGAGCTGATCCACTATGTCAGCGAGGTACGCAAGCATGCAGGCTTCATGCCTCCGGGTCCCGTCCAGGCCGCCAGCGTCGCTGCCTTTGCCGATCAGGCCCATGTTGAAGAGCAGCGGGGTCGCTATCGAGCCCGGTTGGAGGCAATGCGTCGCGTTCTGGCCGAAATGGGGGTCGAAGCGCCGATGCCTCAGGGAGGCTTCTACTTGTGGGCGCCAGCGCCTGCTGGTGATGCTTGGGCGTTCGCTGAACGACTTGCGGTTGAGGCCGGAGTCTTGGTCAGCCCGGGCGACTTCTACGGCGAGGCAGGAGCCGGGTACATCCGGGTTGCGGTGGTTCAGTCCGAGGAGAAGATCTTGGTGGCCTTGGATCGGCTACATTCGGGATCTGGGTCTGGTCCGTCTGGGGTTGGCGTCTCTGAGGGACCGGTGGCCTCGTGACTGACTTGCTTGCGCTTACCGCTGAATTGGTTGATCGCCTCTCGGTTTCGTTCGAAGAAGCGGGGTTTGTTCATTGGCTTCAGTCTGAACTGGAGGGACTGGAGCATCTGGAAGTCACGCGGGTTGGCGACAACCTGGTTGCTCGAACCAATCTTGATCGCCAGTATCGCCTGATCCTGGCTGGCCATACCGACACCGTGCCGGTGAACCATGATCCTGAGCTGCCCGGTGGCAGCAATGGATTCGCTCGAGTTGAGGGTGACACACTTTGGGGGGTTGGTTCCGCCGACATGAAAGGTGGACTGGCGATCTTCTTGGATATCGCTCGCACCATCGCGGAGCCACAGGTCGATCTGACATTCGTGTTCTATGCCCGGGAGGAAGTCGGCCAAGAACACAACGGCCTGGGTGAACTGCTTCGGCTTCGCCCCGATCTGCTTGAGGCGGACTGCGCCATCCTGGGCGAACCAACTGATGGTGCCATCGAGGCCGGATGTCAGGGAGCAATGCGATTTGAGATTGTTCTGGCCGGGGCGCGTGCCCACACCGCCCGTCCATGGATGGGACGAAATGCCATCCATCGTCTCGCTGGCATCCTCGGCGACATGGCCGACTACGAAGCGAGAGAGCCCGTCATCGATGGCTGCACCTACCGCGAATCCATCCAAGCGGTTCATGTCGAGGGAGGTGTTGCTGGCAATGTCGTTCCCGATCGCGTGATGTTGCGAATTCATCATCGCTACGCCCCGGATCGGACCGCAGCCGAAGCTGAGGCATGGGTGCGCTCCTTCCTGACTCCGCATCTGGACGAGGCCGATTCAGTCGAGGTCGTCGACTCGTCGTTGGCCTGTCCGCCTTCGCTGACTCACCCCTTGTTGCACCAGTTACGAGATACCGGTTCATTGGAGGTCCGGGCCAAGCTTGGTTGGACCGATGTTGCCCGTTTTGCCGAGCTGGGGATTCCGGCCACCAACTTTGGTTCGGGCGACCCGACCATTGCTCATAGCCGAGATGAGCATCTGCACCGAGATTCCATCGAGCGCACTGCCGCCGCCCTTCGGGCCCTCATCAATCCGAACTGATACCGGTAGAGCATGCTCCAGCGTGCTCTACCGGTGCCAGCACGACTTGAGCTGGTGCCGCTACGGATTGAGAGGGTCTTCGGGCCAGGCGTGCTTGGGATAGCGCCCCCGAAGGTCGGTACGAACGTGTTGATAGCTGCCCCGCCAGAAGCCGGGTAGGTCGGTGGTTGTTTGGGCTGGCCGGTTGGCGGGGGAGAGCAGTTCGATGGTGACGGGAACCTGCATTGGTCCGAGAAGGGGATGCTGGTCCAGTCCAAGTAGCCGTTGCAGTCTGACCGACCAGACTGGCCGACCCGACGAGTAGTCAACTCGGGATGATCCCCCGCCCGGTAGCGGCAGCTCAGTCGGCGCCAGCGCTTGAAACTCAGCCCGTTGTTTCCAATCCAACTGGTTGAGAAGGGCTGAAGCGAGGTCGATGGATGCCAGTTGCTTGACGGACCGGATGCCTTCAAGGGGGAGCCATTGGTCCAAGTTGCTGAGAAGGGCTTCTTCGCTCACATCGGGCCAGGAGTCAGGCTGCTGCTGATGAATCCAGTCCAATCGCATCCGAACCGTGTTGGCCTTCGTGCTCCAGTTGAACAAGCGAAGGCCTCGTCGACGAATTCCATGGCTAAGCGCGGCCACAAGCTCAGGGCCTTCGGGGAACTCACTTGGCTGACGATGGAGGACGATCGCACCAAGCCGCTGGACCCGGTGAGCTTGCAGGGTGTCGGACCGCTCATCGAAGCCAACCTCATTGGTCCACGAGATATGTTCCGCACATGCTTGGAGGACCGCAGATCGTGTGGTTTGCACCGCTAGGCGGATCTTGGCCGAACGTTGTTGACCGTCTGCTTGCAGGACAACAAGGAATTCGGCGTGGTGGAGGGGGTCGCCGGGGCCGATCTCGACCTGTCGGCCAGCAGCAAGCAGGAACCGACCAGGGTGACCGGGCCGGGCCATAGCAACCCGGTCCGGCCAGGCAGCGGCGAGCAGTTCATCCAGATCTGGAGGAGCTATTGACTCAGCATCGGCCTCTTTCTTGGCGGCTGCTGCGGTGACCGTCGGCCGGCCTGGCTTCAGAGCACTCCTGATCCGCTTGACCGAGCGGGCGAACTCCCGATCGTTTCTTGTCTGATCAAGGACCCGTTCGAGGTCAGCGGTCCCAAACCGAGTTTCGCTTTCCATGGCGGCGGCCACCCGGATTGCCAGCGCCGTTGCCCCTTGGGAGCGGCCATGCAAAACCAAGGCTGCGCTGCGAGGATGGAGAGGGAGCCTCCCGGCAAGCTGACCACGCTCATTCATGCGACCGTTGGGGTCAACCAGCCCAAGTTTCTGGAGTTGGGCATGTCCTGCTTCTAGCCTCTCTTGTCCCGGATGGTCCAAGAAGGGGAGTGATGTGCCGTAGGGATACCCCCAACGAGAAAGCTCAAAGGCCACTGGTAGCGGGTCACCGTCAACCATTGCTGGTGGAACAGCGTCATCCAGAAGGCGGTCGTCTTCAGCTGACCAGAGTCGAAAGCAAATCCCGGGCCCAAGACGTCCGGCTCGGCCGCGCCGCTGGTCGGCGGCGAAGCGGGAGGCGAACCTGGTTTCGAGACGGCCAAGACCGCTCACCGGATCAAAGCTCGCCCGCCGCAGCAGTCCACCATCAACCACTGCTTCGATTCCAGGAATGGTGATGGACGTTTCGGCCACTGCGGTGGCAACGATGATTCGTCGTGTCGAGCTTGGCTGCAGGACTTGTCGTTGGATCTCTTTGGCCGTGCCTCCATGCAGCCCGATCAGATCAACTCCATCGGGCCGATCGATTCGTTGGAGAACCTGGTCAATCTCCCAGCGGCCTGGTACGAAAACTAAGACGTCACCCTGGACGGATTTCAAGGCCTTCGTGACCGCGTCAGCCACCGCGCTTGGGAATTGTTTCCTGTGGGGCCGCTGCAGGTAGATGGTTTCAACCGGGAAGGTGCGCCCTGGTACCCGCAGTGTTGGAGAGCCACCGAGCAGGTTGGCAATGGGATCTGGATCGAGGGTTGCCGACATGACGACGATGGCGAGATCATCTCGTAGAGACTGGCGAACCTCCACTGCCATGGCCAGTCCGAGATCACTGTGCAGGTTTCGCTCATGAAACTCATCAAAGATGATTGCGCCGGTCCCAGCCAATTCAGGGTCACGTTGAAGCCGATTGGTGAGCACGGCTTCAGTCACCACCTCGATGCGAGTGTGGGAGGCGACCGATCGCTGTCCCCGGATGGTGAGGCCGATGAGACCGCCGACCTGGTCTCCGAGGAGCTCGGCCAGGCGAGCGGCGGTTGCTCGTGCCGCCAGCCGTCGTGGCTCGAGGAGGATCACCCGGTGATGAGCGTCAATGGCGTTGGCGACGGCAAGGGGAACGAGACTTGACTTACCTGCTCCTGGTTCGGCGGTCAGGACCAGCGACCGAGACTGAGCCGAGACAGCCTCGCCGACAAAGGACAGTTCGTTTTCGACAGGGAGGTCTGTCGTGGTCCATTGAAGCCTGGTCATCGTCGATCAGGCTAGGCACCACTGGAGCCAACGGAGCTTCTACAGGCGTCGCATAACAGTCACGACTCGTCCGAAGATGGTGACCTCATCTGGATCAAACCGCATCGGGTCCAGCGCGGGGTTGGATGGCAGCAAGACGATCTGACCTCGCTTCTTGTCAATGGAGTAGGTCTTGACCGTTGCCTCTTCGCCGGGAATACCAGCGACGACAATGTCGCCACCTTTGGCGGTTGACTGCACACGGGCAACAACAAAGTCGCCATCAAGGATTCCGGCATTAATCATGGAGTCACCGCGAACAGTGAGCATGAACAAGTCGCCTTCGCCGGTGAAATCGGCAGGGATGGGCAGGGTCTCTTCGATGTGTTCGGCGGCGAGAACATCAGTGCCAGCGGCCACTTGACCGACCAGCGGAACGTGACGCACCGGTCTGCGTTCGATTCCGGACGCTCCTGACATTGCGTCCCAGCACACCTCGATCGCTCGGGGCTTAGCCGGATCCCGCTTGAGGTAGCCCTTCTTCTGCAGGGTGGCGAGGTGTGAATGAACAGTAGAAGGCGAGGTCAGCCCAACGGCCGCGCCGATCTCGCGAACGGACGGGGGGAAGCCCCGATCACGCATCTGTTCACTGATGAATTCGAGAATTGACTGTTGTCGATCGGTTAGCTGATGAGCACCCATAGTGGTCTCCTGTCGAACAGGTGTTTGGCAGAGTATGGCATGACAATCCGTACAAGTGTTCGATTTCGCTCGGAATTCTTTTTGCGGAACATTTGTTCGCTTTGGAGGTTGTAATCGAACAGTCGTTCGGGTTAGCTGATCGAACAGTCGTTCGAAACCGTTGTGGGGTTCGGAGAAGGCTGCCTTGTCCGGGCGGGTTGGCTCACCGTTCGGCTGGGCACCTTCCAAACAGCGTCTACTGCCCAGCACCTCAAAGCAACACCTTCTACCCAGCGCCTGTTACCCAGCGCTTTCCGCCCACTGTCACACCTCCTGAGGAGGATGGTTCACATGGTTGCACTTCTTCACCCCACTTCACTTCTTCCAGCTTCTTGTGCTCCTAGGCAGCCTGAGGCCGCGCCGAGGCATCTGCGCCTGGTCCAGCCACTCACTTCGGCCCAGCCAAGCATTGTCGGATGGGCCACTCCAAGCATCATCCTTGGTGCCACTGTCGCCCTGGTGTTTCTCCTCAGCATCATTGGTCTGCGAACGATGCAGGGAACACCTCCGGCTGGGTTTGAATTGCCCACTCCTGAAGCCGGTGCCGCAGATGGTGCCGTCATTGGAGATTCTTCCGGGGTCTCATCGCTTCAGGTTGGCGACATTCTGGTGACGGTCGCTCCCGGTCAGAGCATGTGGGATGTCGCACGTAGTGTGCATCCCGATGGCGACGTACGGGCATTGGTGGTAGCGCTGTCGGAGCGCAATGGTGGATCCAGCCTCCGTGTCGGTCAAGAGCTGGTCGTTCCGGCTGACCTCATGGGCTGAACTACCCGTTTGAGCAAGTTCCGCTGTTTCACGCCGTTCGCGGTGACGCGGAAGACACGGCTGACGCTACTGTTCGGTCGGTGCGATGCCCGTCATGTGAGGATGCTGACACCAGAGTTGTGGATTCTCGCGCCGCTGACGACGGTGACGTCACTCGGCGACGTCGTGAGTGTGGCGGCTGTCACTTCCGCTTCACGACCTTTGAGCGAGTCGAGGAAGCCCCGATTGTGGTGGCGAAGCGGTCGGGTGAGAGTCAACCCTTTGACCCGAACCGGATCGTTCGTGGCCTGCGGCTGGCGGCAAAAGGTCGGCCCCTAACCGAAGAGCAATTCTGTTCATTGGCAGCCGAAGTTGAAGACGAGATGCGCTCGGTCAACGGCGAGATCACCTCGGAGCGGGTGGGGCTAGCGGTTCTGAATCGTCTTCGAGTGGTCGACAAGATTGCTGCCCTGCGATTCGCCAGTGTCTACAAGGGGTTCTCCGAAGTGGCCGATTTCGAACGGGAACTGCGACTTATCAAGCCGTAACACCGGGCCGTCTCCAACCCAGCCAAGCTCAGCCAACTCCCCTCATTGACTGGGATTTCGGCCAGAGTAGGGCCGATCTCTAGGCCCTTCGACCCAAATTCGGGTCACCGTGCTGAATCTTGCTCAATCTTGCTTGGCGGTGGGCCGATGGTCTCTGGATGCTCCGATCCAACTCATCCCCGTTGCGCCGTTTTGCCGCGCTCGTTGGGATGTTGGGAATAGCTCTCCCAGCCATCGGCGCATCGGCTCAGGGACTCGTGACTCCGGTGACGATGGATTCCTTGGCGGCTCCGTCTTCCTCGGCGGCTCCGTCTGCGCAACCTGTGACGTCGGTGAGCTCTGCGGTCTCGCCGTTGACTCTCGCGGTAACGGAGGAGTCCTACGGCGTGGCCGAGTTGTTGACGGAGTTCAGCAAGCTGCATCCCGACGTCGTAGCGACAATCTCGGTAGATATTGGTTTACTCGGGCCAGTGGCAAGGAACCTGATGGCCGAGCGAATCGCCGAGGCTGATGCTTCGCTACGGCTTGAAGTGGCCGTTGCTCGCCAGTCAATCTTGAATGGTGAGATCCTGAGGACGGGGGAAGAATTGCGGGTGGCCCAAGAAGCTGACCTAGCCGCTCAGGTTGTTGAGTTGCAAGCCCAGGCCGATCTGCGTGAGATGGCCGTCTCGACCTTCATCGTTGTTGAGGAGGCTGCTCTGGAAAGCTTCGGCGTCGGGCTCGAAGGCAATTCGTTGGAGACCATTGCTTCGGACTCCCAACGTCGCTTGACTCTTGGTCTCGAAGAGGCCGAAGCGGTCAGCGCTGCGGCCCGATTGTCCGTCATAGACGTGAGTGCTCACCTTGTGCAGCTGGACCGGGAACTTCAGGCCCAAACGTCCGTGGCGTCAGAGGCAGAGGAGGACCAGCAAGCAGCCCAGGAGCAGATCCGAGACCTGGAGCCAAGGTTTGAAGCTGTTCTGATGACAACGAAGCTGTCGGGAACCGATATTCCTGTCGTCGTTTTTGATGCCTACTACCGCACGCAACTTCGAGTTGCCGAGGAACAGCCGGGCTGCCAGGTCCGGTGGGATCAGCTGGCTGGGATCGGCAAGGTTGAGACATCTCATGGCTCCTTTGGCGGCAACGTCGTTGGTCCGACTGGTCGTACTGATGGGGAAATCCTTGGTCCAGTACTGGATGGTGAACCGTTCGCTGCCATCGGCGATACCGATGGTGGACGCCTCGACGGCAACCCTGTTTGGGATCGGGCCGTCGGTCCGATGCAGTTCATCCCTGGAAGCTGGTCAATCTATGGCCGCGATGGAAACGATGATGGAACCAAAGATCCGCACAATGTCTATGACGCCGCTCTCGCAGCCGGTGGACACCTTTGCGGAACGACCGGGGGGCTGAGTCAGCGAAGCAATTTCCAACATGCACTGCTTGGCTACAACCAGTCAGCACCCTACGGGGTTTTGGTCATGAGCTTCGCTGATAGCTATCTCGCGACCGTTGGCAAGATCGTCATTGCCCCGTCCGATCTTCCGGAGTCTCTGGTCGTTCCAGAGTTCGGCTAGCGGCACAGATAGCTAGGCCAGACCAACTACCGCAGGGTCGATTCGCCTGCGTGGTGGACCCAGCGACCAAAGAGCGAGTCTTGTGATTGCCAGAGCCGCTTCAGGCTGAGTTGAGGTCGTTCCCGTGGGTCTGGCCCGTGAGCAGACCGACTGGATTGACCGCTGAGGAGGACGGGGGCGATGGTCAGGTTCCACTCATCGACAAGGCCTTCAGCAATGAATTGGCCGTTGAGTTCTGGTCCACCCTCCAACAGCACACGGTGGATGCCACGGGAGTGGAGATCTTGCAGCAACAGGTCGAGGTCCACTCGTTCTGAACCGAATTGAACAATCTCTGCCAGTGGTTCCAGTCCCTGGCGCAGGCTGGACGAAGCATTGGTCGAGGTAGCCAGCAGCGGCGGCCGACTGGACGGCTGGGACCCCTGAGGGTTCGGAGGAACGAAGGCGGGAAGGTCGAGAGGCAGGTGAAGGTGGGAGGAAACAATGACAAGAAGAGGTATCTCTCCTTCGTCATTGGGTTGAGGGCGTCGATAGTGTTCGACAACCGCTGTCTTGGCGCCAACAATGATTGCATCAGCTGAGCGTCGCAGGCCTTTGAACATGATGCGATCACTTGGGCCCCCGAGTCCGCCAGAGAGCCCATCCAAGGCTGTTGCCCCATCAAGGCTGGAAATCATATTGGTCAGGACCCAGGGTCGAGTGTGGTGGGGTGTGCGTTCCTCTCGAGGCACGTCAAGGAGTGGATCAACGCGTCGCCCGGGCTTGGGGCTCAGTTCGCTAAAGACAGGACTTGGTTGTGTCTCGGTCGATGATGTCGTTGTCTGGTCCATTGCTTGCTTGGGCTTTCGTTTCCCGAGGGTGAATTTAGTCTTGGGTGATCTGGTGTCGGGTGTCCGGTTTGGTCCCGCTTGGTGAAGCCGTGAGCGCCCTGGGTGATGCCCACAGGATACGGCCCGATTTGGTGTGGGAATCCACAGAAATTTCTTGGAATACACAGGAAATCCACTTTTGATCCACAGGGAGCTATTCCTATGCTCAACGAGTGCGAGGAGCCGATTCGGAGTAGAGGCATGGTGGGGCGATTGTGATCCCCTGGGCGACAGTTGTGGAAGTGCGAGGTCCGTAATTTTGGACCTTCGGCAATATGCGTGTTTCCGAAACCCAAGCCTTAACCCACTATTCCGGATCGGCCAGCGTCATCAAAATCGAGTCTTGACGGAAGCGAAGGCCTACGGGCTGGTGGTTTCTAGAGGGGCACACGTTTCGAGCAATGGACAGAATCCAGCCGCCAGCTGGCCTTCGATTGGCAAGAATTTTGGATAATCGTTGACATTGAAGTAATTACAGTGTTGTAATGTGCGTCCACATCTTGTGCGTAGCGCGGTCGCAATGGCCGACGGTGACACAACATCTAGTGGTTGGGGAAAATCGGCTTTGTCGGTTCGATCCGCTGCAATTGGAGGTTGTCAAGCCGGTTCAGTACGAGGAGGGCGATTCCTGTCAGCAGTTTGGGAAGCGCCGCCCTGGGACTGAAAGCTGGGTACAAGAAGAAATACGAAGATCTGTTCCTCTCATCGCCCGGACTCCAGGGAGGCCCAGATGTGTTTGCGCTGCCTGAGTTTCGGGTCAGTCCCGTTTCCAGGCTGCGAGTACGAATCTGAAAAGCCAAGTACGAATCTGAAAAGCATTGTGTTCGCACGGTGTCACACCGTTTCGCAGGGTTTCACACCCTTGGGTCAGTGTCACACCCTTCGGTCATGATGGTTCTCAGCATAAAAATCTTTCCCTCACGATTCATTCTCTGAAGAACCGCCGTCAAAGTCGACTTCAGGAACTAAACCCCACCTCAGGAGCATCATGGCCCTCGCACCAGAGCAGACCGGTATTGGTCTGCGCCGTCACTTCACCACCGAAGGTGTCCACCCATACGATTCGATCGAGTGGGAAAAACGAGATGCTCGCATCTCAAACTGGAAAACCGGAGAAGTTGCTTTCGAGCAACTGGGGGTTGAAGTCCCGACGAGCTGGTCAGTGAACGCCACCAATATCTTGGCCCAGAAATACTTCCGTGGAACCATGGGCACCGACGAGCGCGAAGAGTCGCTTCGAGAGGTTGCCGACCGTGTGGTTGACACCATCACCGTGTGGGGTCGTGAAGGTGGCTATTTCACCTCAGAAGACGAAGCACAGATTTTCTCTGCTGAGCTGAAGCATCTGATTGTCAACCAGATGGGCGCCTTCAACTCACCGGTTTGGTTCAATATCGGTGTTGAGGGTGTGCCTCAGCAGGCCTCGGCTTGTTTCATCTTGGCTGTCGAAGACAAGATGGATGCTATTCTCAACTGGTACGTCGAAGAGGGCACCATCTTTAAGGGTGGTTCGGGCGCAGGGATCAATCTTTCAGGAATCCGTTCAAGTCACGAGCTCTTGAAGGGTGGCGGAACCGCTTCGGGCCCCGTCAGTTTCATGCGTGGCGCCGACTCCTCTGCTGGCACCATCAAGTCCGGTGGCAAGACCCGTCGGGCAGCCAAGATGGTCATGCTCGACATGGACCACCCCGACGTTGAAGAGTTCATCTGGTGCAAAGCCATTGAAGAACGCAAGGCTCGCGCCCTTGGTGCGGCCGGGTTCGACATGGACCTGGACGGCGTCGATAGTCATTCCATTCAATACCAGAACGCCAACAACTCTGTCCGGGTCACCGACGAGTTCATGCAAGCCGTCATTGATGATGGCGACTGGAATCTTGTCGCTCGCACGACCGACGAAGTCATCCGCACCGTTAAGGCTCGCGACCTCATGCGGCAGTTCTCCCAATCAACATGGGAATGCGCTGACCCAGGAATGCAATTTGATTCCACCATCAATCGTTGGCATACCTCGGCCGCCACGGGCAAGATCAACGGATCAAACCCGTGCTCGGAATACATGCATCTCGACAATTCAGCATGCAACCTAGCCAGCCTGAACTTGTTGAAGTTCCTGAACGACGACGACAGCTTTGACGTCGACGGGTTCAAGTCAGCTATCGAACTGTTCTTTACCGCTCAAGAGATTCTGGTCGGACGAGCCGATTACCCGACCGAGCCCATTGGCGAGACCACCCGAAAGTTCCGCCAGCTCGGACTTGGGTATGCCAATATCGGTGCCCTACTGATGAACCTTGGACTTCCCTATGACTCTGATGAAGGTCGGGCCTACGCCGCCTCCATCACCTCCTTGCTTACTGGGCACGCTTATTACACCTCGGCCAAGACCTCTGCTCGCATGGGACCACACGCTGGCTATCAAGAGAATGCGGAGCACATGCAGCGAGTACTTCGTCTGCATCAGTCAGCGGTTGCGGACATCGACGAAGAACTTGCCCCCGCCGATCTCTTGTCTGCCGCCCAAGAATCATGGGACAACACGGTCGAGCTTGCCAGCGAGGTTGGGGTTCGTAACGCCCAAGCAACCGTGCTTGCTCCAACCGGAACTATTGGCCTCCTGATGGATTGTGACACCACGGGCATCGAGCCCGATCTTGGTCTGGCCAAGATGAAGAAGCTGGTTGGTGGTGGCACCATGTCCATCGTGAACCAGTCCGTTCCTCGGTCCCTTCGTCGCCTTGGCTACAGCGAGCAACAGGTCGAAGCCATCACGGGCTACATCGATGTGAACAAGACAATCCTTGGTGCCCCTGGCCTCGATCCAGATCACATCGCCGTCTTTGCCTGCTCCATGGGTGACAACCCCATCCACTATTCAGGTCACGTCAAGATGATGGCAGCCGTTCAGCCCTTCATCTCCGGAGCCATCTCCAAGACCGTCAATATGCCCGAAGAGGCAACAGTCGAAGAGATTGAACAGCTTCACATCGACGCCTGGCAGATGGGTGTCAAGGCCATCGCCATTTATCGCGATAACTGCAAGGTCGGTCAGCCTCTCAGCATGGCCAAGAAAGACGATGCAGCCGACGATGCATCGGCCACGACGCCAAAGGCCGAAGTTGCTGCCGCGGTGGAAGTCATCGAGAAGGTGGTGTACCGGCCGATTCGTGAACGCTTGCCTCGCAACCGCAGTGGTCGCACCTTTGAGTTCCGCGTTGCTGACTGTAAGGGATTCGTGACCGTTGGTGAATACGAAGACGGCCGTCCTGGTGAGATCTTCTTGCGGGTTTCCAAGCAGGGCTCAACCTTGGCGGGCATCATGGATGCCCTGGCCATCTCATTGAGCCATGGTCTCCAATACGGGGTTCCGCTTCGCAACTATGTCGAGACGTTCACTGGCATGCGATTCGAGCCTGCTGGCATGACCGACGATCCGGACATCCGGATTTCTACCTCGATCATGGACTACATCTTCCGCAAGCTGGCGGTCTTGTATCTCTCGTTTGAAGAGCGGAGCGAACTTGGTATCTTCACGACTTCTGAGCGGACCCAACAGACACTGCCTGGTGTCGATGTCCCTGTCACCACCCAAGGGCAAGACCTGCCGGTGGACAAGCCCTCAATCGAGTCGGCGGAAGAACTCACGATCAAGCTCGAAGCTGATGATGCCGTTGAGGTCACCAAGTCAGCTGAAGTGATGCCAGTCGAAGTGATGCCAGTCGCTCCCGCCGTCCGGTTTGATCCGGATGCGCCAATCTGCATGTTATGTGGCATCAAGATGCAGCGCTCTGGCAGTTGCCACGCCTGTATCAGTTGTGGAAGCACCAGCGGTTGTAGCTAGCAGGCCGAGTTTGAACCTAGTAGCCAGAGCTGGGCTAGTAGTAGAAGAAGAGACCTATGCATGGAGCCCCGGACACTGTCCGGGGCTCTGTCGTTGTCGGGACTTTGCCACGATCGGGACTTTGCCGTTCGTGCGGTGTGCTAGCGGCGTGACATCTTCAGTGACGAAGCAATCTTGGAGGTTGACTTCTCGTCTGCGACCGCCCCATCTGCGACTGCCTCTGTTGCATCCGAGTCAGCCTCTCCAGTCTCCAGGACTGACGTCTCCGGTGCGGAGGTTGGAGCGGGCACCGTGGTTGTTGTAGATGGCTCCGACGTGGTTGAGGTCTCAGGCTCGAAGGTAGTTGGCGGTTCCGGCCCTGGGCCCGTACTCACCGTGGAAGACGGGTCGCTTGTCGACGTCGTGGTTGGGGCAACTGTGGTCGTAGTAGTTGAGCGGGCTGTCGTCGCCGGTGAGGTCGATGGCCTCGGCATCGTTGGGTGACTCGTTGGGTCGGGTGGAGCCCAGGCCGAGGGGGTGGAGGTTGTCGTGTCCTGGTAGGTGGACGGTCCGAGGACGATTTCGCCTTCGCGTCGAGTTGTGCTCGAACGTGAGTTGGACAATGTGGTTGTTGTCTCCAGAGTCAGCGATGATGGTGAGAGCTCGACTGAGGTTGAGGAAACTGCGATCGGTGAGGCCGCTTCGATCTGTTGCTGACGGGCCTCAAAGGCGCGATAACCCAAAGGCCCGGCCACAACGGCCGCCGACAGTGTCGAAAGGCAGATCGTCAAAATTACTCTTGGCGATCTAGCCATCGTCAGTAGATTGCTCAGCATCAACTCCTTGCACACGAAACCCACTCGTGCCCTTGCCCACACAGTGTTTCTAGCGAAACCAGAATCAAAGAGTGTGGCCAAAGGTGGAATGACTCACGAATGTTGTGTCCTGTCGGCAGGCCGGGGACTGAATGAAGAAATCACCGACATAAATGGACAAGGATGTTGAAAGCAGACCCC
>JAJRQY010000100.1 GCA_024280015.1 Actinomycetes bacterium
ACACACGCGGCATCTCCGTGCTCGATACCAGCCAGGTCATCGATCGCGATTTCTCCACGCGACCCGAGTTTGAGACCGCCTTAGAAGGGCACCGATCAGGCGGTGTTCGTCACTCTGAAACCCTCAACTCCGATCTACTCTTTGTAGCCGTTCCTGTGGCTTCAGGTGGCACTGTCTACGGGGCGCTTCGACTTACCGTCGACGCCCATGAAGTGACGGAGCGCATTCATCAGTTCTGGTTCGGATTGGCGGGTGTCGCCTTTGTGGTCCTCTTGTCCATCAGCGGAATTGGTTGGGCCATCGCCCGGTCGGTCACTCGACCACTCCGAGATCTTCAAGCGTCAAGCCTTCGTTTTGCTGGCGGTGACCTCAGTGCTCAGGCTGAACCCGAGGATGCCCCCGTCGAGGTTCGAGAGTTGGCAACCACAATGAACACCATGGCCGGAAGGTTGCAAGAGGTGATCGAGGCCCAGCGCGCCTTCGTTGGTGATGCCTCTCATCAGCTGCGGACTCCGCTGACCGCGCTCCGCCTCAGGCTAGAGAATCTAGAGTCGATGCTGGATGATGAAGAGGCGTCAGCCGAAACTATTTCGGCCATCGAAGAGACCGCTCGGCTGAGCGAACTCGTAGATGATCTACTTCGCTTGGCTCGGTCAGAACAAAGTCCGGCAATGGTCGAGGTCGACCTTGTGTCAACAACACGGGACCGGGTCGACACATGGAGTGCCTTAGCTGAGCAAAGCGAGGTTGACATTGTTCTTGATGTGGAGGTGGCGACCCTGCCAGTTATAGCTTCCCCCGGTGCGGTCGAGCAGATCTTGGACAACTTGTTGGACAACGCCCTCCGGGTGGCCCCTGGCGGGTCATCCATCCGGGTTGAACTCCGTTCCAACCAGTCACGCGGCACCCTTTGTGTCCACGATGAGGGCCCCGGGTTGAGCGATGACCACAAGGTTCGTGCCCTTGAACGGTTCTGGCGCGGTGACTCAACATCACCAGGCACCGGTCTCGGCCTGGCCATCGTCCAAGCACTGGCCCAAGCTTCAGGCGGCAGCATCCAGCTTGCCGACAGCGTTGCCGGCGGACTCTCAGTCGAAGTGTCGTTGCCTCAGCTGAAACTGTGAGCACTAGCGATTCTTCGGTCCGGGTAGATGTTGACACACGACTTGAGATCTTATATCTTCACACATATGCAGATACATACAGATGCTGATAGTTGCCTGGTGGAAGAGGTGGACGAGGGCAGGGTTCTGGCCGTTGCCGAATCGGTTATCGATCTAGAAGAAGCGATCGACTTGGCTGAGATGTTTCGTCTTCTCGGCGATCCGACAAGGGTCCGCATTCTTTTCGCCCTGCTCGAAGCTGGTGAGCTTTGTGTGTGCGACACCGCCGCTGTTGTTGGCACGACCGAAACCAAAATCTCGCAGGCTATGCGTCTTCTGCGGGCCGCTGGCATCGTCCGGAATCGTCGCTCCGGACGCAACGTTTTCTATCGGCTGGACGATGCCCACGTGCGAATGCTCTTGGACCTGTCACGCGAGCATCTCTCCCACGGATCAAGTCAATGAGAATCACCCCGTCGTTCTTCAAAGACAGTTCAGCTAAAGACAGTTCAGCTAAAGACAGTGCAACCAAAAAGAGTGGGCCCCAGGTCAAGGACGCCGAAGGTGTGCGACGCCTCTATGACCGCTTAGCCCCCATCTATGACCTTGCGGCGAAGCCATTCTGGGCACTTGGCGCAGATGGCTTGATCTCCAAGGCCATTGACGAGCTCCACTTGGAACCGGGATCGACCGTGGTCGACCTAGGTACAGGAACGGGACGCAACCTGCCCGTTCTGTCCAAAGCCGTTGGGCCCAAGGGCCGCGTGATCGGAATCGATCTGTCAGCGAACATGCTGCTGAGGGCACAACGCAGGCTAAGCCGCCTCAACATCAGCAATGTCACCCTCCTGAACGAGGACATGGCAACCTACGAGCCGCCCCATGAAACATCTGCTGTTCTGGCCACCTACTCAATCGAAATGCTCCCCAATAGCAATGCGGTACTCAACAATCTCAACGCGGTCCTCCCAGAGGGTGCGCGCATCGCAATAACCGGTCTGAGAACTCCGTCGCGTTGGCCCAAGGGCGTCATCCGACTTGCGTCTCTCCCCTTGCGGCCTTTTGGCGTCAATGAGTCCTATCGGCCTCACCAACCTTGGCTGGCCGTGGCCAATCTGCAAGATCCGACCTATCAGGAAGCGTTCTTTGGCGCCATGTACATGGCAGCAGGCTCCACGAAACCCGCCTCCATCCTGACCTCGATGCCATAACGCGGCACGGCACCTCACAGCCCGGCGCCATGCCATCAGCAGTCCGCGCCCAGACCGCAAAGAACACGTTGTCCAAAGCCCACCTAAGGAAACCTCAGCAGTATGGAAAAGTTGCGACTCGACCTCGATGTCTTACTACCGGCCGCTCACGGCGAGCGAGACCAATGTGTAGCCGATCTCATCAACGCGCTTGACCGGCTTGATGGTGTGGACTCGGTTCATATCGTCAACCAATCTGGCGACACCAGAGCCGAAGTGTGCTTGCATTTGGAACCCGGTGCGGTCTCATTGGCACGGCTCGAGGACCGGGTTCGAGCGACCGGAGCAGAAATAGAGTCCCGCTATGGGCATCTGATCTTTGAATCAACCTCGGTTGGCCATACCGGACGCGCCCGCGCCCTATCCCAACGCCTCCAGGATCTGCCCGGCGTGTTGGACGGCGCCGTCTCGGTAAACGGCCTCGTACGCGCGGAGTATGACGTGACCCAGACGTCGGAAGGGGAAGTACTGGCCAGCCTCGAAACCATCGGCATCCGACCCCAACCGGCACGAATTGGCTCATCAGCGGAATCCAAGGCTGAACCCCCTGACCACGGCAAGACCAGCAAGAGATCGGACGATCCCGGCCTGGTCAACAGCGAGCATGGAACTGCTGAGGATCGAGGCGCCCACTCTCCCGACGATGGCCATGACCATGGACACGGAGCCAGTCGGGTCGAACTCGGTGCCGCATTCGTCTCACTGTTCATCTATCTAATCGCCAGGTTCGGCGATTGGTTCACCGACATTGAGGGCCCGATCATTGCCCTCTACGTCGTTGCCGCCGTGCTTACTGGCGTATTCGTCGCTCGAGACGCTTGGCTATCGATTCGTGCTCGAGTCTTCGACATTGACCAGTTGATGTTGGTGGCAGCCATCGGGGCCGCCTTCATTGGTCACTGGTCTGACTCTGCCCTGCTGTTGGTGTTGTTTTCCCTCGGTCACGCCCTCGAAGGCTACGCGATGGATCGGGCCAGGAATGCCATCGAAGCACTGAGTGAACTGGCGCCGGCTACAGCTCGCCGAAAGGACGATCCTCTGGTCGAAGTACCGGTCGAAGACCTCATCGTCGGCGATGTCATCCTGGTTCGACCCAGCGAACGATTGGCAGCTGATGGCGTGGTGGTTGCTGGCCAGTCAGCCATTGACCAGTCCGCGGTGACTGGTGAAAGCGTTCCCGTGGACAAGACACCTATTGCCGACCAAACTCAAGCCCTCGCGGGGTTTGAGCAAATCGACGAAGCCCATCGCGTATTCGCTGGAACCTTGAACGGCAACGGTGCAATCGAAGTCATGGTCCTGCGAGTTGCCGCCGACTCAACCCTTTCACGAGTAGTTGAGATGGTGGCCGAAGCGGAGACTCAGATCTCCCCCACCCAACGGCTAACCAAACGGATTGTGCGCATCTTCGTCCCATCAGTTCTCACGCTCGTCATTGGGCTTTTGATTATTCCGCCGTTGCTAGGCGAGCCATTCGCAGAGTCCTTTGGTCGAGCCATGGCCGTCCTGGTTGCCGCCAGTCCATGTGCGTTGGCCATCGCCACCCCTAGTGCCGTGTTGGCTGCTATCGCCCGCGCTGCTAAATCGGGCATTCTGGTAAAGGGCGGCGGGCCGCTCGAAGCTTTGGGTTCTGTCACCGCAATCGCCTTTGACAAGACCGGAACCCTGACCGAGGGCAAGCCTGTTCTCACCGACATTGAGCCTGCCGATGGAGTAGCTGAGATCGATCTCCTTCGGGCGACCTTGGCCATCGAAGGATCCAGCGACCATCCAATCGCCCGAGCCATTGTTGCTGGCATCACGCCCCTCATCGAAAACCAAGAACCAGTCGCCGCCACCGATGTCAATGCGGTACACGGTCAAGGACTTGTTGGCACGTTTGAGGGACTCCAGATCAGGATCGGCAACGCTGCCTTATTTGAAGATGGCGGTTTGCCCGATGTCATCGCTGACCAACTGGATGTTCTGCAAGGTCGGGGTCGGACCACGATGGCTGTACAACTTGGGACCCAGTTCCTCGGAGTCCTCGGGGTCATGGACACACCCCGCCCGGAGGCCGAATCGGCTATTGCTGACCTTCGAAAAATCGGCATCGAAACCATCGTGATGCTCTCCGGTGACAATCAACGGGTAGCGACAGCGGTCGGTCAGCAAGTGGGAATTGCTGATGCCCGAGGTGGTCTGATGCCGGCGGGAAAGGTCGAAGTCATCAATCGCCTTGCCTCCTCGGGCGGAGTAGCCATGATCGGCGATGGGGTCAACGATGCTCCGGCTCTTGCTGCAGCCAACGTTGGGATCGCGATGGGAGCCGCCGGAAGTGACGTTGCTCTGGAAACAGCCGATATTGCTCTTATGGCCGACCGGATCGATCATCTTCCTGGGGCTGTCGATTTGTCCCGGCGAGCCAGCCGAACGATCAAGCAGAATCTGTTCTTTAGCCTCGGTGTCGTAGCCGTCCTCCTACCTCTCACCCTCATGGGTGTCGGTATCAGCGTCGCCGTCATTGCCCATGAGGGCAGCACACTCGTGGTGGTAATCAATGCGCTTCTCCTGCTGCGCTACAAGCTTTGAGTAACACGTTCGACTGACGAAAGCAGCCCGGGCCATGGCCCGGGCTGCGTCAGAGTATTGGTGAGCTCTCGCTCAGCGGTCGGCCACCATCGCGCTAGTCGTCGTCGCCAGAGTCATCGTCGGACTTGTCATCGTCATCATCGTGATCTGACTTGTTGTCATCGTCATCGTCAGACTTGTCGTCGTCATCATCGTCAGACTTGTCAGACTTGTCAGACTTGTCATCATCATCATCATCATCGTGATCTGACTTGTTGTCGTCATCATCATCGTCATCATCATCATCATCGTGATCTGACTTGTTGTCGTCATCATCATCGTCATCAGAATCATCATCGTGATCTGAATCGTCGTCGTCATCGTCGTCGTAGTCTGAATCGTCGTCATCAGAATCGTCGATGGGCTTCTCGATTGGATTGCCATTCTCGTCGTAGAAAGACTCTGTCTCCAAGCCCGTGAGTAGGTCTTCAATCTTGACCTTGAAGACACCGTGCTCGAATTCAACCTTCAGCTTGACCTGGTTGCTCGCATCGGAGAAGACAACCTCAACTTCATCCTCATAACTACCACTTGATTCGATGGTCCAACCAGCGCCGGGGTCAACCGTCACGAGCAACAGCGCTCCGTCGATACTCATGACTGTGACAGTTCCGGCGTCACCGACCGGGATCACAAGCACTTGGTCCGAGACACCCACGGTCGTAGGGACCTCGGCGGGCGGAGTAGCCGGAGTAGCCGGGGTTGTCACGTCGGGCGAGACTAGGGGCAGAGGATCAGCGGTTGGGGCCACAGTCGACGATGTGGTTGTAGATTCTGGCGCTGAAGAATCGGTTGAAGCAATGTCGGGGACAACATCTACGACGCCGGATGCCTGGGCACCGCCGACGGCAGCAACGGCTGCGGAGGTTCCAAGAACGATTTTCCCGGTGGTCGTGGCGGCAAAGGCCATAGCTGAACTCATCATTTTTCGCTTCTTTCGTTTCGGCGCATCCAGTCGGAGGTCCAATACCTCTTCTGTAACCGGTGGTGCCTGCTGGGTCTGTTGTTTGAGTGGGAGTTGTGACCGGATACCAACAAACTCAGCCAACGCCGCGCTCGGAGCGGGCGGTTGAACGTCCTGAAGAGACCGAGCGGCATCGGAGAGAAACAAGGCCACTGGATGGGCATTGAGACCCTCGATGTCACGACCCGTGAGGGCTGTTTCGAGTTCATCGTCGGAGAGGTTGTGCATCATGTCATTGCCGTAAACGTCGTCGTCGCTCATGAGGAAACCACCTGAGCAAGAATTTCTTTTTGAAGACGACGTAGACCTCTTCGTTGCAGGGCCTTGACCGCTGAGACTGGCCGCCCCACAATTTCGGCCACCTGGTCAAGACTCAGATCGGTGACCATTCGTAGCGCCACGACCTCGCGCTGTTCCGTAGTCAGAACAGCGAGTTGGTCGGCAACCGCAAGAGAGCTCAATCGGCGAAGGGCGACTTCTTCTGCACCGTCCGACACCCCTTCGGGTATCGACGCCGAATCTTCCACTTGCGGTCGGCGCTCAGACATTCGATGAACATCAATCAGACGATTGCGGGCCATCGAAAACATCCAGGCTACAAAACTTGACTCATCACCCTCGAACGAGTTGAGATTCTGAAACACCTTGAGCATGACGTCTTGGGCTAGGGCGTCGGGATCTGTGGCCCCTCGTCCAATGGCGAATCCGGTCAGAGGCCCGGCATATGCCCGGTACAGGCGCTCAAAGGCATTGCCATCACCTTCCTGGGCGCTCAAAAGGACAGCCGGAAAGGCCGAACCAAGTTTTGCGCGAGAAGCCATCCCCCCTCATCGGGTCAAAAGCTCTGCCGCTTGAGAAACCGACCAGGCCAGGGGCTCCCTGGGCCTTCGTGCTAAACGAACATCCCCGACCTTGCGATCAGCCGACCCAAATGCCTAGCTCAGAGTGACAATGGCAGTGGCCGAAGCAACTTGCTTCTCATCAGGCTGAATGCTGGTGACCCGATCATCTCGAATAGTGACAAGGACAAGTGAGTCATCACCCAGCTCATCAGGGGACACCGTTCGGACTCGATTGTTGACCTGGAAAGCATGATCGATAGTCGAATGACTCACATCGCTTCCGAAGGCGGCACGTGCGATCACCACCCCGACTACGCCCGGCTCGGTCTCCAAGTCGTCATCACGGAGTTCGAAAATGTGTTTTCGGCTGAGGAGGGACGCCAGCCGTTCTTGGGCCAGAGCGTTCAGCTCTGGATTCGTTGACAGGACAAGGGCGTCGCGGGCCCCTATCCCCTCCACTGCGGTGTCCAAGTCTTCAGAATCTACCCGGCCGTTAAAGACCAGTAAGCCACCTTCTCGGGCACGTGGGGACTCTCGGCGATCACTGGTGA
The DNA here is from genome assembly GCA_024280015.1 of Actinomycetes bacterium. Taxonomy (GTDB): domain Bacteria; phylum Actinomycetota; class Acidimicrobiia; order Acidimicrobiales; family SZUA-35; genus JAJRQY01. The sequence continues at coordinate 7,321 of JAJRQY010000100.1, forward strand.
CCAGTAGCACCGGTACGTTCTGGTCAACGAGTTCTGTTGCTAGCGCCCGCACCCACGGCTGTCCGCCAACCAGCACCAATCCGTTTGGCTCAGGCCTCGCTACCCGAGTTAGTCGCGAAGCGAGGGCAGAGGTTGAGCCATAGATAATCACGGTGGCAACAATGACCGTGAAGACGATCGGGACCAGTTCGGGAACGGCTTCCCCTCGAGCTTCTTCTAATTCAATGGCGAAAACAGCTGCTACCGAGGCAGCTACTATTCCTCTTGGGGCCATCCACATCAAGAACAGGCGATCGGGTCGTCGCAGGGTTGTTCCCAGGGTGGAAACCAACACGGCAGCCGGACGAGCAACAAAGACCAAGACGGCGACCAACGCAAGGCTAGGAATCAACACGTCGGCTACATCAGACAGGTCGATCCGCGCTCCAAGCACGATGAACAGTCCGCCAAGAACCAAGACACCGAGGTCTTCCTCGAACTCGGAAATGTGGCGGGCGGCAACTCGATGTTGGTTGGCTAGCAGTACTCCCAACAGGGTTGTCGCCATCAACCCTGCCTCGGGCCGAAGCTGATTGGCCAGAGTGAAGGCAACAACCGCAGCCATCAGGGTCACTGGATTGTGCAGATGGTCCGGAACCCAGTGACGCTCGAGGCTCACAATCAGAATAAAGGCGACGAAGACTCCTGCGGCGGCTCCCGCCCCCAAGGTGGTGGCGATTCGTACGCCGGATGCAATGACTCCCCCATCGCCGAGAACAGCATCGAGGACGACAATAGCCAGTGTCGCACCCACCGGGTCTATCACGATTCCTTCCCACCTCAGGATCGACGCACTGGGTTCCCTTGGCCGGGAGATCCTCAAAAGGGGCAGTACAACGGTTGGTCCAGAAACGGTCAGAATGGCGGCAATCAGAACTGCAAGTTTCGTTTCAATGTCGAAAAGAACGATCAGGGCGACAATACCGATAAGCCATGTCACCAGGACGCCAAGGGTGACCAAACGGATCACGATATATCGACCTTGCGTGAACGTGTCCAGTCGCAGCCCAAGTCCCCCCTCAAACAGCAGGATGCCGACACCCAGTGAAACCAACGGGAATAACATTGGACCAAAATGCTCGTCCGGCTTGACCAGCCCAGTGACCGGTCCGGCTACTACTCCCGCAGCCAGGAGGAGAATGATCGAAGGTACGCGCAGGCGCAGTCCGATCCATTGACAACCGACCCCAAGGAAAACGACGGCGGCTATTGCTACGGAGAGTTCAGCCTCGCTGGCAGCAAACAAGATCGACCCCTCCCTTCCTCTTTGCTTCGCATGTTCGACTCTGCAGGCTGACAGTTAGAGCAGTCATCGGTGGGATAGCTCAACTTCGTGCAATAACCCCGTATCGACGTCATAGACAAAGCCGCGGAGGTATTCCTTGTGGATCAAAAAAGGAGTCATATAGAGCCGCTGGATTGATTGCCGGACATCGTCATACGGGTCGGCGAACGACTCCAGCGCCCACCAGGGCCGAATCCCGATCTCGGCCTCGATGTCAGCCCGAAACTCATCCTCATCGATCAGCTGCAAGCCACAATCAGAGTGATGCATGAGAATGATCTCGCTTGTTCCCATCTGCCGTTGTGAAAGGCACAGCGACCGGATCACATCATCAGTAATGACACCACCCGCGTTGCGAATAATGTGCGCCTCCCCGTTCTTGAGTCCAAGGATTTGAAAGATGTCCATCCTGGAATCCATGCAGGTGACGATCGCCAGCCGGCGAGATGGGGTGACCTCGCGATGAATCTGGTCAAACCGACTCGAGAAGACCGTATTGTGAGACAGGAGTTCTGGCGTGTTTGGCTCAAACGATTCCGAGGTCATGATCTGGCCTGTTCAAAGAGGTTACTAGGGACGTTGCTTGCGGGTAGCGCACGGTGTTCGCTCGAGTCACGCCGAGCAATCGTTGTCGTTGATGGCTTGTTACCAATCAAGAGAGCGGCGCCAATCAATGCAGCCAAAACCGAGGCGACCAGCACGCCCACCTTGGCATCGTCGACTTGGGTCGGATTGTCGAAGGCCAGTCCAGCGACGAACAAGGACACGGTGAACCCAATTCCCGCCAGTGCCCCCGCACCGAGAATGTTCCTCCAAGTGGACTCCGCAGGCAGTACACCAAGGCCGGTCCGAACCGCTATCCAAGTAGCAAAGACAATGCCAAGAGGTTTGCCGACAACCAGGGCAACGACGATTCCTACCGCGACCGGAGACGACACGGCTTCTCGCAGCAGGGTACCGGAAAGGGGTATCCCAGCATTCACGAAAGCGAAAAGCGGGAGAACGATGAATGCGCTCCACGGATGGACAATGTGTTGCAGCCTCTCGGCGACAGGCAGAGACTCTTTGACCTCAAACAGGGTTTCCCGAACGGTTCTCCAGGAGCGGTCCGGACCAACTAGTACTTCGGAGGAAAGTGGGCTCAGAGGCTTGGCTGGAGTCATCAAGCCAAGAATCACTCCAGCGATGGTGGCGTGAACCCCGGACTCGAGAAAGGCAATCCAGACAACGACTCCTACCACCACGTAAGCGGGGACATACCAGATGCCCAAGAGGCGCATGGACAAGACGACGCCTAGGAGAGCGAACCCTACAGATAGCCAACCGACGGAGATGTTCTCGGAGTAGAAGAAGGCAATCACGAGGATGGCGATGATGTCATCGACAATGGCCAAGCTAAGGAGGAATACCTTCAACCCGGAGGGCACCCTTGGACCTAACAGAGCTAACACTCCAACGGCGAAGGCAATGTCGGTGGCCATGGGAATGCCCCAACCGATCGAACCGTCTCCTCCGGCGTTGATCGCCACATAGATAGCTGCAGGTACAACCGTTCCGCCGATGGCGGCGATCGCTGGAATGGCCGCGGTTCGCGGATGTTGCAACTCACCGCTGACAAGTTCGCGTTTGATCTCGAGGGCCACCACGAAGAAGAACACCGCCATGAGCCCATCATTCACCCAATGCTCGATCGACTCGGTCAGCTCGATCGATCCACTGGCGAAGAGCGTCACCTTGGTCTGCCAGAAGTCGTTGACTGGCCCACCCCATCGGGTGTTGGCGATGACGAGCGACGAGATGGTCGCCAGAAGCAAGACAACACCGCCAGCACTTTCCAGGTGAAGGAACTCACGCAACGGCTTCGCCAGCCGAGGGGCCGGACGGTCTCGCTCTCTGTGAGGACGCAGCGCTAACATTCTCAAGGAAGTAGGGTTCAACGGTGGCCTCGCTCGTCGGCCGAGACTGTTGTTGGCGGCTTGGTCACAGGAGAGATCCTGATCAAAGAATATGACAACTACGCGTCAAGACCGCGCTGGTTGACAGCGCAAACGGCGATGCTGTTGTCACCTACCTCAAGAACGCCAAACCTTCAGGAACGCCGAACGATCGTTCTCTTCGTCATGAGCCCAAAAGAGAGGCAAACATTTCGAAGGTGACCGGCCCAGAAATCAGCGCGCCATCGGGTCCAGGGACATTCGTTTCTACCCCATCAATCCGAAACGTCACCGCGTCATGGCCTGGCTGTTCAGCAAACGTCAGGACAATCTGAGCTATCGCCAGGATCTCATCCTGACCACCAATGGAGGCGAAGTTAGTCGAAAGATCGACTGCCACGACCCTGCTTTCAACCTCGATTCCAAGCACCGATGTCGACGGTGGGATAGCGCTCCAAAACCCCGAAGCGGCCTCAGCCGGAGTGGGCCCAAGCGCCACGGCATCAAAGAGTTCAGCGAGATCAAAGGAGTCTTTACTGAACTCACGAGTCATGTGAATGAGCTGGTTGTCACGCAAGAGGTAGATGGAGCGTGCAACCTTTTCCGCCCCATCGGGATCATCGGACTGTTCACCCTCAATGAACAGCGGGGAGTCTTGGGCCAGGTTAATCTGATGAGGTGTCTCCTCACTAGCAATCCCGCAGCCAGCGAGGCCAACCAGGGTCAGGATGAACAGCACCCTTGAGAATTTCTGCATCATGGCTGAACTCTCGGGAGTTCGATGACGAATCGTGCCCCTCCATCATGAGGGTTCTCGACCCAAATACTTCCATTCATTGCCGAGAGATTCTCCACTGCGAGGGCGAGACCGAGTCCGCTGCCGTTGAGATTTGCTCGACGATGGCTGGCCTGACCGCGGGCGAACCGCTCGAAGATTCTTTCATGTTCTGCGGAGGGTATGCCAGGTCCCTGGTCTTCAATGGAGATGCGAACCTTGCCCGCGTCAGCATCGACAGCAACTCTGGCCGTGCCGCCGCCATAGACCTCCGCGTTCTCGACCAGGTTGGCGATGGTGCGCTCCAGTCGCCGCTCGTCGATACGAACCGTGGCGTTCTCCGCCTGTTCACTGACATAGATGGGAATGTCACTCACGCGGAGCCTTTGAAGGACTCGCAAGGTGAGTTCAGGGACCGAGGCGTAAGACCAGGAGACCTCGGTCGTACCAGCATCGTGCTTGGCTATCTCGATGAGATCAGCCACCATACGCTCCAGTCGAAAGACGTCAGCGGACAAAAGTCCGAGAGCTTCCTGGCCGTCCGAAGACAACTCATGTCGTCGGTTCTCAAGGACCGCGACTGAGGTGAGCAGCGTTGTGAGAGGAGAGCGAAGCTCGTGGCTAACGTCAGCGGCGAAACGGCTCTCTCGTTCGAGTCGATCCTGAAGTGAATCAGCCATTCGGTTGAAGGAATGAGCAAGCATCTGCAGATCCTTGTCCGCGGTCGAGTCGAGACGGCTTTCAAGGTGTCCATCAGCAATTCGCTGGGCCACAGAGCTGATGGCACTGAGCGGACGAGTTACTCGCCGTGCGACCCACGCTCCCAGGGCCAGACCCATGGCTGTCGCGGCAACACCGGTCGTGGCAAGGGTGTTGCGCAGGGTCCCGAGTTCGGCATTGAGTCCGTCTAGAGGGAACACTTCAAAGTAGTTGTCATTTCGGTCCAAGAGGGGCGTGCCGACAGCAAGGAACACCTCGTTTCCAATGGAGAATCGCTGGCGGACAGTCGAACCATTGAGGACAGACTCGACCAGTGAGTACGGGAGTTCTTCAGGACCAATGCCAAGGGAGGCAGTGAACCATTGACCATTTCGTTCAAGGAGGCGAAAGGACTGAACCTGGGGCCGAAGAGATCCCAGCAGCTGGGCTTCGCTTACTCCCTCACTTCGCAATGCCGCACTCAACAGTTGGGAACTTGCCGCGACCTGATTGACTGCATTCGCCTGTCTCTCATCGAGAAGCGAGGCTCGGACCGTGAAGTAGGTAGAGAGACCAAGTCCGAGCGAAAGTACAAGCGCGACTGTGCCAATCCCGATGACGATTCGGGTCTGCAACCTCCGAAGTTGGCCAAGCATGATGGGTCTTGAGACGGCCTTTCTTGCTGGTCAGGGAAAATCTACTGGGACGACGTCGACCTAGGTCCGGGAGTCCGGGTCGAACTTGTATCCGAGACCTCGAACGGTCAAAACATAACCGGGGTCGGCGGGGTCCTTTTCGATCTTCTTTCTGAGTCGGCGAATATGGGCATCCACGATTCGAGTGTCACCAAAGTACTCATATCCCCAAACCCGGTTGAGGAGCGAATCACGCGACAGAATCCTGCGAGGGTTCTCAACCAACTCATGCATCAGAAGAAACTCTGTCCTGGTCAGCTTGACCTCTTCTCCACCTAACGTGACCGTGCCTTCCGCCAAATTGATCGTCAGTTCCCCGAACTGAAGATCTTGACTATCTGCGCTAGCCAACGTCCCTTGTGTTCGGCGCAACAATGCTCGGATTCGTGCTGCCAGCTCCTTGAAAATGAATGGCTTCGTAACATAGTCGTCAGCACCGGCTTCAAGACCAGCCACAATGTCGTGAGAGTCTCCACGAGCGGTAATCACGATGATGGGCACGTCACTGGATCGTCGGATGATATGACAGAGATCAAGACCACTCATGCCGGGGAGCATCACATCGACCAGCACCAGATCCGGGGGGTCGGACCGCAGCATCTCCAAGGCTGACTCAGCGTCCGCCGAGTCGTCAATCGCGTACCCCTCGTCGCCGAGGGCTAGACGTAGTGAGTGTCGGATTCGATCATCGTCCTCAACAAGGAGCAATCTTGAGTTCGCCAATTTATCGCTCTTTTTCCATTCGTTGGCAGTTCCCGCTACCTCACCATCGTAGTGTCCGCTATCCGTGGCCTCCGCATCCTCTGTGCCACTGGCAAGATCCCGCCGAGGACTGGAAACGAGGCGGAGGGTTGGCGGGCGGTTGGCTCGAGAGTAGTCCATGGCTTTACTTTCGTAGTTCTATTTGAAGAGATGCGGGTCTGTTGACGGAGCAAGTTGAGACCCAGCTTGGTCTGTCTTTGTGACATGGCCATGACACTCAGGTTCGCTTCTCCTGCTATTTCGACCCATGGCCTCGACGAGTCCGCAAACCGGCTGGATCCCCGACCCCGGGATTCTGAGTCTCAAAGCGTCCGATGTCGTCCAATACGCACAAGACAGTCACCCTGGTGTCAAAGTCAGTCACCATCCTCAAGCCCGACGTTGCCAGCATCAGATCTTGCCCGCGGAGAGGACCAATGAGACGATTCCAAAAGATCCTTATGCTCGTGCCAGCCGAGAATGTCTACATGGGGCCTGCCATGCAGCGAGCTACGGAACTCGCCCGCCGCAATTCGGCGAAACTCACGCTTCTCAGCACAGTTGAGCAGGTCCCACGACGCAAGGCAAAGAAGTCCAAACGCATCGGTCTAGACATCCAAACAGCTTTCGTTGAGGACCAAAGGAGTTTCCTCGCTGAACTGGCCGAGCAGTACCAGAGCGATGATCTTGCCATCAGCACCGTGGTCAATGTCGGAATGCCCCTGGTTGAGACTATTCGATTGGTGCTTCGAGATAACCATGATCTGCTCATCGTTCCCGAGGGGGTTGGCGGATTGGGAGCAAGGACCAAGCACTTACTCCGCAAATGTCCAAGTCCAGTGTGGGTCATTCGTCCGGGAGAGGCGGAGCCAATGCGAATCCTGGCCGCTGTCGGTCCGGACGGCCGCGAGTCAGGGTCATTGAATCGGCTGATCATGGACCTGGCCACATCATTGGCAACTCTGGACGACTCCGAACTTCATGTCGTCCGAACGTGGGAACTGGCCGGTGAGCATTCGCTTCGAAACAGTCGACACCTTGCGATCACTCGCGAGGAGGTAGATGCCTTGGTCGAAGAAGCCAGAGACGAGGCTTCAGAAATGTTCGATTCTTTGCTGGCTCACTATGACCGGCCGGGCACAGACCTCACTATTCACCTGATGAAGGGTGCACCTCAGAATGTGATTCCGGCCCTCACTATTGCCAGAGAAATTGACCTGTTTGTGATGGGCACCGTGACCCAAACCGGCATCGCTGGCATTCTCATTGGCAACACCGCCGAACGGATTATTGACACCGTCGACTGTTCGTTGCTTACCGTAAAGCCCGAGGGTTTCATTACACCGATAACGATGGATAAATGAGTCGTGCGGAACTCCTGGTCCGAGCCCTATGACTTCCTTAGCAACACTCTTGTTGGGCTACTTCGTTCTTGCCTCCGTTGCCATGGCCGTGGGCCAGAAACTGAGACAGCGGGTCTTCGTGTTGGCAGCGACTGGTCCGGTGGCAACTCTTGTATGGGCAGGGTTGCATACCAAACAGATTCTGGACAACGAAGCCCTCACAAGCTCATTTGACTGGGTAAGCGGACTTGGCCTAACAGTCTCGCTACGGGTGGACGGATTCAGCTTGTTGATGGTCTGGTTAGTTGGGGCCATCGGCTTACTGGTTTGTATCTACGCCGCCGCTTACTTTGGTGAATCAACAGCCAGATTAGGCGGGTTCGCTGGCACGCTCACAGCCTTCGCCGGATCGATGATCGGTCTAGTTGTGGCCGATGATCTGTTCGTTCTGTTCTTGTTTTGGGAACTGACTTCGGTGACGTCGTTCCTTCTGATCGGGTTTAACAATCATCAGGCCGTTGCCCGGGCCTCTGCTTTGCAAGCTTTCCTAATCACGGTTGCTGGGGGTTTGGTGATGCTCGGAGGCTTCGTGATCCTCAGCATCGAAGCAGATACGTCGTCTCTGTCGGCGATACTCGCCGACCCGCCAGCGGGACCATCTGTCACCGTTGCCTTGGTGCTGGTGGTTGTCGGGGCCGGGACTAAGTCAGCCCAGTTCCCTTTTCATTTCTGGCTTCCAGCAGCGATGGCTGCCCCAAGTCCAGTGAGCGCCTTTCTTCACTCGGCCACGATGGTGAAAGCAGGCGTCTACCTCATTGCCCGAATGGCGCCGACATTTGCCCCGGTGCCGATATGGAGACCGCTGGTCCTATCAATCGGCTTGGCTTCCATGCTTATCGGTGCTTTTACCGCCATGAGAAAGACGGACCTCAAACAAATACTCGCCTACGGAACCATCAGTCAGCTCGGCCTGCTGTTTGTACTGTTCGGATTCGGACACCCGTCCACCACGACAGCAGGCGTGGCCATCCTGTTGGCTCACGCGCTGTATAAGGCAGCGATGTTCATGATGGTCGGCATTGTCGACCTTTCCGCAGGAACCCGCGATATTGGCATTCTGAATGGAGTTGGTCGAGCGCTTCCGGTGCTGGCGATTGCCGCTGCTACTGCAGCAGCTTCAATGGCGGGAGTTCCGCCACTTCTTGGCTTTGCCGCCAAGGAAATGACAATCGCGGCAATCCTCGGTCTCAACAGCCCTTGGACGATGGTATTGCTAGCTGCAATCGGGGCGGCCTCAATCCTCACCGTGGCCTATTCGGGCCGGGTCGTGATCGGGGCGTTCGCCACGAAAGTCCCTGGCACCGAAACCAAGGTCGCCAAGCCCAGTTCGATACTAGTTAGTCCCTTGCTTGGTCTGGCCCTAGCAAGTGTCGTAATTGGAATTCTGCCTCAATTGGTCAGTCCGCTGCTCGACGAAGCAGCGGGATCACTCATTGCTGGTGGAGGGAAGAAACACCTCGTGTTGTGGCCAGGATTCAATATGGCACTGTTGGTGTCCGTAGTCATTCTTGGTGCTGGTCTTCTCTTGGTTCTACTGCGCGACCGAGTTGAGCGGCTGGCTGGCCAAATACCACAGATGCCAAGCGGCGAGGGCATGTTTGGTTCGCTCATTGGCGGGCTACTTCGGTCTGCTGAACGAACGACTGCAGTCATTCAGTCAGGTTCGTTGCCTAACTACCTGGCCATTGTCTTGACCACCGCCGCGGTTGTACCCGGCGTCGTACTCCTGAGAGCGGCCCGTTGGCCCCAGAACCTTGCCTTTTCCAACGGTTGGGTCCAGTCCTTGGCGGCATTGGCGATTGTTGTGGCTGCCTTGACAGCAGTTCTAGCCGGTGAGCGAATCACCGCCATTGTCGCCCTGGGGGCTGTTGGTTTGTCGGTCGGTGTCTTGTTTGTCATTGAGGGAGGTCCCGACCTGGCGATCACCCAACTACTCGTTGAGGCAATCGTCGTCGTAGCGTTCGCCTTGACCTTTCGGCACCTACCGGCAAAGTTTCGACGTCGAGAGGTCGATCCAAGCTTTCGGAGAGCGCGTACCGCCATCCGGCTTGTTGTCTCCGGCGTGGTCGGCAGCACCATCACCGTTTTCGCCCTTACAACGGTAGCTGTGTCAACCGGTCG
>JAJRQY010000101.1 GCA_024280015.1 Actinomycetes bacterium
AAGAACGCTGAGGTGAAGAGACGCTCAGTTGAAGGCTGCCAGGAGAGACCGTAGGTTGAGCCGATCAGGGTGTTGGCGGCGTAGTGGGTGGGTGCGGCAGGATCGCCGGCGCCGGGGAAGCCAGCAGCTGCGCCGTGGACCGAGATGACGGCGTCTCCTCCGGTAAATTCAGATCCAGCTGCGGGGTCACCATTGACATAGCAGGTGGTGGAATAGCCAAGGGCGGCGTCGGCGATGTCGCAGTAGTCCGCAGGATTGCTTATCGAGAAGTTGCCGGTGTCGCCACCAGTGAGAAACTGGACGCTGGACTGGTTGTCGGCGCCGATGGGGCCAGGCTCCAACCAGGCTTCGGTCCAGGTGAACTCAACCTTGTATTGCACGGCATTGTCAGCGGCCAAGGTGTAGGTGCCGTCTGGGAGCGTGGCGGTTGAAGTTTCGACGCCACCGGGATCAGTTGCGGTGACGGTGATTCCGGGCCAGCCGGGTTCGCCAGCATCATTGACCCCATCATGGTTGTAGTCACGGAAGACGGTTCCGGTGATTGGGGCCGAAGCCGCCTCGGAGGGGATGGTGGTCAGTGAAACCACAGGTAGTGCAATTGCTGCACAGAGACCGACGAATGTCGCCCGCTTCATAGGGAACTCCTGCTTAGACATCAGCAACACTGCCCAGTGCTGCACCAGTCAGATGACTGATCCATGAAGATTAGGTGACGCTGGCAACAAATGTGTGATTACTGGAAAGTAATTACATTCGTGAGATTCCCATGGCGTTCCATACCCGTTCCGGGGTTGTTGGGATGTCGACATGGCGGACTCCAAGATGGGCCAAGGCATCAACGACAGCATTCTGTACTGCCGGAGTAGCACCGATGGTTCCTGATTCTCCAATGCCCTTTGCCCCCAAGGGGTTACGCGGTGTTGGCGTCTCCATCGGGACTCGTTCGAACGAGGGAAGTTCAGCGGCAGAGACCAGGGGATAATCCATGAAGTTCATGGTGAGTGGATTGCCGATCTCGTCATAGGAGAACTCCTCCATCAGGGCCTGAGCTGCCCCGCTGGCTACTCCGCCATGGACTTGGCCTTCCACCAGCATCGGGTTGATCATGGTGCCAGCATCGTCACAACAAATGTGACGGAGCAGGCTGACCTGTCCGGTGTCTCGGTCAACTTCGACCACGGCAACGTGTGCGCCAAAAGGAAAGGTTGCGCCTGGGGGATTGAAATCGGTTTCGGCCCGCAAGTCTGACCCAGTGTCATCCTTCACCGACTGGGCGACATCGCCCCATCCAAGCGAAAGGGCTGGAGTTCCGGCGACGGCGAAGCTCCCGGCACTAGCATCGTGGACAATGTCAGCCGGATTAGCCTCTAGCAGCTTGGCTGCGACCTCCTTGGCCAAGTCGACTGCGGCTTCGCTGGCTTCCCAGACAGCCGAGCCCCCGACCTGGAGGGACTTTGATCCGCCAGTTCCCCCGCCACGCGGCACCTCCTTGGTGTCTCCGTGGCGCACCTCGATCTTCTCGAAGGGGATCCCGGTAACTTCACTGGCCACCTGGGCGAAAGCCGTGTGATGACCCTGCCCATGGGCTGAGGACCCAGTGAGAACCACTGCAGTTCCGTCAGGCATGACCTCGATGCTGCCGTACTCGCCCTGGCCCATCGGGTTAGCAATCTCCACATAACAGGAGATGCCGATGCCAAGTAGCTTGGCTTGAGGATTGGCAAGCCTTGCTGCCTGCTCGTCCTTCAACTTCTCGTACCCGGCCTGAGCCAGCGCGAGATCGAGGGCAGCAGCGTATTGGCCGGTGTCCATTTTGGCTCCGGTAGGAGTGGTCAGGGGAAACGAATCGGGAGCATGGAAGTTCAGTCGGCGAACTTCGATTGGACTGATTCCAACTTCGACGGCGAACAGGTCCATCATTCGCTCGATGGCTGCGGCGGCTTCTGGTCGTCCGGCCCCCCGGTAGGCGCCGATGGGAACCGTGTTGGTCATGACGGAATTGGCCGAGAACTGGACGGCAGCAATGTCATAGGAGCCCGAGGCCATGATGGAGGTCATGTAAGGAAGCACCGACCCGATTTCGGGATAGGCGCCGCCGTCTTGGGTGACATGAAGCTTGTAGGCCAGGACCCTGCCATCCTTGGTTCCGCCGATGGTGGCCACATAATCCTGAGCTCGGCCATGTACCAAGCCCAGCATTCCCTCAGACCGAGTTTCTGCCCAACGAATTGGGCGTGCCAGCTTGCGGGCGACGACGGCGGCGACCGTGTCTTCGGGGTAGGAGCCGCTCTTTGCTCCAAACCCGCCGCCAATGTCGGGGGCAATCACGCGGACCTGGTCCTGCTCAAGACCAAAGACGGTGGCGAACCCGTCACGGGTTGCGTGAGCGTTCTGGGTTGAGGACCAGAGCGTCAAGGTTTCTTTGCCATCGTTGCTATCCCATCGGGCAATAACCGCTCGACCCTCAAGCGGGCAGGGGGCCAAGCGATGGTTCCGGAACGAAAGGGAGACCGTGACATCACAGTCCTCGAAGATGTCATCGTCGCTTCCAGGCAAAGAGAACGTGACATTGCTTTCTGCTTCGGGAAACAGAAGGGTTGTTCCGGCCAGTGACTCTTGTGGATCCAAGACGACCGGTAGGCCCTCATAGCTGATTTCCACGAGTTCGGCGGCGTCAACACCGCCTTCACGGGTAGAGGAGATAACAACGGCGACGGCTTCACCGACATAGCGGACGGTGTCGCTAGCCAGGATTGGCCGGATCATGGCCTGGTTGAGCATTGGGTGGGGAAGCGGTCCTTGGAAGTCCAGGTCTGCTGCGGTGTAGACGGCGACCACTCCGGGCATTTCCTTAGCTTCGGAGCAATCAACCGCGGTGATGGTGGCGTGGGCCATGACAGAACGGACGAAGGTTAAGAAAAGCGCGTCCGAAGGAGCAATGTCGTCGATGTACTTCCCGCCGGTGGTGAGGAATGCGGGGTCTTCGCTTCTGGCGACGCGGGTGCCGATCATGCTCATAGGTCGTTCCTCTGCTTAGTGATCTCGGGTCTGAGGTTGGTGGCGTTGCCGATACCAGCTCTGTTTTGGACGTTAGCGGAGGCCACGTGGAACTCACGAATTGCGCTGCGGCCACCGAATTCAATCGAGCGTGATGATCACGGCACTGTTGGACTGCGTCTCCTTCTTGTCAAAGAGGCCACGAACCGAGAGCACCGCCTTGACAACAGTGACCCAAACGCCGTACTTGGTCTTGATCAAGCCCTGCACTTGGGTGAACTCTGCTCCCTGAACCACCACCGCTCTGCCCGTGTACTCAGCCGCTCCGGCGGCAACGTTCCCGCGTTGATCACAGGCCTGCATCTTCACCTTGGGGTTGTGGGTAATCCGCTTTGCTTTCCAAGACTCGACCGACGTTGTGAAGGCAATTCGCCCATCCGGGAGTCCGGCAATCCAGACCGGAAGAGGTTTGGGCGTGCCATCTGACTTGTATGTCGTGAGAGAGACGTATCGCTCCGAAGCGAGGTCGGAACTGGACTCTGTGCTACTGGCCATCCTGCACCTTAGCTGAGGACTGCGTCTCTACCTGGAGAACAACAGCCGCTGAAGAATG
>JAJRQY010000102.1 GCA_024280015.1 Actinomycetes bacterium
CGTTCAGACGATGGATAGGCCTTGGAGGACTAGTCTCTGCTTTGGAGAATCGCGAAGTCCCTGTTCACAGTCCTGCGGCTTGGCGGTTTGCCTCTCATGACATACTTCTTACCAACACCCCTACCGGTGGCGGATCGCGGGGTCGGGCTCACTGAGCAAGTCGCCACCGCGGAGGCAACCCTCAACACAGCCCGGAATAGGGTTCGGGAAACCGAAGCGGCCCTGCAGGTCCTGAACACCGACCGGTACCAAGCCAATCAACGGGTCAACCAACTCACCAGCGACATCGACACAGCCCGACAGGCTTTGGCCGAAGCCACCATCGAACTGGGTGAGCTCACCGCCAAGAATCCGGTCAGCCGGCTCCGTAACCGGGAACAAATCAATGCGTTAACCAACACCAAAACCCACGCGGAACACACTGTCACAATCAATGAGCCACGCCTCACCAACGCAGTGCAGCAACTGGCTGAAGTGACTAATGAATCCAACACCCAGCGACAGGCAGTGGTAGATGCTGTAGCCCATCGTGATCAAGCCATCGCCGAGCTGAAAGAAGCTAGGGCCGAACGCCTGGCATACCTGATGGATTCGCCCAGCAGACCCCAGCCTGTTGGTCCACACCCGGTCCTAACCCCGGAGGCATTGGGGGAGCTATTCAACCAGCATGCGATGTTCACGGGCCGTCGAACCGAAGCAGTCAGTGATCTCGCACAAGCGAGGGCAAACCATGCTGAGATCACTCAGAAGATCCAGGGCTGGCAAACCGACGTCGACACCCTGGCAGTCGCTATCAAGGGCATGAATACTGAGAGTCTGGAACTCTCGGCCGGGCCGGTGTCCAGGGTTCGTAACCGGGCCCGGATCACTGAACTCGGTGAACTAGTTAAGCCAAAGGTCATGGAGAAACTTGGGTTGGAAGGCGACATCCTGGCCGCACAACCCGAGCTGAAAGCCGCCACCGAGTTACTGAATTTCTATGAAGGGTCAGTGGAACGCTCCACCCAAAAACTGGCTGGGATCGACAGCCAACTCGATGCAGATGCTGTGAATCGGGGGCTGAATATTAGGGCCACGAACTGGGCACCAACCCGAGCTGTTGACAACATGCTGGCACCGACAACGAAGAACCTGGATGCCTGGACCCGCACCGCTGGCATTGTGGAACAAACCGGAATAGCCCAGAGTGTTCCCGGGCTTGGCGGTCTCGTTTATGGCTATGGGGTTGATCGGCAGACAGCGGCGATCGGCCGGTTTGAACGGCAGTATTCACCGGTGATTGAACAGGGCCGTGGCATCGAATTCGGTGGTATCAGCCGCTGAACCAGGTCAAGGAAACCCCAGGGGCCCTAGAGAGGACTGGGCCTGGTGTGGGTGATTTCACTTAGGTGTGGGCATGAAGGTTGTTGTGGGACCTATAACAGTGGCGGGCGTTCTTGGCCCTGTACTCCTAACGTTGGCCTGAAGTGCAAGGTAAGGCGGTCCAAGTCCGTGACCAGGGATTTTCGAGTTGATCTCAAACCGTGGGCTTGAGACGTTGTCCACCAAATCTCGTGACGAGCCGCCGTGGCCAACTCCCTGAACAGGGAAAACACTGGCACGAATCCTACATTGCAGCTGGGGCCAGCTCTAGGAGCACCGGGCCCTGTCCGGGATGAACCTGCCGAGGTTCGCCCAGCTTTCTATCAAGCTGAGTGATCAGACGTATCCGACAGCAACCCGAAGGAGTGCTGGCCCTCTTTGCGCCCTCACGATGGGGCTGAGATTCTCGGGATGGTTCGACGCCTTCCCTATGTACTTGCCACTCAGACCGGTTTTGTTACAAAAAAACCTCAAAGAATCCTGGATTCGATTGCGCACTGCGACACGGATCTACTGACTTACTGCATCCAGGCAACCCGCCGATGCTGCCCCGGCAACTGGCCTCTCGGCCGTCCACGCCAGTGGACTGATTCTGTTCTAACCTGATATCCGCATTTACTGGTTGCAGTATTTACTGATTGGATCTGTGCTCGTGCGTATTGCTGTAGCAAACCTCAAAGGCGGGACAGGGAAGACGACAACCGCCGTGTACCTGGCCCACGCCCTAGCCGCTGAGGCATCAACCCTTCTTGTAGACGCCGATCCCCAGGGTTCTGCGTTGAGTTGGTCCGAGGCTGTTGATGATCTTCCATTCCCAACAATCTCCTTGCCAGTGAACAATCTTCACCGGCAGCTGGTCACGGTTGCCTCGACCTATGACCACTTAGTAATCGACACTCCCCCAGGTCATCCTGGAATCACGGCCTCAGCAATGCGGGCCGTTGATCTGGTGATCATCCCCGTTCAGCCATCCGTTCTGGATCTCGATCGCATTGAAGCAATGCTGGAATTGGCTTCTGAGGCTGCTGTTCTCAATGACGACTTGCGTATCCGTTTGCTGTTGACTCGCGTTCGGCGCGGAACAAGATCCCAACGAGATATCCGTGAAATTCTCACTGAAGACGGACTGACCGTCTTCGCAACGGAGATCCCCCAACGAGAGGCGATCGGTCTGGCCGGGGGAACGCTCATCAGTCGGCTCGATGCCTATGAACCACTGTTGGAAGAACTCAAGATGGAAGAGGTTGCCTAGATGGCCGAGAACGTACTACGTCGCAAGAAGGCTGCCTCCAGCCCAATAAAGAGGACCGCGGGGGAGAGAACGAAGAAAGCACCACGAGTGAAACCCGTACGAATCACCGTTGATTTGGACCCCGTACTCCACAAACAACTCAAGATCTTCGCTATCGAAGCAGACAGCGACGCCAGCTCAGTTATTCGTGCCTTACTCACTCGTCTCTCGACAGATCCGGTACTGGCTGACCACATCTTGCAAGACATCAATTGAAGTCGGATTGCAGTAGATACTGCAACACTGATATCCGGACTTCAGTATGATCTTTCGAGGTCTAAAAGCAGAACAACCCCCCACAAACGTGGAGGGCGTTCTCATTCTCAGCGGTCACCCGCTGAAACGGCTTAGTACCAATATACACCATGCCGGTTCGGCATTTGACGCATTCGGCAGTTCAATATCGGCCAACGACGAACAGGAGTTGAGCGCTTGAGCAGTCGCACCATTGCTTTCATTGACGCCTTGAATCTCTACTACGGGATGCGAGACGAAGGCCTGCATCGGTTCCGTTGGCTTAATGTGGAGGGCCTTGCCCAGTCACTTGCCGTGGATGCTGGCGGAGAGCTTGGGCGTTCACTGCGGGTCGAGCAAGTGATCTATTGCACAAGCATGGTCGCCAACAAGCAATCCGCACGGCGACAAGACCTCTACCTTCAAGCTCTTGAAGAGCATTGTTCCTCCATTCAGATTCTCAAGGGGAACTACGAGATGAAAGAACGGACCTGTGAGACCTGTGGAACAGCAGTTGGGTTTCAGACTGAGAAACAAACTGACGTGAACCTGGCCGTGGAGATGGTCCGTGACGCTGCCAAGCCGGTAGGGGAGCGTGCAGAGGTTCAACTGTTGGTCACTGGCGATACAGATCTGTTGCCAGCGGTGCGTGCTGTTCGGTCCTACGGGGTCGAGGTCGTAGTCATTGCTCCTCCCTCCCGAGGTATCACGAGGCATTCATTCAACACGGTTGCCTCCAAGTACCTCCGTGTGTTCCTGCGACACGTGCGCGACAACCAGATGCCAGAGCTGGTCATACGTCCGACTGCTGATGGTGAGGGTTATCCCTTACGGGCTCCTGATGGTTGGACTGTTCTCGCCCAGAGCTAATGCTCACAGGTTTTCGGCCTTCTCAGACACGAACTGCATTACTGATATCCGTACTTACTGCAATCAGTTGTGGGTGGTATTGAACTGAGACCACCACCAGAATGGTGAGAATGCGGTTGAGGGTGCGTTGGTTTCGGGGAGTGTGCGTTGCTTGTTAGCTAGGATTTCGGGGATCGGCTAGGGGGCCTTGGTTCTTGGGTGGATTGTTGAGGTGGCCTGTGTGTTGCGTCTGACTACAGGCTGTTGGGTGTTGGTGTGCATTGAGTGGATAGCATGTATGTCGACAACCCCGGTCTGGCGACTTTCGAGCCGCTCCCGGGGTTCCGTCATTTTCAAGGTGCCTTCAACGGGCTTGACGACTAGTGACGGCGGTTTGGGTCATGTCGATCCGTCATGTTCTTGATCGCTGTGGGGGAGGGGTTCACATACCGCTCCAAGGACCGGAGGGACCGGTGGCGTGATTTGGCTTTGATCATGGTCACGTCCTCCCCAGCTTCAGCCAGATGAGTGAGGCGGGAGTGGCGTAGCTGATGCAACGTGTGGCCACCAGACGCGGTCTTCCAGATTTCTTCGGCCCGCCGGTACGACAAGCGTGCTTTACCGGTTGCCGGGCATAGGTCCGAGGCGGCGGGAGTGAAATGGGGCTGGGGTTTACGACTGGCAATAAACAGAGGGCCACTATCGCGGTTGTCGATGAGGCGGGGAAGAAGCCTGGCCGTCACGCTCGACCAGTAGATGGTTTCGGCTGAGCCTCCTTTGCCAACAATGGCGGCTTGACGATTGGCGATATCAATGTTCTGAATGTTGAGGCCGAGGAGTTCGTCGGCTCGGGCGGCGGTGTCATAGGCCATGACCCAAAACACTCGATCCCTCAGGCTGTGGGCCCGATGGTCATTCCAGATGGCGGTGAGTTCTTGGTAGGGGAGTGGCCGGGTTTGACGTTCGGCTTCGATACTGACCCGAAGTTTTTTGCGGCGTAGCCCTTTGGTTGGGGTTCGGGTGATGTAGTCGTTTTCGTCCAGCCAGGCGAAGAAGGACCCGATGGTGGCCAGGTTGCGGTTGTAGGTCGCCGGCGCCAAGGCCCCGTAACGGTCATCAAGATGACGGCGCAGTTGGCTGCGGGTGACACTCGTGACGGGAGCATCACCGTCGAGGTCCTCAACCAGTTTCTCTAAGGTGGTGTCATACACTGCCCGGGTGGTGGCAGCCAGGTCCACAGCATCCAAATAGGTGCGGGTGAGAGCGAAAAGCTCGAGGCGGGACGACGCTCGGGACGGACCGTCGGGGGAGTGGGTGTGTAGGTGGGTGATGGTGGCCACAGTCAAGGACTCCTCGGTACCAGGGGTTGCCTGAGTAACGGTGCCAAATCGGACATCTGAAATGCCACTAATTGTGGTTAGTAGAAGTCCACTCTCCTCTGGCTTCCACTAACGCGTGAGATCTGGTTAGCTAGGGCCGATTTGTTGGTTCTACTAACAGCGATGAGCCTGTCTTGCCCGTCACGAGGTTGATTTGGACGGCAATGCGCCGAAATTGCCGCGTTAGTAGAAACTCAGATGTCCGGAACAACCCCATTTACTCAGGGAACCCCTACCAACGTGCGGGCTACTTATCGCACTAAACGCGTACCTTTACCGTACCTGTGGGGTCCGACAGAGGCCGCTGGATCAGCTGGTTCTGGGTTTCCGACCGAGAGAGTTACCGCACAGAAACGAACGTTCACTGCGGAACTCAGCTAACGAAGGCAGCGCATTCTCAGCAGCAGCTACCTGTTCCTTATTCCGGTTAGGTGCCTTGGTTGGATGCCAAGCCGCAGAAAAGCCTGGGCCGAAATATCGTTTTCTGCCGCCCAGGAGCCCACGACCTTCTCGAACTTCATGGCGAGAAGCAGCCTTATAGCCTCTTTGTCTTCACCGTCAGCCCTCGATGAGGTTTGCGCCACCAAGCCAAAGAGTGGGTCATTTGGATTCGTCTCCGCTGAAAGAAAGGCTTTCACCACGACATCAGCGGACGCGTCCGCTGCCAGCCATGCCTGACTCCACTCCACCACAAAAGCCCTATTCCGATCATGCCCCACATTTCATGATCTTTCTGATACAACAAAAACGTCTGACGGCGACTCAGATAAGAGTAGATGCAATCAACGAGGCTTTGCAATGAGTAAGGTAAGGTAATACCTATAGTTCAAAGGTGTGCGGCCGAGAAGAAGTAGAAAGGTCGTAGAAATGATGACAGTCGAAGTCAATTGTGAGGAGAAGGTGCGTCGGTACCTGCAGTGGCTCGCAGATCCGAAAAGTCTTGTTGACTATGCCGAGGTTGATCGCCTTCAAGGCGAGTTTGACCAGTCAACTGATGTGATGGAAAGACTCCGCCTCGCCGAGGCCCTCGAACGGGCTGAGAACCCCTCAATCGACGCTGCGCGGGCTGGGTTCGTGGAATGCGCCAAAAAACTATCCAAAGACAACGGTCTGTCGACTGCGGCATTCTTGCGTATTGGTGTCCCGGAGGCTGATCTCAAACAGGCCGGATTCCAGATCGACAATAACCATAAGAAGCGACTGGATGGCGGCAAGAAACGTTTGACCGTCAACGAAGTAGCCTCACTTGTACCTGATGGAAACTTCACTGCCAAAATGCTACAGATGCGCTCTGGTGCATCCCCAATGACAGTCCGGCGAGCAATCGAGCAACTACTTGATCAGAACATGCTCGTTTCGACAGGTACGGACCCAGAGCACAACTCTCGGGGTCGAGCCCCATTGCAATACACCCAATCCAAGCAAGTCGTCAGCTAAACTCTAAGTTGAACGAACCTCATGAGCAGGAACCAAAAGTCAAGCGTTTACTCCCTCAGAACGCTGGGGCAGACCCAAGCGTTCATGGTGTTGGGCTGTCTCTTGACGATGATTCCTCGGACATCCGACGCTTTGACAATGAGACTCCTTGGAACGAGGTCGTTGTACAGACCAGCGCCGCCCCAAAAGAACCTTGACAACTGTTCCGACTTCTCCCCGGACCCCCAAGGCCACGCTAGTCCACTACTGTGATTGTTCCGTCGACGTTCAATTCACCAGCGAGATAGCCAATGCCGCCTATAACCGGTGGCCTCATCAAATTTCATAAACCAGGCCATCCCACAGTCACGCTCGTCACGCTCGTCACGCTCGTTTGCAACGCAGCAAACTAGCCGCCGTAGCTGGCGTTCAGCATTGATTTTGACAAACTCTTCCTACTCCTGGACAAGTTGATGAGTGTCCACATACTCCTGTTCATACTCAATACGTACGAGGTCAAGAAGTGGAGAGACGAACACTTCCGAAGCACGACAATCGAATGCAGCAAGAGCAACCTCTACCTCCAATCGCTGCAGCTCGATAAGAGAATCCAAGTTCTCACCTCTCAACGCCTCAAAAGGGTCGGATAGCGAGTCCTCAATATCTTCTAGCTCTTCAACAAGATTCCCGATATAGACCGCCTCTGAGATCCAGTCGTATCCATCGTTTGCCATACACGATCGGCCTTGTTCTCTGAAATCCGTGACCCTTTCGTCATACTCGATCGATTCCCATATCCCGACTAGGTCCATTCCAATTCCTGCCCAGTCGACCACGTCGCCTGACTTGTCTGCTTGCAGCAATCTTCGTGATCTTTGGATACACCCTTCCTCCGAGCCATCAACTGGCCCGTTGAGGGCTGAATTATAAGCCGCCTGCTCATCCAAACTCAGGCTGTCGTAGAGAGTTGCATTTTTTCCACCGGTAAGAGAATCGACGATCAGATCGTAGTCAGCTCCCAGCACCTCTGGTGGGAGCTGACTCATCGAGAACCAGGTAGTCGAGATACCGAATCCAAAGACGGCTACAGATTCACGCTTGCCAGGTTCCAAAGGATCAATGTTGTCAAAGGATCCACTCCTATTGGTGATCACCGGCTCCGGATAGTAGGTAAACCCGTCGTCACGCATACACCGAGCGACTTGTTCTTGGTGCTCAATTTCCTGCAACTCGTCGACGCTCTGTGACGATCCCTCAATCCCCAACTCCGACAGAATTGGAGAGTAGGTATTGGTAGTCGAAACATCCACTGGAAGAATGGCCACACCTGCTGAAGACCCCCCACAAGACACGGCAAGCACAAGACAAAGTAGATTGATCAGTCTCAATCGATGCATTCAATCGCCACATCAATGACGGCCGCAAACGCAGCTTCCTCATCGGATCCAAATATTGGGATCAGGTCCGACTCCTGAATTTTGTTCCGCATACAGTCGCTAGCACTCGCATCATCTGCGGCAAAGTCTTCGACAAACAGGTCAACCAGATCAACGCAGTGAGCGAGTGACAAACCAACACTGTCTGACGGTGACAAGTCGACAAGCTGGCTCGTATCAATATCACCGTCGTCACCTCTGGTGACCTCAATCTGATTAGCCCCAATCAGCTCGACGACCTCCTCGGCGACACAATCGTAGTCGTCAGCTTCAAGAACGAACGGCAGTTCGTCAGGTCGGGACAACTGTTCAGAAAGTTCACTGGTGAGCTGAGTGGTTGCCTCTTTGCTACCAGCACCGCACCCCGACAAGCCAATTGCGAGAATGACCAACAAAGAGCCTCCATTTACCCCATATTGACGATATTTGGTTAGACCAAACATTTTCATTTTATGTATCTACCTTACTCGTTTGTCTCACCCTACTCACTACTTGCAATAACCGCAAGTACCTGTTAAGCTGGCACTATGAAAGATAGCGACTCCACTCAAATTGACGGGCAGGTCTCCTCAGACGCTGAATCTTCGTTTGCGGAACAAGCGGGTGTCATCCTCTCTGTTGCACTCGGGTTCGCCTCACTTGACCACCCGACCGTCATCCCGATCTTCATTGTGGCGGTATTCTTGACAGTGGTTGCCGGGATAGTACGGGTTCAACGCACTGGCGTTCTCACCTGGCCTTGGAAGCGGCGAGTGCGGCGAGGTGATCGGAAACCTTCTACCAGGTGGACCGCGCTGGGCCTTGTAGCCGCCGTCCTGGCAGTCCCTGTCGTTCTAACTTTCGCCATGACCGACCGATTGTCAACAGCAGCACCCGCAGCAGCTCTGGCATTAGCCGGACTTCTACTGCTACGTGGCTCTGTTGCAGGAATGTCAGTCAGTGCTGGAAGATGAGATTAACAAACTAATTCACTCACCAAAGCGGCTTGAGATAATGGGAGCCCTAGCTGAGGCGGACTGGCTTGCCTTCAAAAGAGTTAGGGCCGAAACTGGACTCGACGACTCTAGCCTGTCTCGACAACTCGGCATTCTAAACAAAGCTGGACTTCTTCAGATGCGGAAGACCCCCACCGTCGTTGGGCGTCAAACATGGGTCTCACTGACGCCCAACGGACGAGAGAGCTTCCGACAATACTCACAGATCGTGAGAAGGCTGTTGATAGAGCCCTAACTCATGCATGGGACTAGGCGCACTTTTTCACTACATTTGTAATCCCCGAAATCTCACCGAGCCCAGCCAGCACCGCTTGACCAAGATAGCTAGTAGCTCTGGCACTATTCCAGGCCCACCCATAACGTTTGATCACTTTCGCTGCCGTCCGGATCTTCTTGGCAGCTTTCCATGCACCACCAAGCTTTGCAATCTTCGATGCAAAGACTGCATTCGAAGCAACGAATGCCGCCACGGCTCCAGCACAACCCCACCATCCCGCATCTGCCGCATCAATCGTAACCAGACTCTCCACAGAGTCAGGGATCAGTTGAGACGACATACTCAGCTGGGCGTCTGGACTCCCGACGCCGAGACTCGGAGCCGCCAAACTGGCCACAAAAAGCGCCATCGCTATGAGAACGCCGACAACAACTTTCGGCAAAGGGACCTCTGTACTTGTATATTCTGAGTTCATAGATACATATCTTTCTCGTTGATTGCGGCACGCTCTGAGCCAATCTGAGTGTATTTCAATTACACACACACGTAAAGAACCTGAGAGGGTCCCGTTTGTTGGTCCAGTTGCTATGAGAGTTGTGGCTGTTTCAATAGTATATTAGTCGTACGTATGTTCGAGTGATTGTTGTGTCGCCATTGGGTAGCGAACTCGGTTGGGGTGAGGTCGCCGTGGGCGGTGTGCGGCCGATTCGTGTTGTAGTCCTGACGCCAGTCCTCGATGAGGACTTGGGCTTCGAGCAACGAATCGAAGTGCCAAAGGTTCAACAGCTCGTCACGCATCCGACCGTTGAACGACTCAACCCAAGCGTTCTGCCACGGCGACCCGGGGTCGATGAACACCGCGTCGACGTGGTTGAACTTGGCTTGTTGGTAAGGTTCGTGTCACCAGAGGCAAACGAGGGACATAACCACAGGTCAGAGCACCGTAACGTTCAGTCGTCAGTCAGGCTCTTGAGGACCATTCTCAGCTTCCGAGAAACGTGAAGTCCCTGGTCACAGACC
>JAJRQY010000103.1 GCA_024280015.1 Actinomycetes bacterium
GAGATGTGTATGCCTGGGGATAATACGGAGATGTCGGTTGAGTTGATTAATCCGATTGCGATGGATGAGGGTTTGCGGTTTGCTATTCGTGAGGGTGGGCGTACTGTTGGTGCTGGTCGTGTGACCAAGATCATCAAGTAGCCAGCAAGCGAACCGAACACCGAGAGTTTCAAGGAGCCCCCAGTCCTGACTGGGGGCTCATCTCGTTTTCTGATGCCTTTCTTGGGTCGATATTCCCAGCGAAGGTCTCCTTAGGTAACCTGTTGAGGCTTGTCGCAGTCCAACCCTTCGAGATACTCGCAGAGGTAACAGAAATGGTGTCTTCAAACATCGATGAACTCATCGACGAAGCTCAAGGTGGGGACCACCGAGCCTTTGAAGAGCTGGTCCGGCTCACCTATGCGGATACCTACACCCTGGCTTATCGGTTGACTGGCAACGAAGAGGATGCTCGCGACGTGGTTCAAGAAACGTACCTCCGGGTCCACAAGGGACTGAAGAAGTTTCGCAGCGACGCCCAGTTTTCCACCTGGCTACACCGCATCACGTCCAACTGTGCCTCCACCTTCTTGTCCCGACGAAGCCGCAATACCCATGATCCACTTCCCGAAGACCCAGTCATCGAAGATCTGAACCCCCAACGTGATCCGGAGCATCAGGCCGATATTGAAAGCCTGCGAAGCCAGCTCACCGATGCGTTGCGTGGCCTGCCTCCAAAGCTCCGGGCTGTGGTGGTCTTGCGCGACATTTATGATCTGCCTCATGAGGCCATTGCCTCCGAGCTTGGGATATCGGAGTCTGCGGCCAAGGTTCGATTGCATCGGGCCCGCAAGCGACTACGCCAACGCCTCTATCCGCTGGCAGGCGAGATGACTTCCGTAGACGAGTCGGACAAGCCGGCGTCAGAAGGTGCCCATGCTGTGTGAAGACGTAAGCCTGCTCCTGGCCGAGGCCGTTGAGCCCAAGGTTGAATTGTCGCTACCGGCCAGCAGCCACCTCGAATCCTGCTTGCGCTGTCAGGCCGAGCTCGTGCAATACAAGAAGCTGTCACGTGCATTGCAAGGCCTCCGATCCAGCCTGATTGATCCAGCACCAGACTTCCTGAACGAACTCTTGGATGAACTGCGACCCTTGGCCCCGATTCACAAGCTTCACCAGGGCGGGCGGCGGCGGGCATATATCGGCGGAATTGCTGCTGCGGCGACTGCGGGTGCAGCCGGCGCGATCGTGATCGCTTCTCGCTTGTCCAAGCAGCGCTTGGCCAGCTAGCAGGCTGCTGGACTTGAACATCAGCGATCTGGGCGGAATATAAGCACTCGGGTCGCCTCGGGGACGCTGAGAAGTGCTGCTAGCCTCCCTTATTCATCTAGGGCACTAGCTCAATTGGTAGAGCACCGGTCTCCAAAACCGGGGGTTGGGGGTTCGAGTCCCTCGTGCCCTGCAACGCCAGCATCAGGAAACAGCGTTTGTTCCCTCTGTGCTGACGCTCCGATAATTCGATCGTACGTACGAAAGCAACAGAACCATGGCGATGAACCGCGAACAGCGGCGCTACCTACAAAAACAGGGTCAGATCGACGCCGAGGGCAACCCGGTTGCTCAACAGCGCGAAGATCGTCAAGCCCCGGTCCGTGCCGAGCGTGTTGGCCCGGCCCAATATGTGCGCGAGGTCCGAGGCGAACTCAATCGGGTTAGCTGGCCGACTCGATCCGAAGTTATCAATTACACGATCGTCGTCATGGTGACCGTGCTCCTGCTCACCGCGTTCATTGCAGCGCTGGACTACGGCTTCGGTGAAGCCGTGCTGGCTCTGCTGGGACTCTCCGATGGATGATGGAATTGTGAACGACGAGAACTCAACCGAAAACCCAGCCGAGGATCCAGACACCGTGTCAGAAGAGACTGTGTCTGAAGAGACTGTGTCTGAAGAGGCTGCCCCGGAAGAAGCTGCCCCGGAAGAGGAAGCTGACGGCACCCAAGACGCTGCCGCTGAGGATGTGTCTGTCGAGGATGCGCTGGAAGAAGCTCCCGAACAAGCGCCAGTAGCAGATGAGGCTGGGGCTCCCGTAGAGGAAGCTCCAGCAGAAGTAAGCGAAGCCGAGGCCGTCGAGGAAGCTCCAGCAGAGGCTGCCGAACCCGAAGCTCCCGCCCCAAAGCCCAAGTCTCCCTATGACCGTCCAGGGCGCTGGTACGTCTTGCATACTCAGTCCGGCTATGAGAAGAAGGTCAAGTCCAATATTGAGGCTCGTACCTCGTCCATGAACATGGAGGAGCGGATCTTCGAAGTCGTCATTCCTATGGAAGACGTCGTCGAGTTCAAGAACGG
Source organism: Actinomycetes bacterium (assembly GCA_024280015.1). Classification (GTDB taxonomy): domain Bacteria; phylum Actinomycetota; class Acidimicrobiia; order Acidimicrobiales; family SZUA-35; genus JAJRQY01. The sequence goes on from JAJRQY010000103.1 coordinate 2,327, forward strand.
CAAGAAGGTCGTTGTTCAGAAGAAGGTCTTCCCTGGCTATCTCCTGTGTCGCATTCGTCTCGATGATGACGCCTGGTTCGTTGTTCGCAACACTCCTGGTGTGACGGGGTTTGTTGGCGCTGGCAACAAGCCGTCGCCACTTCCTCGTAAGGATGTCGAAGGCTTCTTGTCCGTCAAGGAAGAAGGCGACGACGCCGCACGCAAGGGCCGTCCCCGCCTCGAATACGAAGTTGGCGAAACCGTCCGGGTTAAGGAAGGTCCCTTTGCTGACTTCCAGGGCCAGATTGAAGAGATCAACGAAGACCAGCTCAAGGTCAAGGTTCTGGTCAATATCTTCGGCCGGGAGACCCCCGTCGAGCTTGAGTTCGCCCAGGTCGGGAAACTCTAAGAACCCCAATAGCATGTTCAGTCGTTCTACAGGCGGATCACTTCGCCTGCAGACCCAGTCGCTCCGGCACGCGGACCTCTCCGCTCAGTAGTCATACACACAGCACCAAGTCCGCTCAGAAAGCAAGGCAGTTCAGCAATGGCCAAGAAACAAGTAATGGCAACGGTAAAGATCCAGATTCAGGCTGGCCAGGCCTCTCCTGCGCCTCCAGTCGGAACCGCGCTTGGTCCCTACGGCATCGCCATCATGGACTTTTGCAAGGAGTACAACGCGAGGACTGAGGGTCAGCGTGGCGATGTTGTTCCCGCTGACATCACCATTTTCGAGGATCGTTCGTTCAGCTTCATCCTCAAGACCCCACCCACAGCCGAGCTGATCAAGAAGGCCGCCAAGATCAAGAAGGGTGCCTCTGACCCACTTCGAGAGCGCGCCGGAACCATCACCGACGATCAGGTTGCGGAGATCGCCAAGATCAAGATGCCCGATCTCAACGCCTATGACCTTGACGCAGCCAAGCTGCAGGTCGAGGGAACCGCCCGCCAAATGGGTGTCAAGGTTCGCTAGCAAAACTCCGGGCCGTTGGCTTGGGAGAAGTTACAACAGCACGTTCTAGCAAACAGTCCGTATACGAATGGCTCGGTAGGAAATACCTCATCCGCCGGCCGAGAAGAAAGAGGGAGCCAGTATGGCGAAAGGCAAGAAGTACACCGATGCGACCCGTCGATATGACCGGGACCATCTCCACACTCCAGAAGAAGCCCTGGACCTAGTCAAGTCGCTTGGTTCTGCCAAGTTCGACGAAGCGATCGACGTGGTGGTTCGCCTCGGAGTCGATCCTCGCAAGGCCGATCAGATCGTTCGTGGCACCGTCCCGCTTCCCGCAGGAACCGGCAAGACTCTTCGGGTCCTCGTGTTCGCTACTGGTGAAGCCGCCGAAGCCGCAACCGCGGCCGGAGCTGACCTGGTTGGTGGAGAAGAACTCGTTGCCGAAGTTGAAGGCGGCATGCTCGACTTCGACCTGGCAATCTCGGCGCCAGAGTTGATGCCCTTGGTTGGCAAGCTGGGGCGAGTTCTTGGCCCCCGCGGCTTGATGCCCAACCCCAAGACCGGGACTGTTACCCCGGATGTGGCCAAGGCCGTCACCGAATTCAAGGGTGGAACCGTCGAATACCGCACTGATCGCTACGGCAACATTGCCGTCTCCATTGGTCGGACAAGCTTCTCCATTGAGGATCTGACCACCAACTTCACTGCCCTGTTCGATGAGTTGAACCGGGTCAAGCCAGCCTCGGCTAAAGGTAAATACATGCTGAAAGCCAGCCTGTCCAGCACCATGGGCCCGAGTGTTAAGATCGACCCGAACCGCCTGTAAGGCGTAAGGGAAGGCCGGGGACGATATCTTCCCTGGTGAATGTCACCCAGTCTTTCGTGGCTTTGGCCATGGATCGTTGAGTGAAACAATCGAATACTCTCGTCAAAGACCTTGGGTCCAACAGTCGAAAGACACTCCGTTGCGAGATGGAGGTTGGGTAAGTTGGCAACCAGCTTCGGTTGGAAGCCTCTCCCGGTGAGGCGGTCATGATTCTTTCGGTTAGTCACCCTTCTCGGGTGGTGTGCTGTGGGAGGAGTGATCGGCGAAGTGTCCGATCCCCCCCCCACAAAAGTTTCGCTCCGGCGAAACAACAACACACAGAGAGGAGGTGCAATGGAGAATCCAAGATCAGACAAGGTTGCGATTGTTGACGAAGTACGCGATCGCATCGAAGGCGCTGAAGCCGTGATGGTCACTGAATACCGTGGCTTAACTGTCTCTGCTCTTTCAGAACTGCGATCTAGTCTTCGCCCTGTCGGTGGTCGCTACAAGGTTTACAAGAACACACTTGTTCGCCTCGCTACCACCGATGTTGCTGACGGGTTTTCGGAACTGCTAGTTGGCCCAACAGCCCTGGCCTTTACCGAGCAAACCCCCGAAGGCGAAAAGGGTGACGTTGTCGCTGTCGCCAAGATCTTGAAGGACTTCGGAAAAGCCAATCCTGACCTCATAGTCAAGGGTGGTATTTTCGAAGGCAACTTCATGGATGCATCCGAGCTTGGCCGTCTGGCCGAGATCGAACCACGCGAGGTTCTTTTGGCCAAGTTGGCCGGAGCGATCGCTGCACCAATGACAACCTTCGCTGGGCTGCTCCAAGCAGTACCGCGCGATTTTGCTTACGGCCTCAAGGCCCTCATCGATCAGGGAGGTGCAGCCGACGCTCCCGAGTCATCAACAGAAGAAGCAGCTGCTGCACCAGAACCCGAAGCTGCACCAGCAGCTGAGGAAGAATCCCCAGCACCCGATGAGGCACCAGCCGAAGAGACCCCAGCAGCTGAATCCGCTGAAGAAGCCCCCGTGGCCGATGCAGCTGAGGCAGCAACCGAAGAATCAACCGAAGATACTGACGCCGCTGAGGGCGATGCCCCAGCACCAGAGAGTGAGGCCTAATCATGGCAACTAAAGAAGAAATCCTTGAAGGAATCGCCAGCATGTCCGTTCTCGAGCTCTCCGAGCTCTTGACGGAATTCGAAGAGAAGTTCGGCGTCACTGCCGCTGCTCCTGTTGCTGCTGCTGGCGCCGCCGCCGCACCAGCTGAGGCTGCTGAAGAGCAGACCGAATTCGACCTGATGCTGACCGCACAAGGCGACAAGAAGATCCAGGTCATCAAGGCCGTTCGTGAAATCACCAGCCTGGGCCTCAAGGAGGCCAAGGATCTCGTCGAGTCTGCTCCCGCAGCCATCCTCGAGGGTGTTTCCAAGGACGACGCTGAAGGTGCCAAGGCCAAGCTTGAAGCTGCTGGCGGAACTGCTGAACTGGAGTAATCGAGGTCAGTCATCTCGACTGAC
>JAJRQY010000104.1 GCA_024280015.1 Actinomycetes bacterium
CCTGCTGGCCTAACAACACCGCCTGCTGGCCTAACAACACCGCCTGCTGGCCTAACAACACCGCCTGCTGGCCTAACAACACCGCCTGCTGGCCTAACAACACCGCCTGCTGGACTACCTAGTCATCGTCGCAGTCTTTGAGCACCTTGGCAATGGCCGGATCGATTCGCCAATGCTCCAAGCCGAGATGATGGTCTGCGGCCCACGACGAGGTCAGCTGATCTGAACCGGCCGCGATCAAGAGCTCTTCACCAATCTGGGGATGGAGCCGGTACTGGGCTAGCCGCGCAAATGGCTTGCCCCGATTGCGCCACTTCTCAGCCATGTGGTCAGGAACCACGAGCCAGACGGCCGTAGCCACAACACGAGCCGGGGTCCGGTAGTCGCACTCCACCTTGCCTACATCGTGCAAGAGGGCGGCCGCTAACACTGGGCGATCTGCTTGATCACCGAGTTGGCTGACAACAGCTCGGGCAACCCCAACGGCGTGTCGCTGGTCGGGATTTCGCATCTTGGCCCACAAGGCTCGCTCCCCTGGCAACAGCAACCCAGAAACCCAGATCCAGTCCTCGGCTGTTATTGATCCCGGCCGGATCGAGTCAAAGAATCGGCCGGCGAGATGAAGAGCTGGAATCACCGGCCAAGTTTGCGGGCCGTCGCCAGGATGGCAACGATCGATTTGGCGTCGGTGATGCGCCCATCCATGGCCATTTCCACTGCTTCGGAGAACGGGAATCGTTGCACCTGCATGTGCTCTTCCTCAATCCCATCAACCTCTCGCCCGACTTCGGTCAGCTCGGTGGCTAAGAAGATGTCTTGCCACTCATCGCAGAAACCTGGTGAGTGAAAGATGCCAATGAGTGGCTCGAGCTTGCCTGGCCTCATGCCGATTTCTTCGGCCAGTTCCCGGGCGGCCGTTGTTTCGGGTGCCTCGCCGGGAATGTCCTTTTTACCGGCTGGGATCTCCCACAGATCTTGGTCAATCGGGGCCCGGAACTGACGGACCAGGAAGATGTCCTCACCGTCGAGGGCAACCGCAGACACCGCTCCAGGGTGGCGAACGATGTCACGCAGGAATTCTCCCTCTGGTCCCATGAAACGGCCGTTACGAAAAGAAACAACCTGACCTTGCTCCACGACCTCATCACCCAAGAAGGTGAACGGTGAGTCCTTCGAGCCGGTTGGGAAGCTTTGACCCTCAGGAATATCGGTCACTTGGTCAGCTCACTCACCAGATCAACGGTGGCCTTCTCCGTTGCTACTGGTTCCCGGCGAAACCGATCTGGATCGGCGGCCTCCGCCCGTCCCAGCGACGCCTGAATCAGACCGTCAAAGAGTGGGTGAGGCCGATCGGGGCGACTCTTCAGCTCGGGATGAGCTTGAGTACCAACCCAATAGGGATGCTTGTCCAATTCGATGAACTCGACCAGTTGGCCGTCTGGCGAATTTCCGCACAGTCGAAGATCTGATGCTTCGAAGCGGCCCCGGTACCGCGGATTGAACTCATACCGATGCCGGTGCCGTTCGGAGATCACCGACTCGCCATAAAGCTTCTGCACCTGAGAGCCCTCTTCCAGGATGGCGACGTAGGCGCCAAGCCGCATGGTTCCACCCTTGTCGGTGATGCCGCGCTGGGACTCCATCAGGTCAATCACCGGATAAGACGTCGTTTGATCCTGGGTATCGAACTCGCTGGAATTGGCATCGGACATTTCCAGCACGTTCCTGGCGTACTCGATGGTCATGGCCTGCATGCCAAGGCAGAGGCCCAGGCAAGGAACACGCTCCATGCGAGCAAAGCGGGCGGCCTCAATCTTGCCTTGCACGCCCCGCTCACCGAACCCACCGGGCAGAACAATCCCGTCCAGGTGTCCAAGCTTGTCTTCCACCAGAAGACCGGTCACATTGTCAGACATGATCCATTCGATGGTGAGATCGACTTCATGCTTGAACGCTGCGTGACGAAGCGACTCGGCGACCGAAAGATAAGCATCGGGCAGGCTGACGTACTTGCCAACAATCCCGATTGTCAGCGGCTTCCAGGTGTTTTCCACCCGCTCAACCAGGGCCCGCCATTGGGACAGGTCGGGCGTGACCTCGGGAAGACCAAGCAGGTTGCAGGCATAACTATCAAGCCCAGCCTCGTGCATGGTCAGTGGGATCTCATAGAGCGAAGCAGCGTCTGGCGCATTGATCACTCCCTCACTAGGCACATCGCACAGATTCGAAATCTTGGAGCGCAAACCTTCGGAAATTGGCCGATCGGATCGACAGACGATCATGTCTGGCTGGATGCCACGACTGCGAATCTCGGTGACCGAGTGCTGGGTCGGCTTGGTCTTTTGCTCACCTGCGGGGCCAATGAACGGAACAAGCGTGACGTGGATATAGCAAACATTGTCGCGGCCAACGTCTAGCCGGAATTGTCGGATGGCTTCCAAGAACGGCAGGATCTCGATATCGCCGACTGTGCCACCAACCTCGGTGATGACCACATCAACGTCATCGCCAGCCAGACTAGAAATCCGATGCTTGATCTCATCGGTAATGTGCGGAATGACCTGCACAGTCTTTCCCAGGTAGTCGCCTCGACGCTCAGCAGCAATGACCGCTGAATAGATTGAGCCGGTGGTTGCATTGGAAGCTTGGGTCAACGATTCGTCAATGAAGCGCTCGTAGTGGCCAAGATCGAGGTCGGTTTCGCCGCCATCGTCGGTGACATATACCTCGCCGTGCTCAAACGGATTCATGGTCCCAGGATCGACGTTGAGATACGGATCCAACTTCTGCATTGTCACCCGTAGGCCACGTTGCTTCAATAGTCGCCCCAGTGAGGAAGCGGTCAAGCCCTTCCCTAGCGAACTTACGACGCCACCGGTTACGAAGATGTGCTTGGTCATAGAACTGCCCCTTCTCTCCGCCGGATCAAGCTAGCGGGCATTGCTCAAAGCGCAACGGTTGAGCCAACATTGGCCAACAAAGCTGCCTGGTACACCAGCTGAGCCGCGGCCAGATCTTGTACCGCGTGGCCGGTGCTTTTGTAGACCGTGATCTCCTCAGGCGAGGTCCGACCCGTCCGAGTTCCGGCAAGAAGCTCGCCAATTTCAATCACCGAGTCTGGATCAACGTGCTGGATTTCTTCCGCACCCGCCGGCGGAGCCGTGGTCACTGCTCCCCGGTGATCCACAATCAGGGGCCCGACCCCGACCAGTTCACCCGGTAGCTCTGCTGAGGATCCAACGGAGGAGACATGACACCCGGCATCAACCCAGGCCGCGTCGATGACGCCGGTCTCCGCGTGGGTGGTCAGGGCAACCACACCCGACCCACGAACTGCTTCTTCGAAGTTGGCATAGTCGCCAACAACGCTCACCTTCTTGTTCAAGGTCCGTTGAGCATGAGCAGCCAAGACAACGGCGGCCGGCTGATGCCGGTTCACAATCCGGATTTCTTTCCAGTCTCGGATGGAGCCAAAGGCAGCGACATGAGCCTTGCCCTGAGCGCCAGCCCCAACAATGGTCAACACATCCGCATCAGGGCGAGCAACCAGATCAGCAGCAATGGCTGCGGTGCCAGCGGTACGCATCTCGGTTATGACCTCCGCATCCATGATGGCCAGCGGAGTCCCAGTTTCTTCGTCAAAGAGCGCAATCAGCCCCATATGTGATGGCAGGTTTCGGTCCCGGTTGCCGGGAAAGACTGAAACAAGCTTGACCGCCAATACACCACCATGCGCCGCGGAGTAGCCAGGCATCGCCGCTAACAAGCCATTAGGGGTCACCGCAGCGATCCGGGGCGGGACGTCAGCCTGACCCGCCGACTGAGCAATGAGGGCCTCCTCCAGGCTCTGACGCAGCTCCGAGGCATCCAGCAGCTGTGTTACTTCTTCAGAATTCAGCATGTGCACATTCAACATGTGCACATTCAACCAGCTCATCTTTGCTTCTCGCCAGTTGGACTGGTCGGTCCTCGTCCGACAAGATGTCGAACATGTCATCCTCAAGCATCGACCCCGTTGGCGCAGGCTTTGCCCCCGAACGGCTGCAAGCAATCGATCAGTTCATCAAGACCAACTATTTGGACACCGGTCGCTATCCAGGTTTCTCGCTGCTGGTCAGTCGCCGAGGCAAGCTGGCTCACCTGTCCAATCAGGGCTATGACGCCGACGCCATCTTCCGGCTCTATTCAATGACCAAGCCAATCACTTCCATTGCCCTCCTCGGGCTGATGGAACAAGGCTTGTTCAAACTCGGCGACCCGGTCTCATCGCTCATCCCCTCCTTTGCTGATCTTCGGGTATTTGACGACGGAACGGCTACCTCCTACACCACAACATTTCCCAAACGAGAGATGACGATCCAGGACCTGCTGACTCATACGTCCGGTCTCAGCTATGGCTGGATGTATCGCCATCCAGTCGACAACCTCTACCGCGATCGTGGGATCGGCACTGACCAGCACACGTTGGAAGAAACGTGTGATCGGCTGTCGCAGGTTCCGCTCTTGTTCTCCCCCGGGACTGAGTGGAGCTACAGCGTCGCGACTGATGTCTGCGGTCGCCTCATCGAGATCTTGAGCGGGCAGCAACTTGATCGCTACCTGACCGAGAATGTCTTGTCGCCTCTTGGCATGGACGACACGGCCTTCTCGGTTCCCGATGACAAGGCGGCACGGCTTACGCCGAGTTATGCCCTTGCTGCATTGTCACCCTTTGGTGTGCCCGATGCGTCGGCAAGTGACTCAATTGTCAATGACGAGACAGTCATGATTGACCCCGGCAGTGACAAGTCCCCCTACCGGGCCAAACCAACCTTCTTGTCTGGCGGCGGTGGCCTGGTTGGGACCATTAGCGACTACTACCGCTTCACCCAGATGTTGCTCAACGGCGGAGTCCTGGACGGGAACCGGGTCATTGGTCGAAAGACTCTGGAGTACGCCACCATCAACCATCTCCCCAGCGGTGGGGACCTGGCCTCGATGGGGCAACCAGTGTTCAGCGAAACCAACTACGAAGGCGTCGGTTTTGGCCTTGGCTTTGCCGTCACCCTCGATCCTGCTCGGGCCCAGGTCATGTCCTCGTCCGGAGATCACTTCTGGGGTGGTGCCGCGTCAACCACGTTCTGGGTTGATCCGGTTGAGGATCTGACCGTGATCGGCATGACCCAGCTCATGCCTTCGTCGGCCTACCCTGTTCGAGCCGAACTACGCAACCTGGTCTACGGTGCGCTCACCTAACAAGCCCGTCCGATGAATCTTGGTAGCCATATCGCCGTGGCTAAGCAGCTCCATCCAGAAAAGCCGCGAATCTGGTTGGGGGCCGCACTTCCCGACATCGCTGCCATTGGACGGTTCCGCCTGCTCGGTTCAACCAATGATGAACACGTGGCGATTGGCATTGCCCTGCACCATCAGACCGACGATGCCTTCCATGGCGATCCCTGGTTCACAAGCCGCCAACGTCGCCTTGCTGACTCACTCCGGGGCGCTGGGCTAGAGCGAGGGCCGACTCGTGCAGTGGCCCATGTCGGGCCAGAACTCTTGTTGGACGGCGCCCTACTCCAGCAGAGCGACCTTCGAGACACCATCAACCTCGCCCTGACCCAGATCGGCCTCAACTCTTCAATCCTGGCGCCCCTCGTGGAGGGCGATGCCGCTGACTGGCTGGAGCACCTCCATCGGTTCACTGACGGACGCATGCCAAGGGACTACCACAACCCAAAAGCCGTCGCAGTACGGCTGCAGCGGATCTTGGCCCAACGAAAACGTCTGGCGTTCTCCACCAATCAGATTGACCTGGTCGCGGGAGAACTAGCAGTCGAAGCCGATCGCATAACGCGGACCGCCCTCGGCTTTGTCTCGGATCTGGGTGAACAGATTGCCTCCTCGCACCAGCGCTCCAATGGCCCGAATACCTAAGAAGCCTTGGCCAGAAGCTCTTTCGCGTGGGTGCGCGCCGTCTTAGAATCGGGTTCTCCAGCCAGCATCCGAGCTAGTTCGACAACTCGCTCCTTTTTGGTGAGTTGTCGAATGTCAGAAATTGTGTCGTCCTCACCCTTTGCCTTCTCGACATGGCGCTTCTCCACCACCAGATGAATGTCGGCAAACGCCGCGACCTGCGGTAGATGCGTGACCACCAGAACCTGGTGCTGCTTGCCCAACGAGGCCAATGACCGCCCAACCGCGGTCCCAGCCTCACCACCAATCCCGGCATCGACCTCGTCAAAGACCAGTATCGGCGGGGCTTCGGACAAGACGCTGCGAAGGGCCAGCATGGTCCGGGCAAGCTCACCGCCGGAGGCGACCTTAGCCAGGGGCTGCAAGGGTGACCCTGGGTTGGCAGAAAGTTGGAAGGAAACGTTGGACCCATCATCGTCGGTCACCTCAATCCCCATACGCGCCTTTGGCATGGCCAGCTCGGGAAGGTGGGCTTCGATGGCACTTGCCAGCAGCGGGGCGGCGGCCAAACGGGCGGCAAGAACCTCGGCCCCAGCGGCCGCCAGTTCTTTCAACGCCTTGATCTGATCCTTGTCCAGCTTGGCCGCCCGAACATCGTGATCTTCCAGTTCGGTTAGGCGTTCCTGCATGGCAACGTGTTCGGCCAGCACTTCTTCCATACTGTCGCCGTACTTGCGCCTTAGCTGGTGGAGTAGGTGACGGCGGGCTTGGATCCGCTCCAACGATGCCGGATCATCTTCGACACCGTCGCCGATACCGCGCACAGAATCAACCAGGTCATCCAGCTCGGCCAGCATGTCGCGAAGCCGGGCGGCCTCGGCTTGGAAAGGACTTCTTGGCTCCAAGGTCGCCAGTGACTTGGCTAGAAGATCTCGGACGGAGCCGTCATCGGTTAGGTCATTGAGAACCTGCGATGTGGCTTCTTGATGCCCAAGGGCATTGGCCAGCAGGTCTTCTCTTGCTTCGAGCCGCTCATCCTCGTTCAGGTCTTCGATTGCGGCCTCGTCCAACTCACCAACCTGGTAGCGCAGGAGATCCAGTTCTCTGGCCCGTGAGCGCTCATCACCACCAAGACCACCAAGCTCGGATTCGATTCGGGACAGCTCTGCTTTGGCTGCCTGTAGCCGAAGAAGATCGACCTTGCCGAAACGATCAAGCGCGTCTCGTTGGGCGGTCACGCTCAGCAGAGACTGATGGGAATGCTGACCATGCAAGTCAACCAGACGCATCCCCAGTTCGGTAAGGGCAGCAGCGGTAGCCGGGCGGCCATTGATATAGGCCCGCGAGCGCCCATCTGCGGGGATCACTCGAGTCAGGACGACCTCTTCTCCGTCCAGAATGAAACGACCATCGACGGTCGCCTCTTTTGCCCCGTGCTTGACCAGCCCTGGATCGGCCCTGCCTCCAAGCAAAAGACTGATGGCGTCGATCATGAGGGTCTTGCCTGCTCCGGTCTCACCGGTCAGGGCAATGAGCCCGGAAGAAAGCTGGAGGGTGACCTGATCGATCACGCCAAGATTGGCAACAGCGAGTTCGGTCAGCATCTATCGCTCCGTTAGTCCGAATTTTTCCTTGAGGACCGTGTGGAAATCACGTCCCCCACGAACAACGAAGCGGGCTCGGTCTTGAGCCGCCTGACAAAACAGCACGTCTCCCGGCACAACCTCGGCAACTCGGCGCCCGTCCATGGTCACAATGCCATCGCGGTAGCCATCAACCACCAGCTTGATCTCAGTGGCCGGAGCCAGGACGAGGGACCGATTGAAGACCATGTGAGCCGCCACTGGCGTCATCAGCAAGGCTTCGAAGTTAGGTTCGATGATTGGTCCGCCTGCCGACAATGAGTAGGCAGTGGAGCCAGTCGGCGTAGCAACAATGAGACCGTCAGCCAGATAGTGGGTGAAGTACTGGCCCGCGATGGACACCTGAACCGAGACGGTATGGCCAGGTTCGCCGCGCTCAATCACCAGCTCGTTGACGGCCAGGCCTAACACATTTCCTTCGCCTTTGCCACCCCGACTCAATCGGACCTCGAGCAGCATTCGTTGCTCAACGGTCAGCTCACCACGGCACCATTCGTCAAGCGCCGCTTCCATCTCCGAGGACTCAAACCCCGTGAGGTAGCCAAGATTGCCGAGGTTCACGCCCAGGATGGGGACCTCGCTCCCGGAGACAAGGCTGGTGGCGCGCAACATGGTTCCGTCGCCCCCTAAGCTCAAGACAAGATCGAGATCGTCGCCAAGTTGTGCTTCGTCGACACCCAGATCGGGCCGACCGACAAGCTCAGCATCAGCGATTGGCAGTTGGACAACCGCCTCAACACCCTGCGCCCACTGCAACGCCCGTCGGGCCAGTTCGACGGCCTCTGGCCGGTGCTGGTGTAGTACCAACCCCAACTTGGCGATCATGCTGTGTCTTCTTCGGAGCGCTGTGGTGTTTCCATGTGACCAATGCCTGTTTTCATGTGACCAATGAACTCAACATTGCCGGACGCGCCGGTGACTGGTGACTGCATAACCCCCAGCATGACAGCTCCCACTGACAGAACCGCCTCTGTGACCTCCTGGATCACGCGATCCCAGATGTCGGGATCGGTGATCACCCCTTGCCCCCGGTCGACCTCTTGACGCTCGGCCTCAAATTGGGGCTTGATCAGCAACAGCATGGACGATTCAGGCTTGGTCAGCGAAACCAGAGCAGGCAGTACCCTGCTCAAGGAGATAAAGGACAGATCACCCACGATCAGATCGACTGGTTGTCCAAGTGATTCGACCGAGACCCGACGAATATCGGTTTGCTCACGCACCGTGATGTCCGAACGCTCTCGCAGCTTCTCGTGAAGCTGGTTGGTTCCGACATCAATGGCATAGACGTGAGCTGCCCCAGCTTGTACCAGGCAATCAGTGAAGCCACCGGTTGAGGAGCCGGCGTCCAATACTCGCAGGCCCCCGGGATCAACCTCAAAGTGGGTGAGAGCCGCTTCCAGTTTCTGGCCAGCACGACTCACAAAACGTGGGGGTGGATCGAGAAGACGGACAGCCTCGCTGGGCAAGACCTGGCGATTCGGCTTATCAGCCGGGGCTCCCCCGACGGTCACTCGGCCGCGAGAAATCTCCAAATTGGCTTGTTCTCGGTCAGCAACCAGGCCACGGCGAACAAGCTCGGAGTCCAAACGTCGTCTCTGTCCCATGCATCCCAATCGGCCAAACTGTGCTGCGTCAGAGGATCGTGTCACAGCCCTTGCTCGGCCCTATGGTAGCGATGTGCTTCCGCTGCGTGACGAGAATCCCATTGAGCGCACACCGGTCTTCACGGTCCTGCTGATTGTGGCATGCATTGGCATCTACATCTTCGCCCAGGCGGGACTACGCGGCCTTGACCAGGTCGAAACTCCGGTCGGAACAGTGCAGCTGGACAGCGAACTGCGCTTCAGTCTGGAAGTTGCCGCCATCCCCTGTGAAATTGTTGAGCAACGCCCCCTCAGTATCGAGGAAATCTCCAATACCTATGGCCAGAACGGGCAGGGCAACAGTGCGTCCTGTGAACCGTCACCAACCGGCCCATCGTTCTTTCCCAACAAGCATGTGATGTTGGCCATTGTTTCTTCCTTGTTCCTCCACGGCGGGCTGACCCACCTTGGGTTCAACATGCTGTTCCTGTGGATCTTCGGCAACAATATTGAGGATCGGCTGGGACACATCGCGTTCCTGGCCTTCTATCTCACCGGCGGGATTGTCGCCACTATTGGCCACATCGTGACTCAGCCATCCAGCACGGTTGCCATTGTTGGGGCGTCCGGCGCGATCTCGGCGGTGATGGGCGCCTACCTCGTCTGGTTCCCCGATGCCCCAATCCGGACCCTGCTGTTCCTCATCTTGGTCGACATTCGGGCCCGCTGGTTTCTGGCTTCCTGGTTCGTTCTGCAGTTCTTCACCGCCCCAAACTCTGGCATTGCCTGGATTGCTCACGTCACCGGGTTTGCTTACGGGGTCGTCATGGGCTTCTTGATTCGTCGCCACACCTGGGATCGCACCGGCGGCATCGGGCGCGGGCCCTATCCCCACCCAACCGACTATGTGCACTAGCCAGTTCTTCAGTCAGCCAAGAAGCCGATCGACATGGCTGGCCAGATCGGGCGCCACTGCGTCGGCTGGCGGGTCTGTTGGCAGGTCTGATTCTGCGGTCACTCCGCTGAAAACCAGCAGGAACTCATAACCGAGGGATCGGGCAAACAGGCCGTCGGTGTCGGGCCGGTCGCCGACCATTACTCCGTTTGAGCCATACCTAGCTCGAACCAGGTCGGCTTGGGGCTGGAAGGGCTTGCCACCGATCTCGGGGCTTTGCCCAGTGGCGGTGGCGATCGCGCCAACAATGGCTCCTGCCCCCGGGAACAGTCCTTGCTCGGTTGGATAGGTCGGATCATTGTTGGTGGCTAGGAACCTGGCGCCGGCCAGGACTGCTTGCACCGCTCCTCGCAGCCGGTCATAGCTCAACTTGGGGTCAAGGCCTACAAGGATGGCATCGGGGACACGGTCACCTTCGCGGTACTCCTCCACAACATCACAACCCCGATTTGCTGCGGCTTCGGAGATCCCGGGACCGCCCATACATAACACCCGCTCGCCTGGCTTGGCCAACGCAGCACCACCCATTGCCGATGTTGTGACCCGACCAGCAGCATCAATGCCAAAGGATGACAACTTGTCCTCTTGTTGCTGGATTGTCGAGGCCGCGTTGTTGGTAACAAACACCACCTCATGCCCGGCTTCCAGCAGGCGTCCGACCGCGTCCGAAGACCCACGAATCGGCTCAGACCCAGTCCAAATCACACCATCAAGGTCCAAGGCCCACGTTGTCATCGGCACACCCTAATGGCAAGACAACCACACTCTTATGGCCAGTTCACGGCTCTCCGGGGAAGCTCACCTAGAGAACTGGGTCAGTGGTCCCTACAACAACCCCCATCCACGACCTAATCTAGTGTCCATGTCTGACCTACGAAACGACTTTCCTGCTGGCGTCCTCACCGGACAGGACGTCTCTGACGTCTTTGCTTTGGCCAAGGCCAATGAGTTCGCCCTCCCTGCCGCCAACTGCATCAGCTCCGGCACCATGAACGGGGTGATGGAAGCCGCAGCTTCGCTGAATGCTCCGGTCATCTTGCAGTTCTCCAATAGTGGCGCCGCGTTCAATGCCGGTAAGGGAAGCGGGTTGGAAGGCATTGACGCCTCCGTCGCTGGCTGTATTGCTGGCGCTCACCATGTTCGAGTCATGGCAGAGTTGTACGGGGCTCGGGTCATCCTCCATACCGACCATGCGGCCAAGAAGCTTCTACCTTGGGTCAGCGGCCTATTGGATGCCAACGAGAAGTACTACGCCGCCAACGGAACCTCGCTCTACAGCTCGCACATGCTGGATTTATCCGAGGAGTCAATGGAAGAGAACATTGATACCTCGTGTCGCTATTTGGAACGCATGTCCAAGATGGACATGACGTTGGAAATCGAGATGGGCATCACCGGTGGTGAAGAGGACGGAGTCGACAATTCCGACGTCAAGCCCGAGGACTTGTACTCCAAGCCCGAAGAGATTGCCTATGCCTACGAGGAACTCTCAAAGATCAGTGATCGCTTCACCATTGCTGCGGCCTTTGGTAATGTGCATGGCGTCTACAAGCCCGGAAATGTCAAGCTGACACCCTCGATCCTGAATGACTCGCAGCTCTATGTTGCTGAGAAGTTCTCCACTGCGGCCAAGCCGGTCAACTTTGTCTTCCATGGCGGTTCTGGTTCGACGCCGCAGGAAATCTCTGAGGCGATCTCCTACGGCGTGGTCAAGATGAACATCGACACCGATCTCCAGTGGGCCTATTGGGACGGTGTTCGAGCCTATGAGGCCGAGAACCATGACTACCTCCAGAGCCAGATCGGCAATCCTGAGGGCGCCGATCAGCCAAACAAGAAGAAGTACGATCCCCGGGTATGGCAACGGGCTGGTGAGGTCTCCTTCGTTGACCGCATGAAGCGGGCCTTCGAAGAGCTGAACAATGTCAACACCCTCGCGTAACTTCGTTCCCTAGCTAGCGAAGATTCCGGGCCCGATCAGCGGCATCGCCGAAGGTCGGGTCCATTTTCGCGATTTCTTGGAAGAGACGACGGGCCTTTCCGAAGTCGCTTGCTCGCTCATACAGATCAGCGAGGGCATACCAACGACGGTAGTGGTGCACCTTAGGCTTCTTGGGAGCGCGTGGCGCCTTCTCCAGAAGCTGGATGGCCTTCACCAGCTTGCCCTGGTCTGCGTATGCCCCGGCGACAACGATGCGACCCTCCTCCACCAGGTCGGCCGACGGTGACGCTTCGCCAAGTTCAAGCCAGAGTTCTTGCACCCGATTCCAGTTACCCATTGCTCGGTGGCAATCGGCCATGACCGGGTGCTGGTCAACGGAGCCGGTCGCTGTTTCGAAGGCTTCCAGCTCGTTGAGTGAACGGCGCCACTTGCCAAGGCGATAAGAGTTCAACCCGCGCAGCTCCTGCACTTCGGGCACACCGGGAGCTAGTTTCTCGATGGACTCCAGGAGCTTGTAGGAGTCGGCAAAGCGTTCGCTCTCAAAGGCAATGGCTGCTTCCATCAGACGACGTTGCAGCTTGCTGGCTGTATCTGGCGCGACGCCAGGGAAGGCGACGTCAGAGACGTCGATTGCATCTCCGCCCCGACGTCTCTTCTTTGAGGGTTTTGACGTCTCATCATGAATTCGTTCGACAACCACCTTGTCTCGAATCACGGGGGGTGGTGGTACGCGTTTCTTTCCTGCCATTGCCGGAAGGCTAAGCCCCAAAACCTAGTCCTAAAACCTGACTTCAAAACGAGAAATGTCCCAGACCCTCAATGGGTCTGGGACATCTATCATTTGGATTTCTGGTGATCCGACCCAACAAACACAGGCAGAACCACACAAAGAAATCCGGCGGCGACCTACTCTCCCAGGACCCCTAGGTCCAAGTACCATCAGCGCAGGAGGGCTTAACTACCGTGTTCGAAATGGAA
>JAJRQY010000105.1 GCA_024280015.1 Actinomycetes bacterium
CGTCATGAATGACCACGGCCTCCGGTAGGGCTTCGGCACTCGCTGCCAGCAGGTCGGCATTGGCATAGCGAAGGTTCAGAGGGCCTGACTCAACGTCTCTCCGGATGACAATATGGGAGACACCAAGAGACTCAGCCGCGGCGGAAGCAGCGGCAATGTCGCCCTGCACCAGGCTGTTTTCCACTGTCTGGAAAAGAGCCTCATAGCCAGCAAGCTCGCCGAAGTAGCCGCCGGGCAGCATCTGAACCACTGGCCGATCGAAGAACTGGGGGGCCAGGTCAACCCCGTGGTATCCCCATGATGTTGTCACCTGGTAGTACTGGTTCACCGGCAGGACAAGCACCTTGCCCGAAACCGGCGAGTCATGGACAAGGTCGCCAATGGCATCCCATTCGGCTGGAACCGTGACGTGGGCTGACGGTAGCCCTGGGCGTTGATCAGGGATGACTTCACCGGTGATCAAGGGGATCGGAAACAAGAATGCGGTACCAGCCACACCCAACGCTGTCGACATCCCTCCGATGGCAGCAATGGACTGCATCCGCCACATGCTGTGAAGTAAGAACTCCAAGAAGAGGGCAAAGAGCATCAGGTAGATCAGTACCAAGGCCGGTCCGAATTTGTTGACGGGTTCGCGAAACAGCCACCAGCCAGGTACCGAATCGAACAAGACCTCGCTGACTGGACCAAATGGCTCGTGGATCCCTTGCGAGAACACAATCAAGACCGCGGCGATCGCTCCCAACACAACGGCGCCGCGCCGGTGATGCCAGGTAGTTCGGAAGGTGGCAGCCATTCCACCCAACGCACCAAGCGGCAGGGCCCACCGCAACACCAGCCAGAGACCGTTCTCAACTGCGGGCACCCAGGGAAAGAAGCTGCGCTCGTCCCATCCCCAGTGGGCGGTCAAGGTGACTACCCGATCAAGACTGTTCTTGGCGAACACCCAGGACCAGTTGTCGGTGTCGGTCACGGCGGCGAACTCGGTACCAACGGCACCACCAACGTAGACCTGGATGAAGGGCACGATCCACCAGGCATGCAACACCAGTGCAACCGGAGATGCGCCAAGACACAGCCGCAAGGCCGCTGATCCTGCCTGTCTGCCATAGACCAGGGTGATGGACGCAAGAGCGACAACAACTGACCCGGTGATCATGACAACCAGGGGAGGGTTGGTCGACAGATACATCATGGGCAAGGACAAGAAGGCCAGCTTGATCGGACTGGATCCTCCCTCCTTGGCATGGCGTCCAAGCTCACCAACCAACAGGCCAAGAGCTCCAATGGCAATGGGGAAGATCAGGTTGGGCAAATACAGCAGGAGGAAGGGATTGAACACGGCCAGAATGCCTGTAACCCCAGCAACAAAGGGCGAGCGAACAACCCGGCGGATGGCGTGTACCGAGCCAACAACCGTCAAGGCCATAGCCGTGGCGAACAGGGCTCGTTGGCCAGCGGCCGGACTGCCAAAGATCCGAACAAACAGGGCATCAATGCTGCTGGCGATTGCTAGCGATGTTCCACCAGCGCCGGTGACCTGATGATTCCAGAGGGAACCAAGCTCATGATCAATACTGCGACGGATCAGGGGCGAGACGTCGCCGTTCCCGATCTGGGCCCCAGGGTGAAACCAGGACAAGGTGACCAGAACCACCACAATTGAGGGGATCAGATAGGGGGCAGCCGAATGGAAAAACCACTGCCGCCAGGGCGATGGACTAGCGGAGCGACTGCGGGAACCAGACCGTGGGAGGGCAATGGTCGTCATCGTGCCTGGCTAGTCCGACCAGCCTGAACCTGACCAGCCTGGGCCTGGTCGACCTGAACACCATTGGACTGGATCCGACCGGACCAGGCACCAACAGCAAGTCCGCTGACTTCTGTAGCTTTGAGCACGAGCAATCCGGAGCCAACCAATGGGTTGCGGCCAAGCTTGCGAAGGACGGGGAAAATCGCAGGCCGAGTCATGCGGCGTTGGGAAGGATCGGACCGAGTACGAAGGTAGTGCTGGAATGTCTTGCCGTAGTACTGCTTTTTCTTGAAGGTGTCCCACAGCGAGATGTGTCCGTCGTCGTGACCGATGAAGGCTTCAGTGCGCCCAATAGCGGCACCAGCTGCTTGCATGCGGTCGCTGAAATCCCAATCCTCACCAGCAATCAAGTCTTCTCGATAGCCGCCAATGGATCGGGCCAGGTTGACGGGGAAGAAACGGGCAGCCTCGACGTCGGGGTTGTTGAGGTAGAGCTCTTTTTCGAGCTTGCGGCAGCGAGCAAAGAAGCCCTCACCGAAGGACTCTTCGGGAACAACAATCGCCTGGGTTCCCGCCAGCAAGGCCTCGACTGCCTGGGCGCAAACCTGGGGCGTAAGCACCATATCAGCATCAATGAACCCAACAAAGTCAGACCCAGATTCAGTCAGGCCCAGATTGCGTTGGGTGCTGCGTTCGGGACCGGCAACAATCACCTTGTCGGCGTACTGGGCGGCAATGGCTTGGGTGCTATCGGTTGAATGATTGTCAACCACGACCAGCTCGATCTTGTCCAGTGCTCCGCCCAGGTTCTGGTTGACGATGCTGACCAGACAAGCTTCGATGGTTCGCCCAGCGTTCTTGGTTGGAACCACGACAGTCAGGCTGCTCGAGATCATTGTTGGAGTCATGCGATTGCCACCATCTGGGTCAGACTTGCGAGGAACTCATCGGCGACATCGTCCCAAGACACGGCCCCGCCCTTGATCGATTGAGCTTTGGCTCCAACCAGTGAAGGCATGACTTCAACCAGTTGCTGAGCCATGGCTTCTGGCCGTGCTTCGACCAGCCATCCACCAGAGGCACCAATCGAGTCGCGCAAGCCAGCAACGTCATAGCCAATGGCCGGCGTACCAACCGCGGCAGCTTCGTCCACGACCAAGCCCCAGCCTTCTCGAACGGACGTGGCGACCAGGACATGGGCTTTTGCCATCAGGGATTGCTTTTCCTGATGGCTGACTCGTCCGAACAGGGTGACTCCGTCTAGCCCGCTCAGCCGGGAAGCTAGGGGACCGTCGCCGACGACCCAGATTTGCAGGTTTGGTATGACTCTGCGGGCCAACAGAACTGCTTCGACCGCATGGTCGGGGCGCTTGTTGGCTGCCAACCGACCAACAAAGATTGCGGTTGGCGATTGCGCTTTCGTCATTGGCTGAGCCTTGGGAACATCAACTCCCTCCGGTACCACCACTACTCGTTGTAAGCCAGCATCCAGCAAGGACTGTCGGCTGGAGTTGGAAACCGTCAAGGTCGGCAGATGGCGCAACTGGCGCAGCCAGCGGGGTTCCAGAACATAGCGGCCAAGCAGCGCTGCTGGAAGAGGAAACTCGGCAAACCAGACTTCTTTGGCAATCTGATGGGCGAAACCAACAACGGGCGTGTCCTGCACCCAGGCCTGGCAATTGAATGGTCGGGTATTGATCTGGTCAATGACCACATCATGTTCCTGACCCGAGCCAACCTGGGCGTACCAGTTGCGAGCGGCCCGGTAGACCCCAAAACGACTGCCTGCTCGAACATGGTTGATGCCGTCAATGGATTCCGATTGTGACTGGCCAGCGGACCGGGCAGAGAACAAGGTGACCACATGCCCGTCGGTCACCAGGCGCCGCAGAACCTCGTGGGTGTACACCTCGGCCCCGCCATGAGCGGGGTGGGTGATGTCGCGCCAGTTGAAAACCAAGATGCGCACTAGACCGTCACCCCTTGCACGGATCTCTCCGGCGATGTTGACGCGGTCTCCGCAGCCTCCGGGAGCTCTCTGACACCACTGAACCTGCCAACCATTCTCAGCAGGGTGACGCCCGAACTCAGAATGGACAACAACCCAACCGTGCTCTGGCTAGTGGAGGTGATCTGGACCGGGGATTCGACCAGATGGTCAAAACCTCGAGCACGCGCCGCCAGCAGAAGCTCGAGGTCAAACAAGTAGCCGTTCTCCCGAGTGCGGGGAAGCACATCGACGATGAGTTCGCGTTGGAAGACCTTGATACCCGTCTGTGAATCGGGGATGGGGGAACTGAGCAGAACCCTTGCTGCTGCTCGGCCAGCCAGAGACAGGAGTCGTCGAGATGGTGATGCGTTGGCGTGGGAGCGAGGGTGGTGTTTGCTGCCGATGACGGCGTCGGCGTGGAACAGGTCCAGCGTTTGCAACATCGGCACGAGGTGCGAGGCAGCAATATCGCCGTCTCCGTCAATCATGGCGATCTGTCGACCCTGAGCCAGGGTCATCCCTGTGCGAAGGGCCGCGCCCTTGCCTTCTGATATTGGCTTGTCGATCAGGAGAATTCGCGAATCGTCCATGGCGCGAATCAGGCCAGGTCCAGTGTCGTTGGAACCATCCGAAACTGCGATGATTTCGAACTGGTTCCGCCTGGTCGTATCGAGACTCTGGACAAGGTCGGTGAGCAGCTGGCGGGTGCGCTCTCCCTCGTTCAAGAAGGGAACAACCACGCTCAGATCGAGGCTGGCTGGAATGATCGGACCAACACCGCTTGCGGCCAGTTGTTCTCGTCCAGCCTTAAGCAACGGCAGGGTGAGAGCCACGGTGGCTAAGGCTCCAGAGGTCAGGACGACCAGCGCCAGTCCACGGGGATTCGCCGTGGTCCGGGCCGCCAGTACTAACAAGACGGGGAAGCCGATCCAGACTCGGGCGGCCAGCCTGGTTTCTCCCTGAGCCAGATGGAAGTTGACGAGGGCAGTCAACAGAGCAAGCCAGAGCGCGGCTCCAGCCAGGATGGCCATCACCCCACTGTCTAGTGGGAAGGCGTTTCCCATGACCAAGCGACCGACGGGTTGTGCCAGTCCAAGCAAGGCAACAGTGACCGACAGGCCTAAGGCCAAGCAGACCAGCAGGGTGTCCATCAGGTGGGAGATGGCTTCGCGGCGTTCGGAGGCAAATCTGGGAAGAGCCGCAGTTACGGCAGCTTGGGGGAGGAACAGAACCGTTCGAGCAGCCAAGGCAGTAGCGGCGTAGGCGCCGGCATCGATTGGATCCAGGTGATGACGGGCCAGAATCGTGTCGGCCCCAAGCAGGACCCAGAGCCCACCAAAGGCGGCGATACCGCCGATGACTTCGGTTGCCCGCAAGGTGAGCCTCCACGGAATGAGGGAAGACGGAGTCGAGGCTGGCGAAGTATTGCTTCGGCATCCTCGGGCCAGAAAGAGGGTGGTGGCAATCTCGCTGATCAGGGTGCCGATGAGCGCCCCGGTCACGCCGGCCTGAGTGGCGAACAAGATGAGCCCGGCTCCGACCCGCAAGGCGGTGCCAAACACCAGGATTCGGCTGAGATCAAGGAAGCGTTCCTGCCCCAACAGGACCGAGCGGTAGACGATGCCCATGGCGGTTGGGACAAAGAAGGCGCCAACCAGATAGATGTCGCTGATGCTACGAAGATTGAGGAAACGGGCCAAAGGGGGAGACCCGGTGGTGAGTAGTGCAGCGCCGAAGAGGCCGAAGGCGGCGAAGACAAGGGCCAATTGCTGGTGGTCGACCTGGCGGTCGGCGCGGCGAAGATGCACAACCTTGGTTGTGAGTGCGACCTGGATGGCGCCCGCGGGAACGGCAAGCCCAAGCAGAATCGTCAGCAGAGCACTCAGCGTTCCGTAGTCAGAAGGACCAAGGGCACGGCCAGCCAGAATATGGAAGACCACATTGCCTGCGGTGACCGAAGCTAGCGCGAGGAACAGGCCCTGTTGGGAATGGGCAATGGTGGAGAGCCGCTTGGTCAGACGACTCACGGCTTAGGACAGCCGGCTGCGCCGAGAGATGGCAATGAGCACTCCGCCAGCGCCAGTCAGGCTGAGGGCGAGAATGACGGCCACCATGGAACTGGTTCCGGTGAAGGCCAATTCTTCCGGAGTGCCGCCAGTGATGTCGACGGGCTGGGTCAGGACCAAGGTCCCGTCATTGCTTTGGCCAGCGGCCTTGATGGTGTGGCTGCCATTGGCGAAATCGGCCGGGATGGCGCCGGAGAAGGTGAAGGCGCCGGTGGCGTCGGCGGTGGCGGTTCCCAAGGTAACGGGTTCAGATTCGATAGTGATGGTGATGGTGGCGCCAGGCTTGTAGCCACTGCCAGCCAGCGTGATGGAGGCCCCGGCGGTGAGGTTGGATGATGCTGGGGAGGAGTCGCCGAGTTGTAGGTCACCACCGGTGACTGGATAGGTCTGGGCGTCAGCCTGAGAAGCCATGAAAACAACCAGCAGTGCCAAGACGACAACAAGGCGGGAAAGCAGCGATCTGTTCATTGGCTCAGGCTCGGCCAGAAAATCTAGTTCATAAGCCCTGTTAAGTCCGGAGTTTGTTGGACCGATGGCGAGATCACAACCAGCTGTGTCGGTGCAGGCAGATCATCCGGTTCAGCGAGTTCTGCACTGGAAAGGGCAGTGATGACTCGTCTGCGGCCGACAACCTGGATGAGAAGGCGAGTTCCGTCAGGTGCTTGGGCGATTCCCTTGGCTCGGAGCGTGTTGGCCGGCAGCGCATCGATCAGGATCTGCAAGTCGGACTGGCTGATGGGGGAGGGCAGCGGCAGGGTTTGGACCCGATGTTGGTCGAACAAGGTCGGGGGCGGAGTGTCTTGGATCTGGGCTGGTGAATTGGCGCCAAGTTCGAGTATCCCCGCGCTGGCCAAAGCGGTAGAGGAGTCAATGATTGGCGTAGCAGGAGCGAGGACCGTGATTTGGTCGGACACGGTTTGACGGACCTCGGGGGAAACGAGGTCGGTCTTGGTCAGCACCAGCAGATCGGCCGAGGTGATCTGGGTGCGGAGCACGGTGCCAATGACGGGATTGGTGCTGAGTTCTAGAAACTGGTCGCAATCGACCAGGATGACCACGCCGTCGAGACGAAACCCTGCACTGTTTCCCCATGGGCGGACCCGATCTGGGTTGGCCAATCCGCTGAGTTCGAGGATGACGTGTTCGGGTGGAATGTCGCGTAGGCGAAGCTGGTCGAAGGCACGTCCGAGGCCATCACTGAGGCTGCAACAAACACAACCTTCGGTGAATTCGATGGTGTCGCGGTTGCGTTGACGGATGAGGGCGGCATCGACATTGATGGCGCCAACGTCGTTGACCAAGATGGCGATCGGTCGATCGGAGCGGGCCAGGAGTTCGTTGATGAGGGTCGTCTTGCCGGAGCCTAGATAGCCGCCGAGAAGGGTCAAGGGAACCCGGCGACCGTCCCACGGCATGAATTCCGGCTCCTCGTATCCCACCCTCCGGACTCTAGGTAGGTGGTTCATGGAATCCCTCTTTCGCGCAAGTCCGGACGCGTCGAAGTGTCCGAGCGCCTTTGAAAGTTAAACTCCTGGTTGGTTCAGGCTGCTGTAGCCATTCGGTCAGATCCGAACTCGTTTCGCCGGTCCCACACCGAGGAAACCCACATGCCATGAGCTTGCAACCATGTCTTCCAACGATGACAAGGACCACACAACATCACCCCATTGGTCGGCAGCGTTTGGCCCCATCTTCATACGCCTCAATATGGTCTCCTTGGCAGTACCTCGCTGAAGTACCACACCCCGGACCTTGACAAGTCCTGTCACGAGCAATCAACCCAAGACGCTTTGGGCCCCGGAAAAAGCGGGTCAACCGACTCAACTCGAAATCCAGCGACTTCGGCTTACGAATCATCCGACGGAAACTATTGATCTCCAAGTACTTCAACGCCGTCGCTGGTGACACCGAACGGCCGGACACTGTTTCACAAACATAGGACTCAGCATCAGAGGCTGGCCTGGGGTCCAGGGTTTCACCACCTCGACGAGCGATCTCTCGTTCCAAGGTGACCTGGTCACAGAGTATGACTACTTCGGCCTGTACGCCGGGGTCAAACCCCTCATCAGACACATCCTCGCCACTAGTGGCGCTGGTGATGTCGGCTGCGAGCTTGCGACCAGCAACGCCACCACGGCGAATCACTACCATGAATGCATCAGCCCAGCGCTGCTTGTCAGTTCGAGCTAGGTCGCAGAACTCCATGTCATCGCCGTAAATTTCCTGAGCGTCTTCCAACTCATCTTTGAGAAAGGCGTCATAAACCGGGGTGGTGATCACCATGAGTTCTTCCCATATCTCATTGGGGAGATTCAATTCGGCTAGAACGGTGTGTCCGAGGCCTTGACCCCAAATGAGGCGACGATCCAGCATTGCTTTCTCGTCCTCGTCTTGAGGGTCGCGAGTGTCAACTATTTCGGCCCAGTGTTCCATCAGAGCACGAAAGATTGGCCAAGGATGAGAAGCCCAGTCAATGAAGGATCCTTGGTCACGAATGGCGAATTCTCGGTACAGCTTTTGTCGGGCGTATTGGCTAATCAGGTTGACTTGATCAGGGTTGATGACATCCATCTCGACTGCGGCCAAGATGCGGGGGAGGTCATTGACGAGCACGGTGGCTTGATTGAAGCGTCGGCCACACCAGCGGGCCGACAACCGGGTTTGGTTGGCCATGCCAGTGGCTGCTGACCTGTACTTGCGGGCTTTGTATGCTTTGCGGTTCATGACTGCTGCTTGAAGCGAAATTCCCTTGGCTGCCATAGCAGCCATGAGTTCTTCGAATTCGATGGTGTGGTTGAACAGTTCTTGGTCGGTGATAGTTGCCGGGTCGATGTCGGCCAACTGTTGGAATTTGGTGAGAAGGTCCGCTGTCTCCATAGATGCCACACTAGCGAACAGATGTTCGAGTTACAACAGTAGCGGGACATAATGAAGTGAGTTGGACGTCATACGACATCTCCATGAGCGATTCTGAGGTTTCGCCAATCGGCTCGCCTTAGTCCCCGACCCGCGAAACCCTCGGAGTCAAGGTGTGTAAGATTCTGGCTGTGACCAGGCGGCGATTGAAATCGACGAGATGCGTCGTTGTCGCTGCTGCCGGACTGGTCGTCGGCCTGTCGGCTTGCACCGGCTCTTCGGTGGACGTTGCGGGGGCTTGCGTCCAGAAGTGGAACTCAAATCCACCGATCGAAGGAACCCAGGGCGGATCAACAGTGGACATTCTGGGTGATCTGCCCTTGCGGGGCGATACGGACTACAACTCGTGCACAGTCCTTGTCATGGAGCCCGGCGGCTTCTGCGCCTCCTATTGGGCACCCGCGGATGAGACGACAGATTGGCAGAAGTCTGGCTGCACCCTGTTGTCGGGATCGCGCCCGATCAACCCAGATGGACTGATCCAGTAGCCACGGTTCGGCGGCGGGGATTGGTAGAACCTGCCCGTGGCAAGCTCGGCTGGCTAGGCGTGCGGCCACCCGTCAACGAAGCGCCTGAGGGTGGCGAGCCGATCTGACCCAGAGGTCTGGATTCCAATTGGGGCCTCGGTCAGATTGTCCAACCAGTATCCCAATGCACCGACCCGATGATTGATGAACGCCTCCACCGTCTTGAGGGGAACTGGTCGCCCCACTATCTCGGCGTAGCCCTCAAGAAGCGGGTCACGAAAACTCTCATAATTCACGTCCGTTTTGGGGTTCACCATCGTGTCAAACAGCACCATGTAGAGGCAGTTGGCCAGGTCATACTCGATTGGGCCGTAGCCACATTCATCGAAGTCAAACACGAAGAGCTTCCCGGCGACGAGTCGCATGTTTGTTGCGTTGAAGTCTCCGTGCAAGAGCTGCCATGACGGATCCAGCTTGCTGTTGGATCCTATGCGGAGGGCGGCAACTGCTGGCAGGTCAGTCGGTGGAGCGTCACGTAATACCTGATGCAGTCTGGCCAGTTCTTGGCCCATGATCTTGGATTGCTCGGGACGGGTGATGTCTGGAGCGATGCCGTCGATGAATTCGGTCGCAGTCATGAGCCACTGACCCCAACGGTGAACCCGCCTTCCCTCGATGGGCACGGGCAATGCCACAGGGTGGCCAGCCTTGGCCAGATCAGACATGAGAGTCATTCGCATCCGAGTGTGGGCGACATCGGCGATATGGGCATCAGTGAGCTTGATGACGACCCGACTGACGCCACATTGGGCCGAGAATGCTCGCGACTGGCGTCCTTCTTCGATCTCACGCAAGTCGGCGAAGCCGAGCTCCAGCCATTGATCGGCCGAAGGAACATCGTCGACTGTCCTGGTCATGTTCGCATCAGAAGGGGGATCGAAGTTTCAGTGTTGTTTGAGCGACTGCCGGGGGTGTCAAGAGGCTCCTCACGGTGGACACTAGTCCGAATTACCCATGAAATCGATGAAATGCCCTAATACTCGCCATCCGCCTGCCGACTGGGCCTCTGCAAGAGATTCCCGCCCCGCCTGCAATATTGGAGATCATCATGAACAACCGGCTCTTTGAGAGGAAACCCGAGCCCGGCGTCGACACGCAACGACAAGATCCGTCGCCGATAAGGAGCGAGCCGAGAGACTTCGTGAAAGCCACCGGAGAGCGGATCGATCAGCTGGAAGGTGAGGTTGATCATCTGAGGGCCTGTATCCGCCAGCTGCTGGACATGGTTGAGGGTCAACCCGATCCCACTGAGGAACTGTCGTTGCTCGCTGAGCGGACGGGATTTGCCGAGCGTCGGATGCTCCGCGTCGAAGACGACGTTGCTGATGTGCTCCGAACATTGAGGCGCCGAGCCGAGGATCGCTAGTGCCGCCACCTCAACAGGGCGCACGACGACGATTTCGACGTAATTCTGATTCTGATGAACTTATCGCGCTAGAAGTCGCTGAGGCGAAGCACCCCTTTGCCCCTCCGCCGGTCGAACAGCACGATGTTCCCTGGCGAGACTTTCAACAAACGACGAAGTTTGGCGTTGTGCTTGGTCTCGGCGCTGCCTGTTTCTACCTCACGTTCGTGTTCGACCGTTCGCACGAGAACGTTCCGATCCTGTGGATCATGACCCTCATCGCCGAGTCAATCGTGATTCTGCACACCATCGGCATCTGGTCGACTCTCATTGGTCACCGCTCCGATATCCCCGAAGCCGAAGAACTGGCGGTGATTCGGCGGTCGTTGCTCACTGGCGAGATTGAGACGCCCAACATCGATGTCTACATCTGCTGTGCTGGTGAGCCGAACTATGTCATATTGAAGACGGCCATCGCCGCTCAAGAAATGCTCATTCCGCACAACACATGGATTCTCGACGACGGAAAGAACAATGACCTTCGCATTGCTGCGAAGAAGTTGGGCGTTGGCTACCTCCGTCGCGAAACCAATGCTCATGCCAAGGCCGGAAACGTCAATGCGGCGTTCCAGCGCACAACGGGCAGGTTCGTCGCGATCCTCGATGCTGATCACGTCCCGCGCCCGGACTTTCTCTCCCAGACCGTGCCCCACCTGATCGCCAACCCGTCCGTGGCAATGGTCCAGACACCGCAGACATACGACACGCGCAATCGAGGAATGGTGTCTGAGGGAGCTGCGGTCAGCCAGGAGCTGTTCTACGGCGCGATCATGCCGGCCAAGAACGCGTCGAACTCAGCATTCTGTGTCGGTACCAATGTTGTCTTCCGTCGTGCGTCATTGTTCTCTCTCACGACTCAGGAAGTTCGCGTTCGAGGCAAGGCTGCTCGACGCAGTGGGGACGTACAAGTGACCAAGCTCACCCAGCTCGGACGTGAGTATCCCAAGGGCGGAATCTGGATCGGTTCCAACAGCGAGGACATCTGGACCTCGCTTGAACTGACTCGTCGTGGGTGGCGAACCGTTTTCCTGTCGAAGGTCCTCACGCAAGGACTAACCCCTGACCGGCTCGGACCGTTCATGAAACAGCAGTTCCGTTGGGCCTCTGGTGGCTGGGAAGTTCTGCTCAAGTCAGGCTTGCTCAAAGAGCACCGACTGACGCTGAGTCAGAAGGTCCAGTATTCGCTCGTCCCGAGTCACTACGCGTTGTCGATGGCCACGGCGATCTTCTCGGTGATGTCGCCTGTCTACTTGTTGGCTGACCGGAGTCCGATTAACGCCCCGTTCTGGGACTGGTTTGTTCACTACGTGCCGTTCTATGCGCTCACTATCGCCGTACCGTTCCTGCAGGCGGGCAAGGTCAGATTGTCGGCCATCGTGGTGTCGTTGGCAGCTGCGCCTGCACATATTCGTGCTCTCCTGTTAACCGCCGCTGGGCAGGAAGCATCGTGGAGCGTCACGAACGGTCGCCATGGTGGCTTCTCGCTTCGGTCGGTTCTGCCTCACTTGTTCATCGGTGTACTCTGCATCTTGGCGCTCATTACCGGTGTGATGCTTCCCAGTGCCAACCCGAGGTCCACGGCCATCGCGATGTTCTTTGTTTCGACCCAGCTGGCGATTATCGTAACGATGCTCGTCGGTGCCGAACGATCAGACCGTTTGGCCGATATCAATGATGCCGCCGAGCCAGATGAGGCTGAGACCGTGGAGTTGCTTGACAGCTATATCGCGAACTACCGAATTGAGGTAGCTGAACATGCGCTCGTCCACTGATGATCTGCGATCGTTCTTCGATGAAGGGTCCAGAAGTGAACGACCTCAGAGCGAAGGCCGGTCAAGTCGATCTGACGGCACCGGCCGCAGCGATGTGGTTCGACCAATTCGAGATCTCGCCAATCGCCGGCCTGCGTCAGGTAGTCGCAGCTCGAGCGCGGTTCTGGCACCGCTTCGCCGCGAGGTGCCGCCGGCCGGCAAGGTTGTCGTTGATGCCCCTGAACTTCATGTGGATCCATCCCCAGTGTTCGTCGGGGCTCGCTCGACAAGCACACTACAAGGGACGTGGATCGACCCAGAGGAGACCCCGTTCAAGCCGGTTCCTCGGCCGGGCAATCCGCTGACAGCTCGCCTCATCGCCTGGGTCGGCGTGCTGGCGTTCTTGGGCGGTCTGGGATGGTTGATCTTGCCAGAACTCGACTTCCGTCTCACGTCGCTCGAGACGGTTCACTTGCGTGAAGGCGTTCTGACGGCGCAGCCAGTACAGCTTTCGCCCTTGCGGCCATCGATCGTGAACGAGCTCTATGTCGACGCCAGCAGCCTGCCGGACGGCGTGTTGCCGAAGGGAACCCCGATCGCCTTATTGGAAGGGACTTCCGAAGACGGAACTCGTCGAGTCGTGAACGAGATAACGGTGCCGTTTGATGCTCGTTTCGCATCGGTCGACACGCTCGTTGGCGGTGTTGTTATGCCCGGTATCCCGGTCGCAACGCTCTACGATCCCTCACAGATGTACGTGATCGTCACGGTTCGAGCGGAGTTGCTCGACGTCATGCGTCGAGGGATGAAGGCACACTTGGTTAGTGAGGTCGCCGGAGTGGCAATCGACGGTGTTGTGATCTCTGCTGTGCCGTTGTTAGGTACTGACCATGAGCCGACAACGGCCAACTTGGTCAACATCCGAATCAAGCCGGATGCGGAAAGTGTCGCTGACCTGGTCCCAGGAATTCGGTTTGACGCCATCATCGATCTGAGCTCTGCCCCTCCGAATGCACAGCCGCTTGTCTTCACCTACGCCGGGCATCTTGAGCCGAGCGACCTCTCCGAGAGGGACGTTGTCGACTCCGAAACAAACGAGGCGCCGGACACCGAAAGTGGAACGGTCGGTGAATGAAGGAGGACACTCCCGGCGATGGTTGGTTGTTCCTCTCCTGGTACTGCTGCTGTTCGTTGTCTTTCGTGGGTGCAGCCAAGAGTCGACACCAGAAGCTCTCCCCGAGGGACATGAAGAGCAGGGTGTGACGCGACCCAGCGATCGATCAGTGCCTCCCAGTGTTGACGGCAATCGCCTCGAGATCCTGGACGCAGCCTCGCGCCCACCGGTGCCGCTGCAATGGCAATCCGGTGGCGATCCAGTGCCATTCGGTCAGTGGTGGAGCGGCCTGGCGACAGGTCCCGGAATCCCATCCTTGTGGGCGCAGCCCCTGTTACTTCGAATGAGTGATGACGGGAGATTTGACCTGAGTGCACCAACCCAGACCACGCGCGCCGACGGCTTCCGCGACTCGACGGTTGTTCCGGCGCTTTTCTTTGAGTTTGGCCCGGACGCCTCAGTGCAGGTCATCGACCACGGCTCGTTCCATGTCCGCCTGGTCGTCGCCACCGATGATGGGGAGGTGACGATCACAATGGTTCAGGGCAGTCCCTTCCTGGAGGTCGAGGGCAGCGGCACCCTCACAATGACGGTGCCAGCTTTGAACGGACTCGGTACCGCCGCTTCGGGCCCAACCCTTGATCGGTTTTCGACCGCGGCTGGTCCGTGGCTCCTCGCTTCGTCCGGCACGCCGGAGCTGAGCATCGACGGAGATCATGTTGTTCTCGAACTGGCGCCAGGAGTGCGACATGCCCTGGGACCTGCACCTCGAGGTAACGAGGCCGCGTATGACGCCGCCGCGCTCGTTGTGGCCAGCGAACCCTTGATTGACACCGTCGAGTTGCTTACAGTCGCAGCAAACGGATCAGTTCGCCAGGTGTTGCAGCAGCAACGCGGGACCGGTGAAGGGACCGCAGTTGCCTGGTCCCTCTTACCTCACCACCGCGACTTCCTAGCCAACGGAGCGGAACCGATTGGTGCGCTCAACAGTGTGTTCGGTGCTTCGCCTATTGTTGTCGCGACCGAGTTGGTCATGGAGTACCCCGCCGTTCCGATCCTGTGGGGAGCTGTTAGCCCTGAAGGGTTTGACGCAACCGCCATCGACCTTGGCGATCTTCCGCCGGCTGCACTCGGTTCGTACTTCGGGGCCAAGCACGCGGCAACTTCAGCGGTCGTCCACGACGTGTTGCGAGGTGCTGGTGCTGATGACGAGGCCGATCTGCTGCTTGATTCGATGAGCGCAACGCTTGGTTCGCTCGTCACCCCCAATACCGACCCGCAGCTGATGTGGGAGCCAGGGTGGGGGAGTGTCGTTGTGACCCCAGCGGAGTTCGGGGCAGGTGTTGAACTCAATGACCATCATCTCCAGAATGGCTATTGGGTTGGTGCAGCCGCATCGGTGGTTGTTGCGGACCCGACCCAGAGAAGTCTCCTGTTGGGCAGCATCGATCTCCTCATTGCTGACTATGCGGGTGCGGCCGTCGTCCCTCATCTTGGCGGCATTGTCTCTGATCAGGGCACCTGGTCAGCGTTTGCAGGGCACAGCTGGGCGTCCGGGGTAGGCGGCTTCGCTGCTGGGAACAACCTTGAGTCAGTGAGCGAGAGCAGCTACGCCTGGTGGGCCGCTGCCAAGTGGTTTCTGGCCACCGATCGACCGAATCTTGCGGAACCCTTTGTTGCTCGGTTGACGATTGAATCGTGGCTCACTGGATACGAGTGGCTTCCGACCGCAGCCAACCAATCAGATGACCCGATGATTCGACCTTGGAGTGGTGTTGTGTGGGCGAGCAAGACTGATCCGGGAACATGGTTTGATAGCAGTGACGAGGCAGCGCTTGGCATTCGCCTGCTCCCCATCGGGCCTCAGTCGTTCAGTCGTTATCCCAATAACGATGCGGTCAAAGCTACGGAGACACGCTGGTCCTGGTGTGATGAGCACGGTTCGGGGTGCATCGAGCGCTGGTGGAACTTGCTCGACACCGATGCCGCTGTTGCTGGCCTACCAACACTGGTCGCTGGCGACACCCCCGAGGAAAGCACGACAGATCTTGTCCGACGCTGGTGGCGATCGCACTGGGAGAGCAGTTCGGTGGCCGAAGGCTGGCAATGCTCCGCTGGAACCATGATTCGCCAGACTGACAATGGTCAGCTCGTGGCTCTGGTGTCCAATCCTTCTTCGAAAGCATCAACCGTTTGGTGTGTACACGACAATTTCGTTCCCTTCGAGACCATCGCAGAGCCTCGGAGCTCGATAGTCGTTCCCGTGACGCGATAGTCGTTCCCGTGAATAGCGTCTGAAGCAACCTGGGTCTGTTGGAGGCCGTCCGTTACGTGCTAATAGTTTCCGCTGGTAAAGCGGCCTGGACAGCATTATAGGCCCGTTCGAACTCGTCGGGAGATCTGTCACCACAGTAACTATGAATCCTCGACGTGTTC
>JAJRQY010000106.1 GCA_024280015.1 Actinomycetes bacterium
AGGAGTTGGCGCAGACCGCGCCGGTGATGACTTACTCAATAGTGGCACTCATTCTCGAGGCTCACCACCAAAGCGATCAGCTCGCGTTCGACCTTTCGCAAGGTCTTGGTGCCGGCCATTGCTGACTGGTACAACCCGGAGTGGGCGGACATGCCGCGAGGGTTCAGAGAATGAATGGCCATGATCTCGTCGACCCTGCCAGACGTTCGGTCGACGACCTCGCCAAACAGGTCGCCAAGAGCACCCTCCCACTCATCATCAGGAATCGTCCCGATCCATGCCATCAGATCTCCTTACCGCCAAGATTGGGAAAGCCTCCACCAATCACTTGCAGAACCTTTGTCGCTTCAGTATCCGGATTGACAAGACAGAGACGAAACACCTTAGCCCCGTCATGGCTTGTCGGCAAACACAAGATCGTTCCCGCCTTACGATGGGCCTCAGCCCAACGGATCATGGCTTCATCGTCCAGGTCTGGTCGGCGATACAGAATCACATTCAGGTCGGGTGTTTCTACCAGCTCCAAGACATCGGAAGCTTCGATTCCAGCCACAATCTCCGCCACAGTCAGTAAGACCTTGTCAATGGCTGCGGCATACATGTCGGTGCCATAGGTGGCCAGCGAGAACCACAACGGCAAGCCCCGCACCCGGCGAGAAAGATGGATGGCATAGTCGGCGGGGTTCCACTCGTCTCTATCAATTTGATCCAGGTAGGGGGCAATCTGGGAGTGGGCGGCCGCCGCATAGATCGGCTCTCGGTAGATGAGGGCACAACAGTCATAGGGAGCGAACAGCCACTTGTGGGGATCAACAACGAAACTATCTGCCCGGTCAATCCCGTCGAAGCGAGGTCGCACCGAGGGCGAAGCCATCGCAGCCAGCCCCAATGCTCCGTCGACGTGCAGCCAAACCTCCCGCTCAGAACAGACATCGGCGATGGCTGACAAGTGATCGATGATGCCCGCATTAGTTGTACCAGCAGTGGCCAAGACGGCAAAGACGTCGTTGCTGTTGGTTAACGCTGAGACCAACGCCTCGCCTGTCATCCGACCTCGGTCGTCGGTGCCAATCTCGCAGATGCCAACATCGAGAACCTTGGCTGCGGCAGCGATGCTTGAGTGGGCTGAGGCCGTTGTTGCCAGGCGCCAGCGTTTCACACCAGGGTTTCGCTCCCGAGCCCGTTCGCGTGCGGCATGCAGTGCGCTCAGATTTCCAATGGTTCCACCGGAGACGAAGACCCCACCGGCCGTATCAGGAAAGCCAGCCAGATCGGCGATCCAACGCAGTGCCTGGTTCTCGGCTGCGATCGCGCCCGCTCCGGTCTCCCACGTGCCTCCAAAGATCTCTGCGGCAGAAACCGCAATGTCAAAGGTGAGGGCAGCCGGTGTCGGGGCTGCGGCGACATAGGCAAGGTTCATTGCCTCGTCCTGGGCGCGGGTAGCAGGAACAATGATCTGATCGAAGCGCCTCAGCGCCTCGGCCCCACCAATTCCCTTGGGCGACACTGACCCGGCCAAGTCGTGGGCCAGCTCGGTCGCAGGTCGAGCACCATGGCTCGGGTTCGGCCCGTTGATTGTCCGATGGGCAGACCAGTCAACAATGGACTGCAACATGGGGACGTTCAGAGGAAAAAAGCGTTCCGTCATGCGTAGGTATCTAGTGATGCTGTCGAGAAAGCTTGAGAATCTTCAAGTTGAGTACGGCGAATCGCAAGGATTGGTAGATCAGACTCGATCGCTTCTTCCGTTCCGCAGGAGTCGCAGTCGGCGACTCGGCGATCTCGGCATTGACGTCCGGTGCGTGAACGATTGCCCCGTGCGCGTCGGGTGAGTTGGTTGGATCAGACATGAGGTAGCTTCCTACTCTGGTATGAGCCACCAGCCAGGGCGGCCCTTCGCTTTGTAGATGAACAGGGTGTGTAGCAGACGTTTCATCCAATGGCCAGCAAGCCCGATCTCGCCAAAGGTTTCACCCAGATTGCGACCCGTCTCGGGATAGGTCTGGTGGTCGGGCACGATTGGCGACATGGTGATTGCTGCCGCCTCGCCTTCGCGGGCGCCAGTACCAACGGAGGCAATACACGCGGCTCCCATCTTTGCCATGGAAGCGGTGTGGGCAGGGGCTGACGGGCCAATATTGATCCGATCGGCAATCGTTTGGGCCACAATTTTGCCCTGCACCCCCGATGGCATGCCGGTTCGAGGCGGAGCAGGGGCAACAGCGTCACCCTTGGGAGTTTTGTAGGGCTTGGAAATGGCGTGTGGCGGGGCAAAGGCAATGCCGACGGCGAAGATGTTGGAGTGAACAGGGGACTGGTAGGTACTCGGCCAGTCCGAGGCAGACCACTCTTCGTAGGACCCAACCCCATAGTTGGCATCAACTTTCATGAAGCCGTTAGGGGCAAACAGGGTATCGCTAATGTCCGAACCGTCTTGGGCAAAGGCCGACAGCCCCGCACCACCAAATGGGGGCAGAAGCATGGCGAAGTCAAAAGGCTGTGAAGCCGACTCCCCGTCGATGGTGTCATAGTCGACAGAGCTCTCATGAACCGCCGTGACGTGCGCCCGTTGAATGACATGGATTCCGCGTTCGTTGAAAAGGCTCTTCATCCACGTTTCGCTGGTCATGAGTTCATGACCCTGCTTGAAGGTCATGCCGCCAACACCAAAATCTCCGAGTTCATGTTCATTGGTTAGATAGACCACTTCAGCACGATCGCGAACACCGGCTTCACGCAGGGCATGGTCAACGTTGAATACGTACTCAAAGGCTGCCCCTTCGCAGGTACAGCTGCCATGACCCATGCCAACAATCAGCGTCTGGGGATCACCGTCCTTGAGTCGTTGGATGACATCCTTCAATTGGGCCGCAGCCTGTTTGGCGTGACCGGGAGTACAGACTGAGACCGAGTGCCCACCGTCAGGCCCCAGCCCGGGAGTGGCTTCGAACTTCAGTCGGGGGCCGGTGGCATTGATGAGGTAGTCATAGGCCACACACTCGGTCTGTCCAAGCTTGCTGTGGCGGGTGTACTCAATGTCAACAACTGGAGTTGGGTTGCCGATCGTTCCCTCCGGGTGAATGGCAACGGCCTTGGCTTGGCGAAAGTCGATCCCGCTTCGCTTGTACACCGGAGCCAGTGGAAAGACGACCTGCTTGTCGGTCATCTTGCCAACACCTACCCAGATGTTGGACGGGATCCAGTTCCAGTTGGAGTTGGGAGAAACAACGATGACGTCGTGTCCCTTGCCAACCATTCTCTTGGTATGCATCGCCGCGGTGTGACCGGAAACTCCGGCACCGAGAACCACGATCTTGGCCATTGGGGGCCTCCTCTGAATCGGTCCCACTTCATGAATAGGTTGCTCGGGTCGGTGCCAGGCTATACCTCAAGCCGTGTCCATGGTTGGACAGGTAAGACCAGCGCTCACGGGTGGAGCCAGTGAGGCCGCTGGGAGAGACCAGTGCTGCAGTCCTTCCATGACGAGCAACGACGGCAGAAGAATTCGTTAACCAATTGCAGAAGTCTTTGGCCGCTGAAGGCCCCTCGCTGATCGAAGCAATGGTCCCTGCCGGTCTCTAGATCTCTCTTGATGAGCACCGCTGAGGTGAAATGGTCTAGCTTTGGCACAGGACAATTGTTTGTCCTACTATACAAAACTCATTCGGCCTGCAATGGTCGCCTACCTCCCGGAGAGACAATGTCCAAGAGACGCAACCGTTGGTTGTCGCTACTTGCCGTGTTTGCCCTCGTCGGAGCCTCCTGTGGCTCAGACAGCAGCGACGGCGGATCAGCAACAACCGTCGCCGAAGACGATTCCGGCGACACAACCGCAGACACCGAAGCCCCCGCTGATGACGGAGGCGACGACACTCCTGATGAACCAGCCAACACCGATCCGATCAAGATTGGTGCCCTGACCTCACTGACCGGTCCATTCACTCCATGGGGAATCCCATCCAGCCAAGGCATGCAGCTAGCCGTTGATGAAATCAATGCCGCCGGTGGCATTGATGGGCAAATGTTGGAACTCATCATCGTCGATGATCAATCGGATGCTGAAGAGGCCGTCAAGCAGATCGAGAAGTTGCACGAAGACGGCGTCGTCGCCGTAGGTGGAACCATCTCCAGTGGCATTGCAATCGCCACGTCACTTGTGGCCGAGGAAGCCCAAATCCCACTCTTCCTCTCCAAAGCCGGATCCTCTGCCATCTTGACCACTGATAGCCGATACACCTTCCGTACCTGCTTGCCAGCTGCCCCAATGATTGCTTCTCCCTGGGCCGCCTATGCCCAACAAGAAGGTTTCACAAAGGTGGGCGCCATCATCGCTGACTATGCCTGGGGGCAGTCATTTAAGTCTGCCGCCGAAGCCGCCTTTGGCGAGCTTGATGGCATCGAGCTGCAGGTCGAAGTCGCTCCGGTCCCCGAGAAGGACTTCACCACATACCTTCGTAGCTTGGAAGCCTTCGATCCCGATCTGATTTTGGCCACCGGTCACCCGCCCGGAACTGGACCAATCCTGCTCCAAACAGCTGACCTTGGTCTTGACGCTTCCGTCAGTGGCCCATCAGCCTCACTGGGAGCCGTCGTGGCCGGAGTGGGCGACGATGTCGCAATTGATCGATTCGTCGACTACAGCTGCGCTGACTACTTCAGTGACTCCTACGCTGACCTGGCTCCGCGCTATATCGCCAACTCCGGCGAATCATTCATGGAAGACGATGCAGTCGCGGGTTACGGCGTTGTGACGATGCTGGCCGAAGCGATTGGTGCTGTCGGTGACGATCCGGCCGCCATTGGCGAATATTTGCACGGCAACACCTTCACCCTTGATGGCATGGCCTCTCCAGTGAGTTGGACTGAGTGGGGTGAGCTGGCAACATCCCAGCTCCTTCTGGTCAAGGTTGGTGCTGGCCCCGCACCTGAGGGTCTGAACGCTGGAGGCGACTGGTACCCCGAGAAGCTGTTCTTGTCAGAACCGCTCGAGCCGTTCGTTCCCTAGCAAGTGTCGTTCCTAGAACTCAACGATGTTGAGAAGCACTTCGGTGGCCTTCCGGCTGTCGGTGGTGTGAGCCTCCGGGTCGACAAGGGCGAGATTCTCGCCCTCGTCGGCCCCAATGGGGCAGGCAAGAGCACGCTGCTCAAAGCCATCAGCGGCATGCAGCCAGCTACACGGGGCAGTATCAAGTTTCTGGGCCAGGAGCTGACGGGCCTCAAGGCTCATTCGGTTCGCGGTCATGGGATAGCCATGGTGCTGCAAACCCCACGGGTTTTTGAGTCCATGACCGTGTTAGAAAATGTTGTGGTCGGTGCGACCTTTGGTCGATCCGATGGCCGACCAAACTCAACGGCCGCGACCGGCTCGGCCCTTGAGGCCTTGGAATTCGTCGGACTGTCCAGCTATGCCAATGAAGAAGTGCATTCACTGAACCTGCATCAACAACGCTTTCTCGAACTCGCCCGGGCCCTCGCAGGTAAGCCAAAACTGCTCCTTTTGGATGAGGTCATGGCTGGCCTGAACGACACTGAGCTGCAGGCCTCAATTGATATTGTTCGCTTGGCCCGCGATCAGCTGGGGATCACCGTGATCTGGGTCGAGCATGTTATGAGCGCGGTGATGGCGCTGGCCGAACGAATCGCTGTGCTGGACCTTGGTTTGTTGATCGCTGATGGCGAGCCGACCGAAGTGATGCAGATGCCCGAGGTCGTGACCGCCTACCTCGGTTCGGAGATTGTTGCATGAGTGAACCACTGTTGAAGCTGGACGGACTGTGTGCCGGCTACTTGGGTCAAGACGTTGTGCACGATGTCTCGCTGTCGGTCGCCGAAGGTGAAGCCGTTGCAGTTATTGGCTCAAACGGTGCAGGCAAGACGACCATGTTGCGGGCCGTTTGTGGACTCATGCCCCCATCACGTGGCTCGGTCTATTTCGACGGGACCGACATTGCTGGCGACAAGGCCCACCGCGTCAGCCGATCCGGAGTCGTCTACGTTCCGGCCGAGAGGCATCTTTTTCCTCAAATGTCGGTGAAGGAGAATCTGATTCTGGGCGCCTATCCCAAACGGCCACCGTCATCTCAGCTTGATCAGGTGTTTGATCTGTTTCCTCGACTCAAGGAGCGCGAGTCCCAGCACGCTGGAACCATGAGCGGGGGAGAGCAACAGATGTTGGCCGTTGGTCGAGCCCTCATGGCTGCGCCCCGGGTGCTCATGCTGGACGAGCCGACAACGGGCCTGTCACCATTGCTGGCCAGCGAGGCCTACAACGCATTGGCTGAACTGCGAAACGCTGGCCTGACCATCCTGGTCGCCGAGCAACAGGTGCCTCTTGCTCTTGGGCTAGCCGACCGCGGCTATGTGTTGGACCACGGCAGAATCGGTCTGACCGGAACGGCGGACGATCTACGTAATGACCCAGGCGTACGAAAGGCCTACCTCGGTGTGTGACTCGATGACGGGCAGCAAGCAGTCGGATCGCCAATCAGACGAACAGCTGATAAGGAGCGCTTCGTGACCGCAGTAATTATGGACGGCATCGTGCTTGGCCTGCAGTTCGGAATTCTCGGAGTGGGCCTGACCCTGGTCTACGGACTCGGGGGAGTGTTGAACCTGGCCCACGGACAGATGGCAGTTGCTGGCGCCATGGTAATCTCCCGCCTAACCGACGGCGGAATGGGAACCTTCTTGGCTGTGGCCATCGGCATTGTCGCCGTAGGCCTCTTGGGCATGGTTATTGACCTCACCCTGATGAAGGCGGTCTACGGCGAAGAAGGAGAAGGGCGAACCTTGCTTGGCCTGCTGCTCATGTTGGGAGTTGGCTTCATCATCGACGGTGTTCTGGAATGGCGTTATCCCATTGAGGCCTTGACCCTCCGAGTGGCCGGAGACCCAATCGACATTTTGGGAGTGTCCATGCGTCGTGGTTCTTTGGTCGCGTCGGCCATCATCTTGCTGGTTGGTGCACTGTTGGTCGCCTTCTTCCGGCTCACAACCTTTGGCCGGGCGACACGCTCGGTCATCCAAGACGAGAACGGAGCGCGACTGGTCGGAGTGAATCCATCGGTCGTGCGAACATCGATTTTTGCCCTGAGTGGCATCCTTGGCGGCATCGTTGCCGTCACCCGAGCCATGACTACGCCGGTTGGCTCAACCGATGGAATCGAACTCACCATCTTCGCCCTCATCGTCGCCGTCGTTGGCGGGCTAGGAAGCGTCTCCGGCGCGTTCCTGGCTGGCATCCTTCTTGG
The DNA here is from genome assembly GCA_024280015.1 of Actinomycetes bacterium. Lineage (GTDB taxonomy): Bacteria > Actinomycetota > Acidimicrobiia > Acidimicrobiales > SZUA-35 > JAJRQY01. Next base: position 7,251 of record JAJRQY010000106.1, read on the forward strand.
CATCGTCAGCACGGTGAGCGCCTTTTACATTGGCTCCTACATCACCACCATCATCTTGTTAGTCGTTTGCGCGGTCACGATCGTCATCCGGCCTAGCGGCCTGCTTGGGGTTCGATCATGACCGCAGTCGACCCAGCAGCCGATCCAGAGCCAGCCGCCGATCACCGGATGGCGGCCGCCGCCTCAGTCAAGAATTCAATCCTGGGTGACTTCCTTCCCATCACCATCGTTGCCGGTCTACTTGGGTTGATTCCGCTCAAGTTCATGGACTCACGCTCCATGATGACGGTGCTGATCAGTGGCATGCTGTTTGCCGCCTATGGGATTGCCTTCAACATTATCTTTGGCAGCACGGGCCAGCTATTCTTGTGTGTTGGTGCACTCGCCGGAATTGGCGGTTTCAGTTCCGCCATCATGGCTGATCGACTGAGTGTTCCTTGGGTGCTGAGCATCTTGCTAGCAGGGATCATTGCCTCACTTGTCGGCGGACTGTTGAGTTGGATCGCGGTCACACGCTCGTTGGACACGATCTTCATTGGCATTGTCACCCTGGCGTTCTCGCTCTCGTTTGAGAATTTCGTCCTCGGCAAGGGAGACCTCACCGGAGGCGAAGATGGCCTCCGAGTAGCGGCGAGCAAGGGTTCAATAATGCGAGAGCAAGTGAAGCCCTACTACGTGTTCTTGGCGTTGGTGGTCGTGTACTTGATCTTCTATCGGCTCCTGCAGCGATCGCATATTGGTTGGGCCTTCAAGGCCCTCAAAGACGACGAAGTGGCGGCTGAGCTCGCAGGCGTCGATGTCACAAAGTACCGGGTCTACGCCGGCCTTATCGGCTCCGGAATGCTCGGGATCGCAGGGGCGATGTTTGCCCACCAAGGACGTGGGTTCATCGGAAGCACAACCTATGCCTTCGGTGCGGTGGACGTCCGAGTTCTGGTGATGCTGGCCTTCGGTGGAATCGGTTCCCTCCTTGGACCAATTCTCGGTGCCATCGTCTTCACCGTCCTGGATGAGCTCTTAGACTCACAAGCCCAGTTGCGCGAGGTCTTTTATGGCATCGTGACCGTCTTTTTGTTTCTTGCCTTTCGCCGGGGAGCCATCCCATCGCTGTCATCCCTGCTGAAGAAGAAGCCGTCCAGTCGATCCCGCTAACAGGCACCACCCTGCCTGACCACCTCACCAGCCAGACCACCCCACCGAACAACTGGGGACTGGAGGGTAGTGTTCGTGCCATGTACAACTCTGATGCTCCTTCCCTCTGGCTGGATCAAGTCGAAGATCTTTCGACGCGTCGCGACGACGCTAAGTCGTCGCGTAGCCCACTGACCGAAAGCATCACGGTCGACATTGCAATAGTTGGCGCTGGCTACACCGGCCTTTGGTCGGCCTACTACCTGGCCAAGCGTTTACCTGAGGCCTCAATCGTCATCATCGAATCCAGAACTGCTGGTTTTGGCGCCTCAGGCCGCAACGGTGGCTGGTGTATTGCCGAGCTAGCGACCGACTATGACGGAGCTATGTATCACCCGATGGTCCAAACTGTTGATGAGATTGAACGCGTCATCGTCGACGAAGGAATCGATTGTGACTTCACCCGGGGCGGGGAGATTCACCTGGCTCGAAACTCAGCCCAGGTGACTCGGCTTCAGGACAATCTTGGGCCCGGTTACCAATGGTTGAGCCCGGTTGAGGCACACGAAATTTGCGGTGCAACATCGGTGCTCGGCGGCGCCTACACCCCGCATACCGCGGCCTTGCATCCAGCCAAGTTGGTTCAGGGTCTGCTTGCCGCAGTCCAGGCGCAAGGCACAAGGGTTTATGAAGGAACGCGGGCCCAAGAAGTTGGCTCTACCACCGTGGTTACCGCGACAGGCACAGTCACCGCCGACCATGTCGTCTTGGCCACCGAGGGGTATACGGCGCAGCTTTCAGGGCATGGCCGCGACCTCATCCCATTTTACTCACTCATGATCGCCACTGAGCCGCTCGGTCCGGAGATCTGGGATGAAATCGGACTCGCTCACCGACCGACCTTTACTGATGGTCGGTACCGAGTTATCTACGGACAGCGCACGGCCGATGACCGCATTGCCTTCGGAGGCAGAGCTGCGCCCTATGCAATGGGGTCAAAGATCAACCCAGCCATCGAGAATGACATCAACACTCACGAGGAGATTCGACAGACGCTGGTCGATCTGTTTCCGCTTCTCTCCGATGTGGCCATTACCCATCGTTGGGGTGGCGTTCTTGGTGTACCACGAAACTGGAAGCCCTCTGTTTCCAAGCATGAAGGTCTGTATCGCGCCGGTGGCTATGTCGGCGAGGGAGTAGCGGCCACCAATCTCGCGGGGCGGACCATTGCTGACCTCATCATAGGAGAGAGCACCGAGTTGACTCGACTGCCCTGGGTACGGCAGCCTTCGCGACGATGGCCAATCGAGCCGTTCCGATGGGCTGGCATCATGCTTGGCGCCGAGTTGTTCGAACGGGCCGATCGACGGGAGATGAAGACCGGTCGGGTGGCGAAAGAAGCTGGCTTAGTCTGGTCATTCCTTCGCCGTTAGCAAACATCCCCGTGTTCGACCACCATCCATGGGCCGACAATCACGAGGTTGCGTTTCGGTCAGGAACATCCAGCAATGCTCGGCCTTCAATGCGACCTGCCTTGAGGTCGGCAACAGCTTCGTTCACCCGTTCCAGCGGATATCGAGTAGTAATCAGTCGACCGATATCGAAGGTTCCAGCCTTCCACCAGTCAATGAATTCGGGTAGATCACGGGCTGGTGAGGATGAACCGGCAATCGATCCAATCAAGGTCCGTTCGCCCGTGAGTAAGGGGCCTGGAGGAAGTTGGAGTGCAGCTGTTGGGACTCCTACCACGATCGCCATGCCGCCTTTTCGAATGGTGTATCGCCCGGCGCGTGCCATCTGAAGTGCTTGAGCCACCGTTGCTGGCTTTCCAATACAGTCAAAGACGTAATCTGCCCCTGCGACTGGTTGACGGGCAAAGTCCAACCCCTCACCGGGAGTGAGAGAGCGGATCTCGGCGATCGGGTCTTCTACTTTTGATGAGTTGACGGTATGTGTTGCTCCAAAGGAGCGAGCCATTTCTAGCTTGTCGTCATCAAGATCGACGGCAATGACTGGCGATGCGCCAACGTTGACAGCAGCGGCAAGCGCGCACAGACCAACGCCGCCGACACCAATAATGACAACCGACTCGCCCGGGCCAACATCAGCAGTGTTGACAACCGCTCCTGCTCCGGTAATGACTGCGCAGCCAAGTAACGAAGCGGCCTCAAGGTCAATGTCATCCGGCAGCGGCAGGATGTACATCTCGTCGGCAACAATGTGGGAACCCCACGTGTAAACGTTCGGGCTAACAGCCATGGTGCCATCATCCAGCTTGACCGAAGCAGGCCGTCCAGCGCGGTCAGCCTGTTCCGCATCTTTTGGCACCCACGTCACTAAGACAGTGTCTCCTACTGAAACCGACGTGACATCGGGACCAACCAAATCGATGGTGCCTGTTGCCTCATGACCCAACACCAGGCGCCGCTTTCGAACCGAGGCCAGGTGATGAAGTTGCGAGTGGCACAGGGCCGTCACATTGATCCGGACCAGAACCTCGTGACCAAGCGGATCGGGAAGATCGATATCGAGCAGTTCGATGGGGCTGTCGGCGTGATCACCGGCAACGGCAAGGATGGCGGGCGTAGACATGATCTATTGAGTCCTCTCGGAGGGCGAGTTGGGAGACGCTTCAGCCTCGAATTCGCCAATGTTGATTGTTCCCTCAGCAGCAAGCTGGGAGATTTCGTCCTGGCTGAACCCGGCACTGGCCAGCACTGCGGCGGTGTCTGATCCAACCGATGGTGGCATCGCTGAGGGCCCGGGCATGACCCCGTTAATGCGTACTCCAAGACCTGGCAACTGTGTGGTCTTGGACGGATCTCCTTGCGCAGGGTCGGGAACTGCTTGCAAGATGCCACGTGCTTGAGCGTGTCCTTCCGAAGTCACCTCGGCTAAGCCGCGTACCCGGGCCGCAGGAATGTTGACCCCATTGAGAAGCTCCTCCCATTCTGCCGCCGAACGGGAGGCAAAGCGCTCAGCCATCAAGCCCCGAGCATTGGCGACCCGTTCTGGGTCCGCTCGAGGTAGAGCCAACTCGGGGGAATCCAGCAGTTCATCCAATTCCATGGCTTCTGCCAAGCGCAGAAACTGGGCCGGCTTGTTGGCGGCCACCATGAGGAGGCCATCCGTGGTTTGAAACGCACCCGAGGCGACCGATCCGCTGAAAGCATCGTTGCCGGTTCGTACCGGGTCCAGACCGGTGTTGGCGGCACGGACCATGGCACTGGCGTTCAACATCAGCCCCACATCGAGCATGGCGGCATCAATATGGACCGCCTTACCGGTCCGGTCTCGTTCCATCAAGCCCGCCATCAAACCGAAGGCCAACAACAGTCCGCCTCCATAGTCAAGGTAGGGCGAACCCACCTTGGTTGGCGGCTGCCCTTCGAATCCGGTTGCCATCATGATGCCGCTCATTGCCTGGACAACATGATCGAATCCCAGTCGCCCTGCGTAGGGACCCTTTTCTCCAAAGGCCGAAAGCGATCCGTAGACGATCTTGGGATTGACGGCTGAAACCTCATCCCAGCCAAGACCCATCGCTTCGGCCGTTCCTGGCGCAAAACCTTGCACGAACACATCCGCCGATTCAATCAGTCGGAGTACAGTCTGCGCAGCCTCAGGTGCCCGCATATTGATGGCGACGCTTTGCTTGCCTGCATTCTGGGTAGCGAAGGCAAGGCCCGTTCCCATCTGACGGAACCACTCACCCTGCTTGGGTTCGATCTTGATGACCTCGGCCCCCATCAGTCCCATCAGATAGGTGGCGAACGGCGTAGCCAGAACCTGCCCCATATCGATGATCCGCAGCCCATCAAGGGGAGCGGGACGGTCCTCACCAGGGGTTTCGGAAGGCGGCAACGAAGTGTCCATGGGACGGAGCTTACGTGTCAGGCTTTGTTCTGTTCAAGTGGAGGAGGCCTGGACTTCGCTACGAACTGTGACCGATTGGCACACTCGGAGCCCGAATTGCTTCCCGGCGACGTGTCAGACATGCTCGGACATGGACTATGCGGGCTTTCAAGAGCTAGTGGTGCAGTTTCTCCGGCAGTCCGTTGCCGACGAGGTCGCCTGCCCGGCCTACGGAGCAATCCTTCCGCCCCAGATGCACCGGCAAGCAAGACGATGGCAGAAGGCCATCTTCGAAGGCGGTTTCGCTGGCCTTCACTGGCCAAGCGAATATGGCGGTCAGGGCCTTGACCGAGCAGCGACAGGAATCTGGTCAGAGGAGTGCGCCAGGGCTCAGGTTTCGCCCTATCTGAATCTGCAGGGACTAGTTCTTGCTGGTGAAGCCATCCAACGAACAGGAACTGAGGAGCAGAAGAACAGGTTTCTTCGGCCAACACTGAGCGGAGAAATGCTGTGGTGCCAACTGTTTTCTGAGCCCGATGCAGGCTCGGATCTCGCCAGCCTGACTACGTCGGCCACCAAAGACGGCGAGAACTACGTCGTCAGTGGCCAAAAGGTCTGGACATCCAATGGGCAGCACGCCCAGTTCGGAATTCTTCTTGCTCGGACCGATCCCGATCAGCGAAGCCATCGGGGGATCTCGTTCTTCTTGTTGGACATGACATCCCCTGGGGTTGACGTCCGGCCGGTGCGACAGATGACCGGCGAGGCGGAATTCTGTGAAGTGTTCCTTCAAGATGTTCTCGTCCCAACAGATTGCCTGCTAGGACCGGAGAACGAGGGTTGGAGGGTCACCATGGAGGTGTTGTTGGACGAGCGTGGTTCCAGCGGTTCTGCCAGCTTGATCAACCTGGAGCGTCGCCTCTCCAAGCTTGGCTCTCTGCGAGGCGGCAATCCGGTCCTCAACGACGAGCTCATGAAGCTGATGGTACGAGGTCATGCCTTGCGGGCCATGCTGCTGCGTTCCGATGGCGGCCTAGAGAAGGCCTCTGCAGCCAAGTTGATGCGAACCGAGTTTGAGTTCGATGTGGCTTCGCTTGAGACGAGCCTTCGAGGAGCTGACGCCATGTTGGCTGGACTCCAGACCGATCGCTTTTTGTACTCGCCCGGAATGAAGGTTGCTGGCGGTACTAGCGAAATCCAACGCAACATTATCGGCGAGCGGGTCCTGGGTTTGCCCCGCGAACCCAGACCTCAGATGCCAAGTTCATAATCGCTGGCAGTGGAGCCGTCTCCCTACTACTGCCTAGCGGGTTCTGGCTAGCGTGAACCATCGTCCGGCGGTATTTGCCGTCCTGCTAGCTCGGTTGCCGGATTGCCGGCCCAATTGGTAGTCGGCTCCGTGATGGAACCCTTCATGAAAAAGGCATCGGCGGCGAGACTCGAATGGTCTCCCATTTCCGTTCCGTAGTGAACGAAGGCTCCAACACCGACCGTGCAAGACCGTCCAATTTTGACCCGATCAGACTTGAAGGTTCCATCCTCCAAGGAATGGCACATGATCCACGATCGGTTGTTCAAGGTGCAGTCGTCTCCGATGGAGATGAGTGTTGGTTCCGAGATCGAGGCCCCATCGTCGAACACCCTCTTGCCGATTCGGATTCCTTGGCCGCGGAGAATGAGGGGCTTGAACGGTGTGCCGTTGAAAAGACGGGCGAAGCCGTTGTAGTTGGACTTCCAGAATCGTTCATGGGCCCAAAAGCGCTCATCGTAGAGCGAGCAATACAACGGTTGGAGTCGCCGAAACCGGAGGGTGATCCGCTCGGTAAGGATCATGAAAACGATGGCTGATGGAAGCCAGATCACCGCCGCCAGCAAGAGGGGCAATGAGCGGTCCAACGCGACGAACCCGGTTCGAGGATGGACCCCGGCAATAGACAGGACAGCGATCTGGATACCGGCGTAGGCCAAGATCCAGGATCGAGTGAGATAGAGGACCAGCGACATCAGGTTCGACCGAAACTTTCGGCGAAGCCGTTCGGACCGCACATCTGGATCGTCGTAGCGGTCAATTGACAGGTCACGCTCGACCGAACGCGGAATCTCAAAGGCGGGAGAGCCAAGCAGCCCGACGTCAGAGCGAAGCGGGCCGTCAATTGGTACGGCTGTCTTGGTCCCGATAAGACAGTTCGATCCAATGGCAGCGCCAGCCGGGACCTGAACGAAGTTGCCAAGATAGGTGGATGGAGGCAGCGAGACCCGCTGGCTCACGAAGGATGTTGAGGAGTATTCGTTGTTCAGGAAAACCAGACCGTCGGAGGCAATGGTTTCACCTTCGATATGACAAAGGAAGGGTGAGTGGTGGCGTTGCTCGGATCCGAAGTTCGAGCCAGTCTGCACTGCAGTCTTGGCCTTGAACCCAAGGAGCCTGAGGTACCAAAGGATGAGTGAACTATCGCCAAACATGATGTTGAACCCGGGCGAGTTGGAGAATCTGGCGATTGCTCTTGACAGCATGTACTGGACGCCAAAGAGGTGATGTACTTCCTGGGGCTTGGAGAAGCGATGCAAAAGCCTTGGAATCAGCGCTACTCGCAACAACCCAAAGACGAGGGACCCAGCGAAGAGCACAGTGGTTACTGCCGCGGTGCTGAGCACGGCTCCACCGACTCCACCGATTCCGCCTAGTCCAAGGGCCTCGGCTCCGCCGCCGGAGGCTTGAACGAAATCTTGGATAATCCCTATGCCCCACGTCATGATAAGTAGAGCAGTTGGCACACCTATCAGCGAGACTGACAAGAGTCGAAGGATTCCCGAAGCCAGGCGCAGCCATCTTGGCACTGTTCGCGTCGCCACACGGTCATAGGTGCTCGAGGTCGGCTCTGCCGGAGAGCCGTGAAACACCCGGTGGTCAGGAATTGCTTGTCCTTCGAGGAGGGCGGAGGAGTTGCCGAGTTGGGCGCCCTCGCCTACCGACGTGCGAATGTCCAGAATTGTGCCATCACAGATCAGGGCATCGGACCCAATCTGAATCAGCCCAGGACGGATGAACCCATCTTCGGCCTTGTATCCCTGGAATGAACAGTTCTGCCGGATCACAGTGTTGCTTCCGATCGAAACCAGATCAGTGCAAACCGGGGGGCGCGCCAGGACCACGGCTCCCGATCCAACATTGACTCCGAGAAGGCGAAGGTAAGTGTTGTAGGCGGGCGTACCAACGAGCAGATTCAGAGGGTTGAGGGCAATGGCCTGTTTGGCCAGCCAAAATCTGAAGTACTTTGTACTCCAGAGCGGAATTGGCTTCGAGTCGAATGATCCGACGGCCAGCAGCTTCACACTCAGAAACAGTCCGGAAGACAGGGCAAGGCCGCTCACGCTGACCAACACCGCACTTCCGTAGAGTTCGATGACGTTGTCCGCCCGGCTGAGGAGGAGAAAGACCTCACTCGCTCCGAGTAATGAGACCAGGGCGAGGACCAGATAGGCAACAAGTTGCAAGGACCCGACCCCAAGGTGGCTCAATCGAGAGGCGACATGCACCTGCTGTCCGTCGACCGGTCGTTGACTGAGGTCCTCCGGAGCAGTGGTGGAGACGCCGCTGGCCACGTTCGCTAAGGGATCAGCCAGTCCGGTGGTCTCCGCTTGGGCGGCAGCTATGACCACACCGAGTTCGGCAATGGTCGGATTCTGATACAGCTGTTTCATCGAGATTGTTCGCACACCCAGATCGGTTCGGATGCAGTTGGCAAACCCAGCCAGGGTCAGGGAGTCAGCTCCCAAGTCGGCAAAGAAGTTGGCGCCGGTGGAGACCTGATCCAGTTGAAGTAATCGCGCCAGTGCATGCTCAAGCAGGGACTCGGTCTGGTTCGCTGGTCGCACGCTCGGCTGGCTGTCGTCGACGAATCGAATTTCGGAAGGTGCTGGAAGCGCTTTTCGGTCGACCTTGGTGCTGGGAAGTAGCGGGAATTCATCCAGCTGTTCGTAGAAGCTGGGGACCATGTAGGTGGGAAGCCGGTTGCGGAGTTCACGGTCCAACACGGAAAGGTCCACTCTTCGTTGTGATGAGTCTGGAGTGAGGTAGGCCACCAGCTTGGCTCCCTGGCCTGGCGGAGCAAAGGGTTGAACAATGCACTGTCCAACACCGGGGAGTGCATTGGCGACTGATTCGATTTCCTCAAGCTCGATCCGGTAGCCGCGAATCTTGACCTGGGTATCGATTCTGCCCATGTACTCGATTTCATTCTCGGCGTTTATTCGACCAAGGTCACCAGTTCGATAGATGTGGCCGGATGGATTGTTGGGCAAGCCGATGAAGTCATCGATGAAGGCCCGTTCTGATTGTTCGGGTCGATTGAGGTAGCCGTCGCTGAGGGCAACACCAGCCAGACAGACTTCACCTTCTTGCCCGGGGGCTAAAACAAGCGGAAGCTTGGGGTCCAGAACAACAACCGAGTAGGTGGGGAGCGGCCCGCCAATCGTGATATCTCTACCAGGCTGCAGGACCGACCAGGTTGCCGTGACGGTCGCCTCCGTCGGTCCGTAGGCGTTCAGAATCCTGCGTCCGGACTCGAACCAGGGATCGATGAGTTCTTGTGGACATGCCTCACCGGAAACCAGCAAGAAGCGGAGCATCGGAAGGGTGGGCTCAAGCGTGGCCAGCAGGGTGGGGACACAACAAAGAGCAGTGATTTGCTGGGTTTGTAGGAAGATCTGGAGGTCGTGTCCGAGCAGTTGATGATCTGAGGACGCGGGAACGACGGTGGCTCCGGTGCACAAAGGAACCCAGAGTTCCTCTACCGAGAAGTCAAAGGCGATAGTCATGCCTTGATAGACCCGGTCGGATTCCTGGTACCCATAGCTGGCACTGGCAACGTCAAGGAAGTTGCAGATGCTCGAATGGCGAATTGGGACACCCTTGGGTAGTCCGGTGGTTCCCGAGGTGTAGATCACGTAGGCGGTCGGATCCGCGGCATCTCTCAGCCCCTCAGGCTCGAAGCGATCGCTGGGCTGGCCATGGATGAAATCGAGGTGATCGTCAAGGGCGACGACCGGTACCTCGATATTGTCAAAGAGGTGAAGGTAGCGACGTTGAGTAAGGACTCCGGTTGCGCCACTGTCGGCAACAATATGACCGATTCTCTCCTCGGGGAAGCCCGCATCGAGCGGGACGTAGCTGACCCCGAGTCGAGATGCGGCTAGTACCGCGGCCGGGGCAAGGATCGATCGGTCGAGCAGGATGGCCAGATGGTCACCAACCTGCACTTCTTCTGCGTGAAGGAATCTGGCCAGTTGGTTTGACTCAGCCGCCAACTCGGCGTAGCTGACCACCACGGCGCCGTAGTCAAGGGCCGGATGGGTGTGCGCCCGCTCGCCAAGCCGTTGACACTGCTGATCGAAGAGGTCGTGAAATCGGTCTGCGGGTTGCCAACGGGACACGTGGTCGTCCGTGCTGATGAGCACTGACGCCATTCCATCTGGTTCCGCTGTCTGGAGCGGCGAGGTCGGGAACGGACAAAGGCCCCACTGGGGTATGTAGCCCATCGAATCCACCGGCGCCGATGCGGTGCTGCCGTGGTTGCGACGGAGAATGCTGGTCCGGGATTTCATCCAGCAGCGACCCGAAGGTCAACCGGTTCATCGCAGGCCCGATGCAAGATGTCAAGGCCCTCGGTTAGGAGCTGATCCGGGGTGGTGAGAGGGGCAAGGATCTTGACCACTTCTCCCCGTGAGCCTGACGTTTCGATTACCAGTCCGTCGTTGTAGGCCCGCTGGCAAATGGCAGTAGCTCGTTCGCCCGAACCGACATCGAGACCAAGGAAAAGCCCCCGACCCTTGAGGACAGACCCAGGTATGTTGGCACCCATCTGGGTGAGTGCGTGTTTGACCAGTTGGCTCCGGCGGCCAATATCGCGTTGGAGGCTGTCAGTAGACCAGAACTTCTTGAGGGCGATACTTGCGGTAACAAAGGCCAGATTGTTGCCCCGGAAGGTGCCATTGTGTTCGGCCGGTAGCCACTGATCGTGATCAGGATGGATGAGGACGAGCGCCATGGGTAGTCCGAACCCCGAAAGGGACTTGGAGAGAGTGACAATGTCTGGTGTGATCCCCATATTGTCAAAGCTAAAGAACGTACCGGTCCGTCCACATCCGGCTTGGATGTCATCGACAATCAGGAGGGCGCCATGTTTCTTGGCAATGGCAGCGATTTGGCGCATCCATGCACCGCTGGCGCTATTGATGCCCCCTTCGCCTTGAACCGTTTCTACCAGGATGGCCGCGGGCTCGTCGTATCCGCTGGATGGGTCGCTGAGCAACTGGTCCAGAACCTCTGCAGTGTCAACGGAGTCCCCAAGGTAACCGTCATACATGGCCCGGGTGACACCGGGCAAAGCAACAGAGGGTCCCATGCGATGCTGGCGGTTGCCGGTTGCCGCAAGCGCACCAATGGTGACGCCGTGAAATCCGTTGGTGAATGAGATCACATTGCTTCGCCCCGTCACCTTTCGAGCGAGCTTGAGAGCAGCTTCGACCGCATTGGTTCCCGTTGGCCCGGTGAACTGCAAGCGGTAGGGGAGTTCTCGCGGATCGAGGATCACCTGAGCAAAGGTTTCGATGAACTCGCCCTTGGCCTCGGTCTGCAAGTCGAGTCCGTGGGTCAGTCCTTGTTTGGAGAGGTAGCCAACCAACGCTTCGGTCATGTCTGGATCATTGTGTCCGTAGTTCAAGGTGGAACAGCCGGCCAGAAAGTCGATATAGGTCCGGCCCGACGAGTCGGTCATGGTGCTGCCGGATGCGCTGACGAAAGTGGTGGGAAAGCTCCGGGAGTAGCTGCGCACTTGTGATTCGCGATCGAACGGGCCCGGATCTTGGTTGTCGGGAA
>JAJRQY010000107.1 GCA_024280015.1 Actinomycetes bacterium
AGTGCCTGTGGCCTCATGTGTTGCTGGGTGTGAGTCGGCTGAAGAGATCCAGCCATGTCGCTCGCAATGGCGCTCGACCCGGCCGAAGAGGCTCTGGATGCGACCATTCCAAGTCATCTGAGCGAACTTGTCGACCGTTGCCAGCAGTAGCGATGGTGGATGGCGGTAGATCTCAGAGTCCACGACGAGTGCTGGGATGCCGAGCGTGCCATTTGAACGGTGGAAGTCACAGTCGATGTTCCAGCAATTGATGTATGTGCGTTCAGCGTCATCGTCGGACACGTAGCATTGCGGTGTGATTTCTTCTCCACACCACGGGCAGAATAGGACTTGATAGGGCGATTTCTCGTAGACGGGCTTGTCATCCCTGAGCTTGTTGAGCGCTGTCTTTGCGTCTTCGAATGAGTTTGGAGTGACTGACTGACCAACCCATAGACCGATGGTGAACCGTTCCTTTCCCCACACTTGGGGATCAGCTCGGCGAACATGTTCGCAAGCTGTGATGAGGGTAAGAGCACGTTGGAACTGCTGGATTGTCAAGAGGCGCAACGTATAACGCATGACGACGGAGGTACCCGAGGCAGGGTGATACTCATCGTCCGGTCTGAGCCGCCGCAGGGCAAGAACGAATGCAGTCAAGCCCAAGTAGGCCTCGGTCTTTCCTCCACCGGTCGGAAACCACAAGAGATCGGCCGTCTCGCGGTCTTCGTGCGTTGGATCAACAAGGCCTGCTAGCGCTTGGAGCACGAAGCCAATCTGGAATGGACGCCAGTTTGCGGTAATGGCAGTATCAGTCGGTACCTGTTCAGATCGGCGACGGGCAGAAACTTGCACCGATCGTCGTCGCTGCAACGCCATTGTCTCGTTGGCAAACTGGAAAGCCCGGAAAGCCGTGTCGTCGTCCAGTGTTGCTAGACCAGATCGCATCCGACTTAGAGAGCGGCGGGCTAGTAGCAAGTGATCAGTGGCCACAGCCTGCATTGGGCCAGCAATTGAGCTGGCTTCAGTGTCACGCTCATCGACCCAAGATTCATATTCTTCCAAGAATCCGGATAATCGGGTAACGACCTCTTGCCGGGATTCGGATGCCAAGAAGTCCATCGAGAGATCGTCGGATTCGCGAGGTGTGACTCTTGGAACCTCAAAGGACGGTAGTACCTCGGTGAAGACAGTGCTAGCGCGAGTCGAGTCTTCGCCAAGGTCCCAGTCTGCGGCAACTCCGTGCCCGACGGCGAACTCGAGTCGATGGCGGTAGATCAGGTCTGCCGAGGCTATGTCAGGATCGGGATCGGCTGAATCACCGTACGATTGTCTGGGCAGGAATGGTGACCCAGTTCCGGAGAGGGCCAGTTTGGGCTGATAGAGGTAGTCCTGATCCTTAGGGCGCTTTCCAAACGGGGCGATTCTTTGGTTGGCAAGAAAGACAGAAACAATCCAGTTGTCTCCGAACGGCCGTGCGAGCCAGTTGATCTCAATCCCCAGATGTTCCTCAACACCTTCGGCTGGGCCAGTCGGCACTGGCAAAGTGAATGATCTCGCCATGTCCGTTCGGTGCCACTCTTTTCTGCTGCGAGCCTTCTTCTTCGGTTTGGAGCTGTCATCTGCCTCGGTTCGGGAGTCGTCGGCAGTCTCAGTTCCAAGCCCTGAAAAGTCCTCCTGAGGCGGGTCCACCGTGACCGGGCTGTACTCGCCCCACGTAGCGTTGACGATGATCGACTCGGCAGTCCCATCAACAACAACTGAGATGCCAATTGCTGATGCCTCCAATGAGGCGCGGGTTGTGACCTTGCCCTCAGCGCCGGATTCGTCCTCACCTTGAGCCAGATCCTGCTCATCCTCTGAGGGGTCGATCCCTGTGCCCCTAGGCGCCAGCATGCCGACCAGATACCGGGTCTTTGGTGACTGTCGAAGAACTTCATCGGTAGCTTCGGGTCCTAGAAGGTCAAATCGCAGGGAGGCCAGCAGGCGGTCACGAGCCAGGTCACCTTCGAACTCCGGAAAAACGACCTGGCTCTCGCTGTCTTCACTAACGTCATCTATCGGGTTGTCAAGATCGTCTGTTCTACCCATCTGCACAACAGTCTACGTCTATTTAGCAGACCGGCACGGAGAGGCGTCCAAGAAACCATTGGTGGTCAGCTAGTCTTCAGGCGCGGTAGAGCTGGAAGGTAGGCTCCGGCTGGTCATTGAGGTCCAGCGCTCACCGTTCCACCATCTAAAGGCCCGGACTCCGCATGGGTCGGCAAACCAACCCGTACGAAGATCACGGAGCTGGCGGCGAGGTACACGAAGTGGTTTGGTCAGCCGCAGAGCGCTTTCGACATCGAAACCAGCTCTTTCGAGTTGTCGTCGATAGATCCGAACGAGTCGTAGGGCCGATCGGTGTTGACGGCGGCTCCAACGTTTCCGACCGGCAAGACCGTGGCCTAGCTTGACATGCTCGGCTGCGAACCCGTGGCCGTCGCGTTTTACGGCTCCGTCGCAGACTGAGGCGAGGTAGCGGATGGCTTCCTGCGGAGTGGCGTAAGCGGGGGAGATAGGTCGTCTGAGTCTCATTCTTCGTCCTTTCGGATGTGGTGGCGGGCCCCAAGCCTGATGGCTGGGGTTGTTTTCACTCTTACATTTTGGTGTGACACGAATGGGGGATTCAGCGTCAACTACCTGGTCAGAGGGTTGTCGCAAGGTTCAGTCCCTGGGAGATTCAGCGGAATCTGACTTGGGAGGTGTTTGGGAGGAAGACAGGTAGGTCGCCGAGTAGGTCCATATCGGACGCTCTGGCCATGAGAACAGTCACCTGCAGCAGCTTCGGGGCCGTCATGCGAGAGGAATGGTCGGTCATCTCCTCAGGTCGCTGGGCGAAGACCCGTCACCGGCACTGGATCGAAGCCGAACCGATCCTCGGCGATCTGGGCTCGGTGACCGACGTGGCTGACGCCATCTCAATACCCATCGGCCACTCTCGGGAATTCTCCCTGGCCGTCACCCAAGCAGTGTTCAGGCTGGCGGTCGAGGACCCGCTCGCCACCCGGCTCATCCTGCACGTAATGGTGCCCATGCTGGCCAAGGAGTGCTTTAAATCACTGCAAATCATCGAATCTCAAGGCGTCCGACTCGACGACTCCGAGATCATCACCATCGTGTTGGGATCCGCGAGCGACGCCATTGCCTCCCTGGTGGGATCCGAGCAACCGTTTCCCCTGCGGATCCTACGTCAGCGGACAATCAAGCGAATCAGTCGCCGCCGTCAACGGCTGATCTCCAACCTGCTCGAACTCACAACCGAAACACCCATCGAGCGTTCGTCCCCGATACCGGAGAAGCCGCCAGCGGTCTTGCTGGCCCGAACCTTGCAGCTGGCTGTCGGGAAGGGGATTGTTTCGCCGGACGATGCTCGACTGGTCTGGGCTAGCACTCATCGAGGTGAGACCAGCATGACTCTGGCCGGTGGAGACAAGCGGGAAGCAGAACGGCTCCGTCGGCGACGCTCGCGGGCCCAACGACGCCTTGTCGAGAGTCGCTCTGAGTTGTTGGAGGCGATTGCAGTATGAGCCAACCAAACCGACAAACCGGCTCTGGCGGCGGCGACGAGTTCCTGATGCTGGCCATCATCGGAGTGGGCATCCTGGCGGTCGCCATGTGGGCGGGAGCGCAGGTCGCCTCGCTCGTACATTCCGGTTCGGCAATGGACGCTTCGGCTGACGAAGGCTTTCAGGCTCTCTTTCGGCTTCCCGCATCGGCCGGTGACCCACGCCAAGCCTGGGGCCCGGACGCCGCGGCCACTCTGCCCGGTCCGATCCTCTACTGGTCCGCCACGGCCTTTGTCATATTGGCTTGTCTTGGAGTCGTAGTTGGTGTCTATCTCCGGTTCGCTTCGACCAGGGTGGGGACTGATCGTGAGGCCAGGCTGGGCGTTACTCCACAGGCCCGTCTGGCCCGGCGGCGAGACCTGAAGCCTCTCATAGTGAAGAAACCCACCGAGGGACGCTTCATCCTGGGCCGAGTAGGTCGCAAGCTGGTAGCGACCGAGGACCGGACCGGGCAAAGCAGCAAGGTCCAACGCAACCGGGACGCCACCCGTGTTGGTGACCGATCAGCAGTGATCGTTGTTGGGCCGTCACGATGCGGTAAGACCGCGAATGTGACTGCCGGGGTGTTGGACTGGGACGGCCCAGCCATTCTGTCATCGGTCAAAGACGACCTCTACAACGCAACCATCGAACGTCGTCGACAACTCGGCAAGGTCTTCGTCTTCGACCCTTTCGGTGAGCTACCCGACCACCTTGGTGAGGGTGTGAGA
Source organism: Actinomycetes bacterium (assembly GCA_024280015.1). Lineage (GTDB taxonomy): Bacteria > Actinomycetota > Acidimicrobiia > Acidimicrobiales > SZUA-35 > JAJRQY01. The sequence goes on from JAJRQY010000107.1 coordinate 4,298, forward strand.
CGGGTTGGTTGGTCGCCGTTGCAGGCCTCGACCTCGATCTCGGGTGCTCAGCAGGCTGCCAGCACTCTGCTCGATGCTGGCCCGACTGAGGGGGTGACCAACGCCAACTTCTGGTCTACCAAAGGTCAGCAACTTCTGTGGCCGATGCTCTTTGCCGCTGCGACCAACCAGCAAACCATGGGTGATGTTGTTCGCTGGCTCACACTCCAGGACGGTGAGAAGCAGGAAAAGAGCCAGGTGTCCAAGCTCCTCTTGGCTGCGGTGCGCCAGGGTAAGGGGGCGGCTAGCGCCGAGGCCCGTCAGGCATTGGTGGCGTTCTCTGGGTTCTGGTTACTTGAGCCACGAACCCGCTCGGACATCTTCTCGACCGCGCAAACGGTGATCACGGCGTGGGAAGACCCATACGTGGCGGCTTCGTCGGCGACTCGGGTAAAGACCGACTCGGGGCCGATCACACGGCCTTCGATGAATATGGCGATGCTTCTGGATGGCAACAACACTCTGTATCTGGTGCAGCCTCTTCGATCAGCGGAACGGTTCGCTGTGTTGTTCGGTGGTTTGCTTGGTGATCTGTTGCGGGATCAGGCCTATGAGATTTCGAAGCGTCTGGGTGAGCCGATTCCGCCGACTCTGGCCGTGATCGACGAGGCTGGCAATACCCCGTTGCGATGGCTGCCGGAGGTTGCTTCGACCTGTTCAGGGATTGGGATTCAGTTGGTGACGGTGTGGCAGTCGTTGGCGCAGATGCGGGCGATCTACCAGGCGCAGACCGATTCGTTGTTGACCAACCACGGTTCCAAGATCTTCTTCTCGGGGCTGTCGGACAAGGAGACCCTTGACTATGCCAGCTACCTGGGTGGGGAAGAGGAGGTGGCTCAGCAGTCGATGACTACTGATGTTCATTGGAGCGGGAATCGGCGTTCGGTGGCGGCTTCGACGGCTCGAATGAAGTTCTTGCCTGCGGATCTGATGCGCCAGGTGCCTCCGGGGTCGGCGTTGTTGTTGCATGGGACGTTGCCTCCGGCACATCTTGTTGGCCGTCGTCCGTGGGAAGAGCGTCGCCTGCGGAATCTGGCTGAGGGCAGGGGCCAGAAGCCAGACAAGGCGAAGCGATCAAAGCGGTTCCTTGAGGCATTGAGCGTGAAGAACGAGGTATCGGAATTCGTTCTGGCCCACATGAACCAGACGATCGGGTTACCCGCTTCTCCTGATGGAGGCGGAAGTGAGCAGGTAGCGGGTTCACGGGATGCTGGCACAGACAGCGCCGAAGCTGAGCGGCCACCTGTTGGGATAGACCCTCTCTCGCCGATCGAGCAACTGGCAAGGGTCAAGGCTGGACGAGATCGCAGGCCTCCGTTCTCAATCGAACAGTAGAAGTAGCTGCTACTCGCTGCTCCGAGCGACTCGTTTAGTTAGACTTCGGCCCCGAAATCACGGCGTACCGAGGAACTACTGCTGCTAGCTATGCGTGGAGTCGGCTGGTAAGAGCATGCAATAAAACCAAAGGCTTGATCAGCAGTCATGAACTAGCATTAATCGATGCCATCATTGACACCAAAGCCGATCCTGTTCGATTGTGACCCAGGGATCGACGACGCGTTCGCTATCGCGATGGCCTACGCCAGTACCAGTATTTCCATCGAGGCGGTCACCACCACCTATGGCAACGTCGGCCTTGACAACACTACGAACAATGCACTGCGGGTCCTGGAGTGGCTGGGATGTGACGCTCCCGTGTATGTCGGTGTTCCGGGAGCACTGTTGACTGAGACCGTCGACGCCTCCGGGTATCACGGGGTGAGCGGCCTGGAGGCACCCGGCATACCGGAACCAACTCGTAAGCCCGAAGCCTTAGGTGCAATCCCGTTCCTAGTTGATCATCTTCGCTCTGTTGACGAGCCACGGACGATCGTTGCTACTGGTCCGTTGACAAATCTCGCTATGGCTCTCCAACTTGCTCCTGATATCGCTGACAAGATCGAACAAGTCGTATTTATGGGTGGGTCGACCGACTTTGGAAATGACTCACCAGCGGCAGAGTTCAATATGATGAGCGATCCACACGCCGCCCAGATCGTGCTGACATCCGGTGTAGCCACCGTCATGTTTGGCTTGAACGTGACACATCAAGTGATTGCCACTCCCGCAAGAATCGACGCCCTCCGGTCCATCACAAACTCGGCCGGGCCAGTATTTGCTGACATGCTGGATTTCTTCTCTGCTATCTATATTGAACGGTACGGGTTTGATGGACCTGTACTCCATGACCCTTGCACTGTTGCATGGCTCCTCCAACCTGAACTCTTCGCCACTGAAAACATGAGAGTCGACGTCGATACCGCACAAGGTTTGAGCTACGGCCGGAGCGTGCACGACCGCTGGGGCATAGCGGGCCTGACACAGAATTGTGAAGTGGCTATGAACGCTGACGTCGATGGCTTCTTCGAGCTTCTAAGTGATCTGATTGGGCGACTCAAGTAACAAGAACCGGTCCTAGGCGCTCTATCGGATATCGTCATGGATCTACGCGGCTGCAAGTACTAGTGCTTCAGAGTCGTCGACCCTAACGGCATCTGCCAGGGACGGATCGGTCGTGATGTCACCGTGTTCTTTGCAAGGGTTGCTCGTGGACTAGCGGTTCGGCTAGGTGCTGTTCGAGCTTGGCCTGAACCTTCTTCCACGGCCTGAGAAGCAACAGATTGTTGGGCCGGGCGCCAATAGCACTTGCTGTACCTTCTCCTGGCAGGGGCCCGTCCTCGGGGGTGAGGCCGAGGTGGCGGTGCCGGTACTTCTCGATGTTGGTGGCAGCCTTGTCCCAGCGTTGGCCATCCGCGGGTTTGCTGGGGCGAGGGCCAAGAGTGTCGGCGATGTAACTGGCGGGCCGTTTGACCGCTGTGGCTACTCGCCGGTCGATGGACCGGTCTATAGCTGCCACGCGAGCCTGAACGGCTGCTCGACCGACGTTGTCTCCTCGGCTGGCCCTCAGACGCTGGTTCGCTCGTTCGAGCTCGATCCCAGCAGCGGCTATTGCCTGGTTGGCCGTCTCGACCTGACGTCTCGCCGTTTCGGTGGCATTGGGGTCTCGTCGGCGTCGATACGGTCGGGGTTGGCTCGCTTCGTATTCGTGTTTCGCAGCATCCAATTGCTCTCGGACCGTCCACATCCTCTCTGTTGCCCGGTCGACGGCGTTCTCGGCCCGTTGAAGATCCCGGTTTGGTGAGGAGGGCAGCGAAGAGTGGGCTTCTTGGCGCTGGGCCAGAAGCTGGCTGAGCGGAAGTAGCGAGAGCTGTTCGGCATCTGCTGCTGTGACGGCTGCTTGGACCCGGTCGTAGTGGTCGTACCGGGCCGGTCCGTCCCCTGGTGATGGTGGTATGACTGAGCCGTCGATCGTGACCGTTTCGGTCTCCCACCGTTCCCGATAGATGGCTGCCTGGCCCACTGCATCGTCCCAGATTCGGCGATGGTTGCCGTGTGGTGGTCGTGGTCCAAGGGCTGCGACGGATACTGGGTCGGGGTTGTTGATGGCGTTGGCCGCTATTCGGGTCTGAGCAAGATCTAGGGCACGGCCGTTCAGATGGCTGAGGGGCTGCGTGGTCTGGCTAGAGACTTGGGTGGCGTCGGGGTCGGCTACTGAGGCCAAGTCAGCCCCGCGGGTCTTGGATAACGATTGCGCTAGCGCTTCGAGGGCGGTGCGTTCGTCGTCGATGATGGGAAGTTCGGGTGGTTCGAGTCGCTGGTCGTCGGGGGCGATGGTGTAGGTGCGTTGATCGTTGCGGCCCCTGGTGAGAGCCACGTACATTCCTTCGGTGTTGACCGCTCCGGGGGCGGCGAGGTTGCGTCCGGTGTCGTAGGTTTGCCCTTCGGCCTTGAATGATGTGACGGCGTAACCAGGGGTCAGTCCGCCTCCCCGGCCGGGCCCAACTTCGGTGGCGATGAACTCGTGCGGGACCGTGATCTCGCCTAACCCATCGAAGTCAACAACCAGGTCCGCCTGAGTGCGGGTTCCTTTGATGCCGGTGACGGTGCCTTGTGATCCGTTGATGACGTGATCTCGCCGGCTCGCGTTGTCGGTTCGGAGGTCGTGGTCAGAGGCTTGAGCGACGATGCGATCTCCGACATGGAATCGGGTGTCGCCGATGGTGACCGGGTCGCCGAGAAGGTCAGCCTGGTAGAGAAGAGTTTGGGCTCGCTGATTGAGGGCGTGCCGGTCGCTGTTTCGTTCGGCGATCATCTTGGACTCGGCGGCGAGCCCCGCTGTGTGGCGTTGGTGATCGACAAACCAGTCGGTGGCCATAGTGTCGAGTAGTTCTTCCCAACCAGGGGCGGTGACGATACGGGAATCGTCATCGAGGCGTTGCATTGCTTTGGCGATTTGGCCGGTGCGGTACTCGTCGAGGGCGAGGCGGACTTGTCCCATCTGCTCTCCGGTTTGGCGGCGGTTGGTTTCGAGTGTCGGAGTGTTGGCGGGGTAGGTGGCGGTGAGGTGTTTCCAAAGCCCACCGGCTTCTACGGACTGGTGTTGGTGGGGGTCGCCGATGGTGCGGACGGTGGCTCCGGTCTCGGCGGCGTGGCGGTAGAGGCGGTCCAGCTGGCGGTTCCCGATAGTGGAGGCCTCGTCGACGATGATGACCGTATTTCGGTTGATGACGTCGTTGGGGTCTCCGGCGGTTTCGATGCGGGTGAGGAGCCCTTCGAGGGTGGTGGAATGCAGCCCGGTTTCGTTCTCGAGGTTGCGGGCCGCTTCAGCAAACGGTGCGGCCCCGATCACTTGGTAGTCGCCTTGTTGCCAGGCGTGGACGGCTGTTTGGAGCGCTGTGGTTTTGCCTGCGCCGGCGCGTCCGATGACGGCTTGGAACTGGTCGCCTGAGGTGGTGATGGCCCGGATCATGGCTGCTTGGTCGGCTCCGAGGTCTACAGGAGAGTTCGTGATGGCGTTCTCTACGGCGTGGGGTTTGATTTGGGCGTGGCTGGTGTCGATGCCGTTCTTGTGGTTTTGAATGACTCGTTGTTCGATGGTGAGCATGTGGGGGGTGGTGTAGCGCTGCTCGTCGGGGGTGAGTGATACTTGGGCGGCCCCGTGGCCGATGGTTTCTCGGCGGGCTCCGTCGTTGACTTCGAGGGGGATGACGGCTTCGGTTCCGAGCCATTGGTCGGCTAGGTCTTCGATCTCGGTGGCGGTCATTCGGTCGTTGGCGTAGGTTGCGACTGCTTGGAGGACGTCGCGTCGGTCGAAGATGGCGGCCTGTTCGGTGACTCCTCGCTGGCTTGCTAGGTGGGTGAACAGTTGGTCGGTGTCGGTAGGGGTCCACAGTCGTAGGTCGTTGCGGTTTCGGAGGTTATCCACTGCGGTCTCAGCGAATCCGGCATCGGTCAGTATCTCGCGCCACCGTTGGTGCACCTCTTGGGCATCAACGGAATGGTCTTTACTAGGTCTGGTGGCCAGGGCTGCTTTCTGGCGGGCCTGTGGTGTGAAGTAGCCGAGTTCGTCCGAGAGGGCAAGAACAGCTTCTCGTCGTGAGGAGATCGCCATGATCGTGGAGCGGTTGACTCCTTCGATGTCGGCGATGCCCTTGTGAACCTCCGCCCACCCAACGCCGAGGCTGTTCGCTAGTTCTCGCCGAAGTTCGGCGGCTGCGAGATAGCCAGCGGTCGTGGCGTGGGCGAAGAGTCCACGGGCTTCCACGGCCTGGATCTTGCCGACGGCGTTGGTGGCCATGTTGGCGACTACAACGTGTTCGTGTAGTTGCGGTTCTAGGGCCCGGTTGGTGTCGTGCCGGTAGGAGGCGGCGACCATGCCCGTAGCTTTGACCCGGTCACCTTGCTGGCGGGCGTGAAACCCTTCTCGTTCGAGGTAGTCCATTCCGGCTGCGACAGCGGACTCGATCGCGTCGTCTATCGCTGCTTGGTCCTCAACGGTTCCCTGGGCATAGAGCGCTGATACCGACTTAGGGACGGAGAAGGTGATGTCATAACCCAGCACCACCTGCCGTTGCGACCTTGTTGCTGCGAAACGTTCGGCCTCTCCTTGACTGATTGACCATGCTCCGATCTTGTCCTTGGTTGCATCGAGGTAGCTGGTCGGGGTTGCCGGTTTGGGTTCCCCAGCTTCGGAAGCGAGAGTTTGGGCAGCCTTAATGGCCGCAGTCTTTGTGGCGAGACGCCGTATGTAGGACACGTCGACTCCGACGATGTCTGCCACTTCTGCTGCGGTAAGGGATTTGGATGGGTCGGCTGGTACGACTGAAAGGTTGTGGGAGTGGCCGCGAGCCCGACCATTCGATCCGGTGGCTTTGATCAGCTGTTCGCCGGTGTTGGGATCTTGGCCCAGCAAGAGTCGGCTGAATGCTTGATGATCGACGCTCGTTCCTAGATCGAACCCGTCGACGGTGGTTCCTTGGCCGCGCCAGATCCCGGCTGCTTTTGCCGAGTCGGCGTAGTATCCGCCAGTTTGTTGGCTGAGTCCTTTGGTGATGGGGGCGACATCGGGTGCGAGGCTGCCTCCTCGTGATGGCGAGTCGCTGGTCAGGCGACGTTGGGCACTCTGGTTGCCTTCGAGGTAGTTGACTACTTGTCCCGCGGCGCGAGTGACCCCTCCGGCGCTGGCTCCGAGTGTGGTGATGCTGACGATCACCGGCTGTTCTTCTTGTTCATCTACTACCTGTGGGCCGCCTTGTTTGGCGATTGGGACATCAGGTAGGTAGATAGGTGGTGTTTTCTGAATCTCCCAAGGGATTCGGGTCTTGGGAGATTCAGGTTTCGTTCCTCCCAAACGTTGGTCCGCAGGACCAACAGATGTGTCTCAGGTTTTTCCTATGGGAGATTGGGCGTTCCGGGGTGGTTAGCTTGCTTGGCTGGCGGGGACTTCGGTTTTGCGGATGTGAGGTGGGGCTTGGCGGTAGATCTGAGCGTGGGTAGGGCCGGTTCATGTTGGTGCGGCGGGGTTTGACGTTGGGTCGGAGGTGAGATGATGGATGGCTACTGGGAGCCTCGAAGGAGTGCACGTCGCTCGGCAGCGCTGCGGGGATAGGAGTGCGGTGCATCGGAGTCAGTTCGGAAGAAGTGAATCGTCTTTCCACCGGGGTCTGGGTGACGGTCAACTCCGTACTTCTTGGCGAAGTCGGACGCTTGAAGGACTTTGTCGGGTTGGTTCTTGAGACGGTTTCCTTGCTCACGCATGCATTCCATGAGGTTGCCCTTTGTCCATTTGTGTCCTTCTGGACCATCGAGGAGATATTGAATAGCATCGGCGTCCCATGGGTCGTTTTGAGGCCGATTTGGATCACGTGGAGGTGGGTTGGGGATCTCTCCCTTTGGGTCTGGGGCTGTTGAAGGTCTCATTTCGTTTCTCCATTCTTCGATGTCGGGGCCTCGCCAAATGAGTCCGGCAGCGAGTTCAGCAACTGGGCTCGGAAAGGTCTTGTCGTTGCTTAATTGGTGGACACGTTGACGACTGACTCCAAGCAACTCAGAGACTTCGTGGGTCCCGACGAGGTACTCCGGGTCGGCTCGTTTCTTTGATCGTTTGAACACAAGTCCTATTGAACAGTAGAGAGTAGTCAATTGTCAAGGAGCTTCTTGAATCGGTTGGGCTTGGGTTGGCTTGCAAGGTCATCTTGAGTTCCTCGGATGTTGGTAGGGAGTGGAGGCTCGTCCGACTTTCTGGCTGGTCTTGTGGGCCGGGACCTTTCGATCCCGGCCCGACCTAGGTGAGTCCTAGAAGGGCCCCTCGCCTGGCTTGTATTCGGCGGGTTCGTTCTTGGTTTCCTTGGTTGGGCTATCCAGGTAGCCGATGAAGTTCCCGATGATTTCGTAGCGCTCTCGGGGGTCGCCGGTTTCCTTGTCTTTCCATTGGGAGTGGCTGATCCGGCCGGTGATGGAGACCAGTCGGGCTTTGGAGAGGTACTTGTGGTGTTGCTCGGCGGCGGTGCCGAAGCATTTGATGGGGATGAAGTCGGCTCCTTCTGCTCGGCCTCGGTCGACTGAGAGTCGGAAGGTGCAGATCGGGTTGCCGTTGGTGTCTTCGAGTCGGGGGTCTGTGGCGAGTCGGCCTACTAGGGTCACGTTGTTCATTGGGTGTCTCCTTGTTCCTTGGTTAGTTCCCGGTGTTCGGGGTGTTCGGGGGTCTCAGCCGCCGGGCCGCTCGGCGGCGCAGCCCGTAGGGTCTTGACTTCTTTGCCGGGGCCTAGCGAGGCCGAGCGTCAGTGAGGGGACGGCGACGGAGTCGGTGCCGAGTGGTTTCGGGAAAGTGGTTGCGTCGTTGGGTGGTTTGGTGGAGCATGACGCCTGTATCAACCCCGGTCCACCGGTAGCGGGCCAAAAGGGGAGGGCGACTCGATGGGCTCGCGTGACATCGGTGGGTTCGCCACCGGGTCCTGACGTGATAGCGGTGACCTTGGTTGGTTGCGCCTTTGGACGGGTG
>JAJRQY010000108.1 GCA_024280015.1 Actinomycetes bacterium
ACCCGCGACATCTGGGTCACCGAAATCAAAGGCCTCATCACCCACTAGACCTAGCGCCAGGCTAGCGACCGGTGCTTTCATCTACTAGAGAAGAGAGTGCAGTTCACGACCCAATAGTGGGTCGCCAACTGCACAAAGCTCGGAGGCCTGACTCAATCCAATTGGCTAATCAAGAATGGACGTGGGACGTTCAGTCCGAGATGGGCGCCGACATGAAATAGCCGAGCATCTTGGTGGTCATCGTGGCCATTGGTCGCACGGCCAGCGGGTCGGCCAACGGCGTAACCACCAGCTTCAGTTCACGCCGGACCCAAGCGGGAAGACTGGTGATAGCCCCAGCGGCCAGGCTGGCATAGGTTCCCCTCGACCACCAGGGCAGTGGGGGTGAACTCAGAAAGCGCACGGTTTCCAGAGCATCGTCGGTCACCTCGCACTCAGAGCGGAAGTCCGCCAGGCACTCGGCCAAGGCAGCGGCTGATTCCGGTGGGTCTTCAGAACCAAGACGACGAGCGACCTCGGCCATCTCGGCCACATACCGGTCACGGTCTGCATCTCGAAGCTTGCCATCACCATGCCGGTCATAGGCGCACAGAAAACTGTCGATTTCAGCCACATGAACCCACAGCAGGAGGTGGGGATCATTGGCCGAATAGGGCCGCCCATCCGATGCGGTCCCGACCACCCGTTCATGGACTCGACGCACGATGGCGATGGATTCCTCCGCCGACGCGGTCGAGCCGTAGGTGGTGGCCCCAACAAAGCGGCTGGTGCGGTTCAACCTGCCCCACGGATCGGTCTTGTAGTCAGAATGCTGGGCAACACCAGCCATGGCTAGGGGATGCATGGTCTGCAAGAACAGTGATCTCAGCCCACCAATCAGCATGGATGGGTCACGATGGATCCGCCAAGCAACGCTGGCTGGTCCAAACAAGCCGGGGTCTTCAGCAGTCGCTAGCTCTTGAACAGTGAGTTGTTCGTCCCCGATAATGCCCTTGCGAATCTGTGCCCCACCTCGAGCTCGTAGATCCGAGACCAATGTGTTGGCGCCACGGGTGAGACCATCAATCCCATTTGTTGTTCCGCCGATGATCTCGCTGGCGATGGTGGAAGGAGTGACGGCCATGACACGACTCTAGAAGAGATCGACTCACCAGCGACAGCGCCAAACGGACCAACCGGACAGCGACCGCTTCCTCTGCGACTCAGGAGTTGAGGGCGTCGAGGACGGCCTGGCCGCGTGGCGAGATGTTGTAGCCAACACGTTGGCTTTGGGTCAAGCCCAGCCCCTTGAGCTTGCGAACATCGAGCTTGAACGGCTTGGTCTCCCGACCAAATCCAGCGGCCAGATCTGGGGCCCGGACGGCGGGCTGGTCGTGGATGACTTGGAGCACCGCCTGGGTCCAGGCACCGTGGCTGGATCGTGCGTCAAGGCGAGCCAGACGTTCGAGGATGTCGGCCAACTCATCATCGTTGGGCACGGTGATGGCAAGTTGGGTACGTGGGTCGGGCCCAGCGAGGTGGAAGCGAATCCGGTAGAGGGCGGTGTCTTGGCTGGCCGGACCCAGTTGGTCCAGCGCATCAGCAGCCGATTGCCGACCAGCCTTTTGGGCATCGACGTCATTGATCTCATCTTCGTCAATCACGTCACAGGCATCGACTTCAAGCATTCCCGCGGTACTGCGATACTGATTGCCGACAATGACCTGGCATCGCTTCCAGCGTCGGAAGGTGACGGTGATGGTCTCGTCGGCCAACCCGTCCCACGCATCCTTGGTGAATCTCATTCGCACCCCTCATCCGGTTCGGAGACGGACAGTATCTCCAGACAAACCTCTGACCGGGCAGCCAGGTGTTGATCTTGCCGACTCTCGTCCCACACAAAAGCTGACTCACGGGAACCAGATCGAGGTACGAACCGTCAGATCACCATGCGAAAGCTCTCTGTCCCCATCCTTACCCTTGGTCTTGCAGCCGCCGTCACGGCGGGTTGCGGCAGTGACTCGGCCGCGCCAGACCCAATCGAGCCCACCGTCGAACGAGCCTCTGTCGATCAAGATGCTTCGGCCGAAGAATGGGTTTCCGGGATCAACCAGGCGGGCTGGGACTTCCACCGCACCTTGGACGGCAACGCCGTTTCCAGCCCCGTCAGCATCGGAGCGGCCTTCAGCTTGCTACGGGCTGGCGCCTCCGAACCCACCGACACCATTCTCGACGACATCTTCGGGTTTCCAATCGGCGACGGGGTTCACACCGGAGGCAACTCGACTCTCACTGACCTGGCCGGGGCCACCGACGGTACAACCACTCTCGACATCAACAACCAGCTCTTCGTCCGTCTCGACCCGCTCCAGCCTTTCGTTGACACTGCCGCCGCCCACTATGGAGCCTCCCTGGTTCCCATGTCGCCGAACGACGCCAATGCGGCGGCCGAAATCAACTCGTGGACCAGCGACAAGACCCGGGGGCTGGTCCCAACGATCGTCAAACCAGCTGACATCACCGTCGACACAACCCTTGTCATCGTCAACACCGTCTATTTGGACGCGAAATGGAGGTTCCCATTCGAGGCCGCGTACACGGGACCGAGCTCCTTTCACCTCGACAACTCAGCCGACGTTGAGGTCAACTTCATGCGGATGGATGAACCGGCAAGCATGCGCTATGTCCAGCGAGCCGACTATGTGGCCGTTGAGCTTCCGTATCAAGACGGTGACCTGGCAATGTGGCTGATTGTGCCCGATGCGGTGGAGGGTCTTGAGTCGGTTGAGGCCAGCCTGGACGCAACGATCATCGCCGAATTCTCCGAGCAGGCCAGCCAGGGGCAGGTGTCGCTGACAATGCCGAAATGGGAATTCGCCTTGCCTCCGACCGACCTGCTCGAAGGCTGGCTCTGCCCAGAAGGACTCTGCCAGCATGCTCCGCTCCAAGGCATCAGCGAGCGAGGCGAGCTTCAGTTTGCCCTCCATGGGGCCAAGATTATTGTTGACGAGGATGGCACGGAAGCTGGTGCGGCCACCGCAATCGGGGGAACAGACACCTCCGCACCAGTGTTGGATCTGATCCTCATCGCCGACCGACCATTCGCCTATGTCATCACTCACGAGCCAACCGGGTCCATCGTCTTTGTCGGCCGGGTCACCGACCCAACCCAGAGTTAGTTCTTCATCTGGGGGCGAAACGAACGAATCGATCATCAGTGAGGTCAAGGCCATCACTCCACCGATAGGCAACTAGTGGGCCACCCTTGGCCGCGCTGTAGTCAACGCAAACGGTTGCTTCGCTGGTCCGAGAAGGCGTCTCGTCTTTCGGCATCCAGTAGTGCCCGTAGAACAGCGGAATCTTGTCAGTGTAGGCAGCGACAGGTCTGTGGACTGGTTCGTCCCCCAGGGGCGGATAGGGGCGACCATCAACGGTGGTGGTCCCGGGCGGTATGTACGCCAGCTCACGGAGTGAGTCAGCACCACTGCTCCACCAATTCATTCGGGCCGCGCTTCGAAGATCGCCACTCTTGTCCAGATAGGGGATGGTGAGATCTATCTCGGGACCCTTGAGGAGATGCTCAATCGCGCTCCACTCCCGTGTGCCCTTCCGAGTCGCAAGCAGGACGAGTTCATCAGTCAGACAGTCGGTGTCAGTCGTGAGTTCGGCGAGTGCATCCATCGCCACCAGGTCCCAGCATGCATGAACAACGCGGATCGCATCGAGGTCGAGCCAGAGAGGCAGGGTCATGAACCAGTCGATCCAGATCTTGTGATCATCACTCTTGAACTTGATTTCAGCCAGAAACGCTTCGTGTTGTCGGGTCTTGCCTGACGTATGCGGCCGAAGGAACGTACCCGTTTCGTCGAGGTTGGGTCTGGCGTAGGCGATGGCATTGAACTCGTGGTTCCCCAAAACAACGCGGGCCGACCCGGCTTCGGTCATGGCCTTCGCCGTCTGCAACACCCGTACTTGTTTCGGACCCCGATCGATCAGATCACCAACGAAGATCACCCGCCGAAGCGGGTGCTTCCAATAGCCACCTGAGTTGTCATAGCCCATCTGATGGAGCAATCCATCCAACAAGTCGCCCTGACCGTGAACATCGCCAATCACGTCAAAGCCCTCTTCTGCGTTGATCCGTCCTGAGTTGACCAGGTTCCGCAATTGTTGTCGCCCTCCTGACTCGGTATCGATGCGGCCACCAGGCCGAGCTACCACTAGCGTGCCGTCGGTGTTCACTGTAAGCGCGATCGTCATTGGTCTTGTTGCCGCTTTCATTGTCGGCTTCTCCAAGACTGCACTTCCTGGGGCGGCGCTGATCGCCATCCCGATGCTGGCCACCGTGGTCGAGGGTCGTTTGCTGCCAGGGGCATCGCTACCGATCTTGATGGCCGGCGACCTGTTCGCGGTCTCGTGGTATCACACCCATACTCGCTGGGATCTGCTCAAACCACTGTCGGTTTGGGTTGCCGCTGGGTTTGCCATGGGAATCACATTCTTCATCGTGGTCGGGTCAGCCAATCGGTCATTGGAGATCGCTATTGGGCTGATCGTGTTGCTGATGGTTGGCTTGCAGATCGCCAAGATGATGCGAGCCACAACGGCAGAAGACAGCCATCCGCCGGTCTCGGGCTACGGAGTAGCCGGCGGGTTCACGACCTTTGTTTCCAACTCCGCCGGGCCAGTCATCAATACCTATCTGGCCAGCTTGCGCTTGCCCAAGGAGGAGATGGTTGGGACCTCAGCCATCTTCTATTTCGTGGTCAACATCTCGAAGATCCCGTTCTATCTGGCCCTGGGAGAATGGACCGACGGCGGCCGCTTCTTCACGTGGGACAGCCTCAAATATGATGCCCTGATCGTTCCCGGAGTCTTTGTCGGCGTTGCTGTTGGCCGACGAGTCTTCACCCTGATCCCCCAGAAAACATTCCTGCTAGTGGTGCTGGTGCTCTCGGGTATTGGGGCCTTGAAGCTCTTGATCTAAGGCACCGGGTTCCCCACGGAGTCGTCTGATTCGCCCTCGACCGTATCAAGTCCGTCCCTTTGTGGTCGATACAAGAGGGATGGGGGACATGACTCACCGGCTCCACGACGGAGTCCTACGCAACGAACACAGCGCCATATTGCCCTGTCGCTCGTGCGGCGGATCGATGCGTTTCGACATCAGACAGCAAGAGATGAAGTGCGCTCTTTGCGGGCGGAGTTCTGAAATCGAAGCACGCCCCGATACCGATGGGCGACTACTCGCTACACAGGAGTTTGTCCGACCAGCACCGGTGTGGACGTCTCGCGGCGCAAAGCCGGCGAACCCCGTCGGGGAGCAGAGTTCGCCCGTACCCGCGCCCGTACCCGCACGAGGCAAAGTGGACAAGGAGTTTGTTTGCCGGAACTGTGGAGCGCCACAGGCCTTCGTCCAGTCTCGAACGAGCATCAACTGCACCTTCTGCGCCACTCCCACCCAACGGGCCGATGTCCATGACACCGAGACGTCAGAAATCGATGGCGTCCTACCGTTCGCAATCGACGAGGATGCGGTCACACAAGCCGTTGGCCAGTGGGCAAGTCGTCAACGATTCGCTCCTGACTCCTTCCGGTCTGACCTCGAGGTGATTTCGGCCAGGAGCGTCTATCAGGCTCATTTCAGTTTCGGAATCTCCTGCACCACCCGCTACACCGGGAGACGAGGAGACAAGGTTCGAGAAATTGGTAATGACAAGAGCATCCAGTGGAGTTCAGTAGGAGGATCTCTCCCCATAACCTTTGACAACGTGATGGTTGCTGGCAACGACGGAATTGACCACACAATCTTGGAAGAGCTTGGCCCTTGGCCCGCCAGCTCCACCCAGGGATTCGACCGTCGTCTGATTGCTGGTCATGCTTCCCATACTTTTGACCGTGGACCGAAGGAATGCCTTGAGGATGCACGCCGCCTGATCGACTCCGACATCGAGCAAATAGTTGAGTCCCAGATTGGTGGGGACTACCAGAAGGTCACAAACCGGTCCACCATCATTGAGAGGGTCGAACTACGTCGTCTTCTGCTTCCCGTTTGGCTGGTGGTGGCACGCCATGACGGGACAGATTTCGAGATTGGGGTAAATGGGGCGACCGGGACCGTGCACGGCGAACGACCCTTCAGTCGCATCAATATCGCGCTCAATGTCCTGTTGGCGATACTGGTTCTAGCTGCCCTTGGTGGGGCCGCCTTCTTTGCCTTGAGTCAGAATTATCAATAGCGCCTTCGTAGGGTTGTCGCGTCGAAGGCCTCTGCGCTCCCGTATACCCCTCTAGCCCAGGAGCCAGGAATCTCTAGCCAAAAGACGGGTCCGAACGTGCTGCACCTTGGCCATGCTCACACCATGACAAACCGCACTCGGAAACTTCTAGCATTGTTGACCATCACTGCCCTGCTGGCCGCGGCATGTGGCAATAATTCTGATGCCTCTACCAACTACGACCCTGACCCGATGATCCCGGACTCCCTCGCACAAACCTTCGAAGCAATCGGCAACCCCAACGCGTCATCGGTGATCGTCGTCGCTCAAGGCGGACCAATGCCAGAACTGCTCTTGGACGAGGCCGAGGAAATCTTCTCCGACGTCGATCTCGACAACACCTACCTCGTACTCCCCCACCAAGCCCAAACCCGAGACCCGAGTTCGTTCACCGACGCCGAGATCACTTTCGACCAGGCCAAGAAGTACGATACCGACACCACAACCACCCTGGCCAACGTCGTGGCCCACTATGCCGAGTCTGACAAGAAGGTCTATGTGGTTGGGATCTCCTTCGGGGCCTTCGTGGTGCAAGACCTTCTGTCCAACCAAGGCAACGTGGCCGACGGGTACCTCATCCAGGTCGGTCGACTCGACATGCCCGAAGCAGTCTGGGTCCCCTTCTCCGAGGGCCACTTCGTTGGCTTCACCGACGGCGTGACCGTCGAGTCTTTTGACGCTGATGGAGCCGGAATGGGCGGTGACGGCGACTTCACCGATGCCAACATGGCACGCCTAGCCGCCGGCCTCGGTCACAAGCGATACACCGAACTACTGGCGGAAACCGACCTAAGCAATGTGGTCTATGCCTATGGCTTACAAGACGAGCAAGTTGGACGCCTGACCGATGCCGAACTGAGCTTCCTCGCCGACAAGGGAGTCAAGGTCCTACAAACCGAGGAAGACCACGGCGGCACAATTGGCGAAACCATCACCGAAGGCCTCACCATGATCGGAGCTCTGTCCGCCGATCAATAGCAGTCGCTACCGACTCCGGACAGTGATTGGTAACAGCCAGTTACCCAAGCGCTCCCTGTCGATGGACCCATTGCCTCCGACTCACGTTGGCACCTAGAGTTACCCGATGACTCCAGTCATGTTGGCGGTAATCGTGCCCGGAATGGCCGGTGCACTCTTCTTTCTCTTTTGGGTATGGGCGTTCTTCGACGCGATCGCTATGGACTCGATCCTGATCCGCAACCTCCCGAAAGCGACCTGGGTTCTACTCATCATGTTCGTTCCACCAGTCGGTGCAGTCGCCTGGTTCATTCTTGGCCGGCCCGTCAACGCTGGCTTCTCCGCTGGATCTGCTCGACGAGCACCACCCCAACGCTTTGACTACTACAACTCACTACCCCAGGCCCGCGGCCCTGAAGATGATCCAAACTGGCAGACTCCTCGCGCACTACGATCTCCCTCAACGTCCCAACCGGCCGGCGTGTCTCCAGACTCGCCCGACTCCGCCACCTCAGACTCGCTCGCCGCACGAGAACGCAAACTCTTAGAACGCGAAGCCGAGCTGGCAAAACGCGAAGCGGCCCTGGCCGACCAATCTGAGGAACTGACTGACGAGCCACTGACCGAACCAACCCAAACCGAGCAGCCCGAGGACAATTAGGCGCTCAAGATCCTCAGGCTTTTGGCTTGACCAATGCCTGGACCCAACTCACCATCACCTCATTGGCCACCGGTATGGGCGCTTCCATGAAGGACACGACGAAGCGATCTTCGTACTCAGCAATGCCGAATGAGCGGGGACGCACCGCCAACATCTCGGGCTTCGGTAGCGCGATGCCGAAGCAGAACATGACATTCTTGGCAGCGATGATGCCCTCTTGAATGCTGCCGTCCTTCAGCGCATTGGTGTGGGCATAGTGATCGAACTCACCGAGATAGCGAGTGATCTCATGGTCCTCGATAAGCCCCTTGAAATAGCCCACGATCTCATCAGTGGAGGAGAACTCAGTTTCGCTCTTGGCCAGCTCGAGAATATAGACGGGGTACTTATCTTGCAGTAGTGATTGCTCCATGCCCGAACACTAGCGTCGAGTCAGGTATCGCCAAGCGCAGTGCTGACTCTTAGGAACGGCTTCTATTCGAGGGAACGGGACTCTATGGAGCCGACGGCAACCGAGGAGGGTCATCCGTCGTCGCCTGACTGCCCATCGGCTTGTCCGAGGAGATCGAACCTGGATCGTCAGCCCGCCGGGCATGAGAGGAGGAACGTCGGGCGTACTCAGCAGCCTCTTCCGCCTCGACCTGTTCGTAGCGCAACCCAACCCGAGCCACCGGCTCAATTGGATCAACCGTGATCTTGGCCGCGACTTCTTCCGGCAACGCCGACAACTCAGCAGAACCAGCTGAGGCGGACGGCTTGGATGAACGAGGAGTCACCTTCCACTCACGCTCTCGCATTGCCTCCTTCAGATGGGCTGTCCTGGCGATCACATTCTTCCACTCGGTGTAGAAGAACATGGAGCTGAAGAAGAACATGACGAACCAGCGTTTGTGCTGGGCGATCGATGGATGGGCCAGGCGCCACGCCGACCAAACCTGGAGGGGCCCAGCACTGAAGGTCACAATCGAGGTGAAAACAAAGATCGGGATGAACCAGTCGGCATCTGTTCGGCCTTGCACCCACCAGAAGGCGAATAGTGGGAACATCTGCAAAGAGATCCAGGGATAGATCTCACGCCAACCCAACAGGTGAGCAAACCCAAGCCGCCGTCGCGTCGTGCCTGACGTGCGGATCATTCGGACCAGATGCCGCAGAGAAACCTGCGACCAGCCTTGGGCCCAACGCATCCGCTGATTCCACAATGCACTCACCGTGTCTGGTGCCAACTCAGTCGAGATGAGACTTGGGTCAGAAACGATCGTCTCACCCTCACCAACAATACGAATGGACGAGTCGATGTCTTCGGTCAGCATGAAGCCGCGCATCCGAGTCCTCTTCAACAACGACGTACGCCAATACCCATTCGATCCACCGAAAATGCCAAAGTCGTGCAGCTTTGCTCGTCCAGGATGGCTGACGGCATAGATCACTTCGAACTCGGCCGCGATCAACCGAGTCACCCAATTGTCACCACCATTGCGGATCACGCAATGTCCCTGGACAACGCCGACTCCAGAGGCAATCCAGCGCCAAGCCCGCATGAACGACCCGAGCTCCGGCTGATGGTCAGCATCAAACAGGCCGAGAAACTCGCCCCGAACCTGAGACAAGGCCGCATTCACATTCTGCGCCTTGGAAACTGAACCTTCGACCCGTAGGGGCTCAAACCGGGGGTCGCGCCGAGCAATAGCAGCCAACTCCGACTCAACGTTCATCCGGCGCGGCGAGTTGTAAGCCAAAATGATCTGCAGGTTCGGATAGTCCTGCTTGAGGAACGACTCAATGGTCTCGACAATTGTCTCCGCCTCGTTAGGCAGATAGGCGGCGATGATGGCCGATGCCAATGGAGAGTCACCATCGGGAGCAGGGGGAGGCTCCGGCAGGTCATGAGCAGCCCGACTTTCGGCGATGATGGTGATCGAGGTCAAGAAGAGTGCCGCTACCAACAACAGGTAGATCGGTCCGGTGAAGTCCAGACCGGCGAAGTCCATCGACAGGTAGAAAACGAAGGGCAAGCCAAACAGGATTGCCTGCTGGGCCGTCACTTGAAGCGGCGTGCGCACCTTATGGAATGCCCGCACCAAACGAGATTTCGTCGAGGGGCCCTCCGACATGGCCTGCTCCCACAAGGTCGGATGTAGATCGCGTTGCTCAGCCTCATAGGACATGGCATCCCAAGCCCGATCCTCCACATCCTCCAACCTCAGTTCGCCATCGGTCTTGGTGAACCCAATAATCGGAGTAAGTCGAACCGTCTCGCCCCGCAGAACGAAGTCATGCTCAAAGATGAGTTTGGACAACCGGTCCAGCCGGATCTGTGCACCCTTGGTCGGAGTGGAAGGCATCAGCAGCCCGACAACGCCGCGGGAGAATCCCACAAAGTCCAGGGTTCGACTGTCCTCGTCCACCAGATCAATGACCTGGGCAACAATCTCATCCCGAGCCCTCGACCCAAGATCACCCTCGATTCCAGGCAACTCATCAATGGCCAGGTAGGCGAAGATTCCAGGGCACCCGCCACGAAAGACTCGTTCCAACTCCCGCCGAGTCTGATCAGCAAATGCCGCCGGAACAAGTGCTCCGGTTACCGGGTCCAGCTGGATCTCATTGTGAGGCTGCGCTCGGCGAAGCATCCGGATCCGGAGCCGAGCCACAAGTTCAACTGCTACCGGCCGACCAACCACCACATCATCAGCGCGTCGCCCAAAGGCCTCGACAAACAAGGTCCTACTACGGCGAGCCAGATTGCAAACAATGGGTGTTCGAGCGCCATCGGGTTCCGCTCTCAGCAGATCCAGCACGTCCAGCTCGGCAAGGTCGGTACCACCGAAGGCCAAAAGCACCAGGTCTGGCGGCGCCATGCGAAAAAGGTGCAAAGCCCCTTCAGCGTTGTCGGCCGCCAGAGGCAACCAGCCGGCTCCTTCGACAATCTCAACCAGCTCTTGTCGCCGTTTCGGATCTGCGGCAACAATCAACACTGATTCTTGGCGCGCTCCGGCGTCGGCAGAGCCGAGGTCAGGTGAGTTCGCAATAGAAATGGGACTCGAAGGCTCCACCTGCTCAGCCTCGGCGCAGGCTCTCTGGCAATAAGCCACCTCGAACCCTGAGCAATAGCCTCAACGGGATGCAGCTGACCGAAGTCCAGACCCTCATGGAAGATCTCTACGGAGAGGCCGACCGGGAACGCGGCGTGCCAGCCACTGTCGCCTGGCTGTGCGAAGAATTGGGCGAGCTAGCTCAAGCAGTGCGTAAGGGCACCCGAGACCAACAGCTCCACGAGTTTGGAGACGTTCTGGCCTGGTTGGCCTCCTTAGCCAACCAGATGGACATCTCACTCGACGACGCCATGGCGCGCTACGTCGACAACCCTCCCTAGCCCGACGACCACCAGCGAGCCCCGCGAGCCCCGCACCACGCCGCTCACCACGATCTTCAATCAGAAGCATGTCGACTTCGCGACCCGTTAGTGGGTCGCGAAGTCGACACAGTACAGGCCAGCGGACCTATGTCAGTGGGTCTCCGGGCCAGCACGAGGTGGACTCATCCTGGCCGACTACGCCACAAGTCCGGTATCCATCCTCTCGGCCGCAGTGGCAGTACTCAGCGCGCTCGCCTGGGGCCGTTCCGCTCTAGCGCTGTGGAACCCTGCGGACCACCCAGCGAAGCCATCGGTCGCCATCAGCAAACGAGCACAGGGTTCCAACATCGACATCGTCAGCCTTCGGGACCTAGACGACCTCCACCACACCACAAGACAAGGCATAGCCACCGTCAGCCTCGATGTCGCCATTGCCACAACAGCCAACTCGAGTACTCAGCAGTCTCTCGACAATCTCATCGATGAGGCCCTCCGCCAGAGCCTCACCAGCTGGCCTCGGATCGAAGCGGCCTTCCTAGCGTTCTCCCGACAGGGCCGCGCTGGTTCCGGCCTCCTTCGGACCGTCCTGGCTGAGCGGTCCGAAAGTTCGGCCGTACCCCTCTCAGCTTGGAGTCGTGACTTCGCCAACAAGCTGGCATCCTCTGGTCTCGCTCGCCCCGAGATGGAGCACCGCGTACTGGCCGCCGACGGCTCACTCATTGCCCAAGTCGACCTGGGATATCCCGAGCACCACTATGCCATCGAGCTAGACAGCATCCAGTTTCACCTCAATCGATCAGCCTTCGAGACTGATCGTCGACGGGACGCCAACCTCGCTCAAGTCGGTTGGCGGGTCAGTCGTTTCACCTGGTCCCAGTTCCGATACGACTGGGACTGGGTCATCAGCACTATCACCTCACAACTGCATCCAACAAGAGAATCAGCAGCTGCTTGAAAGCATGGCGAGTTCGCGACCCGTTCGTGGGTCGCGAAGTTGACACGCTTAGCTGAGTTCGTTCACCAACAGCTCAGCAATCTGGACGGTGTTGAGGGCGGCACCCTTGCGCAGGTTGTCACCGGACACGAACAAGGCCAAGCCGTTTTCTACTGTTTCATCAGCGCGGATGCGACCAACGATGGATGGGTCAATGCCAGCAGCCTTCAGAGGTGTTGGCACATTGTCCAGGATGATGCCATCAGCTTGACCCAACAGCTCGGTTGCCCGCTGGGGCGTGATTGGCCGCTCGAAGCTGGCATTGATGGCCAGACTATGACCACTAAACACTGGGATTCTCACACAGGTTCCGGAGACCGCAAGCTCGGGGATGTCAAGAATCTTGCGGCTTTCGAACCGGAGCTTCTGCTCCTCGTTGGTTTCGCCCAGGCCATCTTCGACCAGGTCACCGGCCCAAGGAAGCGCGTTGTAAGCAATGGGCTCGACATAGACGTCGGGCTGGCCCATGTCGATTGACGAGCCATCATGAGCGAGTGACCGGGGGTCACCAGCTTTCTCCACCTGTTGCGCCAGTTCTTCTACCCCAGCAATACCGCTCCCGGACACGGCCTGGAAGGTCGATACCACCAGGGCCTTGAGCCCGGCCTCTTGATGCAAGGGTTGCAGGGCAGGCATTGCCACCATGGTGGTGCAGTTGGGGTTGGCGATGATGCCCTTTGGCCGGTTGGCTATGGCGTCGTTGTTCACGTCGGCCACTACCAGGGGGATGTCGGGATCCATTCGCCAGGCAGATGAGTTGTCGATGACAACGGCTCCGTCGGCCACCACCTTGGGAGCCAATGCCTTAGAGGTTGAGCCCCCAGCGGAGAAGATGACAACGTCCAGGCCGGTGTAGTCGGCGGTGGTTGCGTTCTCGACGGTGATCTCGTGGACGGGCCCAGTATTTGGCTTCCATTCGATCTTTCGGCCCTCTGATCGAGCAGAGGCAAAGAGTCGAAGCTCATCAATGGGGAAGTTCCGCTCGGCCAAAATGGCCAGCATCACTCCTCCGACTTGTCCGGTGGCACCAACGATTCCTACGCGCATGCTGCCAGGTTAGAGCCGCAGACCAAACCCGGCTACTGAATATCTCACCCGCCCAAAAAGCACGTCGACTTCGCGACCCATTTGGGGGTCGCGAAGTCGACACAGAACCCCGAACAGAACGTCAAACAGAACCGAAGGTCAGGCTAACGATCAGCAGCGTCTAGGCCGTAGACAGTGTGGAGGAGTTGTACTGCTTCTTCACAACGGTCGGCGTCGATGACGCAGCTGACTCGTATGGCAGAGGTGGAGATCATGCCGATATTGATGTCGTTCTCGGCCAGGGTCTCGAACATGGTGGCAGCAACCCCGGGGTTGGACTTCATGCCCGCCCCGATCACGGACACACGCCCAATGGTGTTGTCGGCCCCGATGCGATCAACACCGAGTGAGGTAACGGCCTCGCTGGCCAGGATCTCTTCGGCTCGAGCCAGATCTTCGGTTGGCACCGTGAAGGAGATATCGGTCGTGCCCTCCTCCGAAACATTCTGCACGATCATGTCGACGTTCACGTTGGCGTTGGCCAATGCCCGAAAAATGCCGGCAGAGACCCCTGGACGGTCCGGCACGTCAGACACCGTCACCTTCGACTCAGACAAGTCATGAGTAACGGCGCGAATGATTGGCTGTTCCATTTCGGGTACCTCTTGCGTAACGAGGGTGCCGGTCTCCCAGGTAAAGGCTGACCGGATGTGCAGGTTGACCTGATGATTGTGAGCAACCTCGACCGAGCGCATGGCTGGCTTTGGGCAACCGGTAGCGGTCATCTCCAATAGTTCATCGAAGGTGATGTGTGTCATCTTCTGAGCCTTGGGCACGATTCGAGGGTCGGCGCTGTAGACCCCGGAGACATCGGTATAGAGCTCACAAACATCGGCACCCAGCACCTGGGCCAAGGCAACGGCGGTAGTGTCGGAGCCTCCACGGCCAAGGAAGGTGACATTGCGTTCGGCGGAGACTCCCTGGCTGCCAGCGACCACGGGAACAATGCCAGCGGCAATGGCGTCTGCAATTCGACCGGGGGTGATGGACATGATCTTGGCGTTGCGGTGGTTGCTGTCGGTTAGGAAGCCGGCTTGGCTTCCGGTGAACGATTGGGCCTCGACGCCGGCACCAGCTAGAGCCATGCATAGCAAGGCGCAAGCCTTTCGCTCGCCGGCCGTGATGAGCATGTCCATCTCTCGGCCGGGACGAGTATCCGATACTTGCGACGCCATGTGCAACAGCTCATCGGTCTCCTTGCCCATGGCCGAGATGACCAGAACGACCGAGTCTCCTCGACGCTGACAGCGAGCAACATGATCAGCAACGACCCGCATTCGATCCGGGTTGGCGACCGATGTTCCACCAAACTTTTGCACGACAAGAGCCACGGCTGGTCACGGTACCCGACGACACGCGCAGGCACGAGCGAATTTGGTCGTTAGTCTCTTGGGTCGTGGGAACTGACAAACGTGAGCGCCAAAAAGCCAATCGCCTTGCTCGAATTGAGGCCGACCGAAAAGCCGAGCAGAAGGGGGAGATGTCGCGCAAGGTCGCCTCCTTCGTCGTGATTGGCATTCTTCTCTTCGGAGGCCTGTATCTCTACTCCGTGGTCAGCAGCAACGACGACGAGCAGGTTGAAACCACAACTGGCGAAGATGCGGCTGGCGAAGTCACACCAGCCACAACCGTGGTCGAGCCCGTGACCACTCTCGCCCCGCCCGAGACCATGTTGGCCATGGATCCGGTTGTTTGCCCCGAGGAAGATGGCTCTTCAGCGCGGGCGACGAACTTCGCCACCCCAATGCCGTTGTGTATTGACGAGACAGCCACCTATATCGCCCAGATCACCACTGATAAGGGGGACGTGACCATCGAACTCGATGCCAATGTCGCCCCGAACACGGTCAACAACTTCGTCAGCCTGGCTCGCTACCACTTCTATGACGGCGTGGCCTTCCATCGCATCATTCCTGGATTCATGATCCAGGGCGGCGATGCCGTTGGCGCTCAGCCCGGAATTGGTGGCCCTGGCTACTCCTTTGAGGATGAATTACCAGAGGAAGGCGACTACCAGGTCGGCTCCGTTGCCATGGCCAACTCCGGGCCAGACACACAAGGCAGCCAATTCTTCATCGTCACCGGTGATGCCGGAGTCAACCTCAACCCGGCTTACTCCCTCTTTGGTCAAGTAACCGAAGGTATGGACGTCGTCACCGCTATCGAGGCAACTGGTTCCGGTGATGCTGCTGGCACCCCGTCAGAGTCCAGCATCATCGAGAGCATCATCATTACCGAGAAGTAGCCCCGTCGTCTTTTACCCTCCGGTAACTTTGAGGTACGGTCACGCCCATGAGCAACGGCGATTCCACCTCAACCTCCGAATTAGACTCCGACACCGGACCTACAACCATTGGGCTGAGAACGATCGGTATTATTGGATCTGGCATCATGGGCTCCGGCCTGGCCGAAGTTGCTGCTCGTGCTGGCTTCGAGGTGATCTTGCGGTCTCGACGACAAGATTCCGCCGATTCCATGATGGCCTCGTTGGACAAATCGATGGCTCGCCATGTAGCCAAGGAGAGGATGAGCCAGAGCGAGGCTGACGCTGTGGCAGCCAGGGTTTCCACCTGTACCGAACTGGCCGGGCTCGCGGGCTGTCAGCTGGTCATTGAGTCGGTTGTTGAAGACCTGGAAGTAAAGAAGAACATCTTCACCGAGTTGGACGGCATCTTGGGCCCGGATGCAATCATCGCCACCAATACCTCGACCCTGCCTGTGGTTGAGATGGCAATGGCCACCAACCGCCCTGACAAGGTGTGCGGCATCCATTTCTTCAATCCTGCTCCTGTTATGAGCCTGGTCGAGATCATCTCTCCCCTCACCGCGTCAGAGGAAACGGTGGCCGTTGCCTGTGCATTCATCAGCCAGTGTGGCAAGGACGCGGTGCAGGTAAAGGATCGGGCTGGCTTCATCGTCAACGCACTCCTGTTTCCCTATCTCAACAACGCAGCCAGGATGCTGGAGCTGGGCACGGCCAGTGCAGAAGACATCGATACCGCCATGCAGGGTGGCTGTAATTTTCCCATGGGGCCACTGGCTCTGCTGGACCTGGTGGGACTCGACACCTCGGTCGCCATCCTCGACGCCCTCTACGCCGAGTTCGGCGATCCGAACTACGCAGCCGTTCCCTCCCTTCGTCGCTGTGTCGCAGCCGGCCACCTTGGCCGAAAGTCAGGCCGGGGCTTCTACGACTACAGCCGCTGAGCCACCGGCCTTGAGCGATCAGGCATCTGCTTGAGTGCCGCCCGCACCGTGCCTACCACCCTGA
Organism: Actinomycetes bacterium; assembly: GCA_024280015.1. GTDB lineage: Bacteria > Actinomycetota > Acidimicrobiia > Acidimicrobiales > SZUA-35 > JAJRQY01. Next base: position 16,585 of record JAJRQY010000108.1, read on the forward strand.
CCCTGACCATGACCACCGCCCTGGCCACCGTGACCCGATCCTTGCTCAGTTGGAGTACTCACGATCTCATCAAATTCGTCCTGGCTGAGATAGATCGGCGTGTAGTCAACGCCTTGGGCCTCGAGTTGGCGAATAAAGGCTCGCATATGATTGCGTGAGCCACGCTCCAAGTTGTCATACACCAGATCGATATCGGGGGTTTGGGTTGCCCGGTCCTGGAGATCACTGATATCGAGATCCTCAATGAGTGCTCCGACAAGTAGGGCATCCACCACTGATTGGCTTCCGGTCTCAACCAGATTGTCATACAAGGCTTGGATTTCCGGATTAGTAAACTCCCCACGGGCCAGCCCGGCAGCGGGGTCATCAATGTTGTAGCGGTCCAAGAGGGTCTTGACCGCAGCAGTGTGGGTGCTTTCGGCCTCAGAAATATTGCTGAAAATATCGAGCCCCCACTGGTCATACAAGGCCACATAGACGTCACCGGCAAGTTTCTCTTCTTCTCGCATGAAGGCAAGACCATCAATCTCGTCCTGGGTGAGGTCACTAACAGGAAGAGCATCAAGCTCACTTGCGAGCGTCTCCGTTTCTATTGCGGTAGCACCGTCATCATCGGTGGATGTACTTACTCCATTTGCCGAGGTAGCGACCTCCTCTGACTCCAGTGATTCATCTGTTGCACTTTCAGCTAGCGCAACGTCTCCCGCCAAGATCATGTCGTCCTGAGCGGTGTCGTCGCTAGCACAAGAGGTAGCAACCAGGCTGATGGCTAGCAAGAGGGACGGGACCAGTGTGTGGGTGTGAATTCGGTTCTTCATATCGACTCCTTGGTTGATGCTTCGTAGTTCCATCTCACAGCAACAACATGAAGCGAAGAGGACGAGAACTATGAAGCCTTCATGAAGTTCGAAGAGGCAGCTTCAAGGTGAAGGTCGCACCTTGGCCAGGACCGTCGCTTGAGGCATCGAGTGTTCCGCCGTGTCCAACAATGATTGAGCGGGCAATATTCAAGCCAATGCCAATTCCGGCTCCTTCCCGGAAACGGGTGAAGCGTTCGAAGATGATTTCAAGCTGGTCCTGTTCCAGACCATCGCCGGTGTCGGTGATTGTGAGCACTCCATGGGTGTGCTCTCGCCGAGACTCAATCGTGACCACGCCACCGCGTTGTGAGTGAGCGATGGCGTTCCTGAAGAGATTGCTCAGGGTCTGAGTAAGGCGCTCAGTATCTCCGTTCATGAGAATCGACTGTGCGAGCAGTAGCCGCACTGAAAGCCCAGCCTCATCAAAGCTTGGGGCCATTCGTTCCACCGTTTGATGAGCAAGCTCAGCAAGATTCATTGCTGACATCTTGTACCTGACCGCTCCTTCTTCGGCCCGCGACATGAATGAGAGATCCTCGGTAAGCCTCTTGAGGCGCTGGGCTTCTTGTGCCACAACTTCATAGGTTTCAACCGTGGCCGGGAGAACACCATCGATCAACCCCTCCATGTACCCCTCAATCGTCGTCAACGGATTGCGCAGTTCGTGGGCGACGTCAGACATGAGCCGGGCCCGAGACTCCTCAGTCGCCGCCAGGGTCGAGCCAAGAGTATTGATGGACCGAGCCAGGTCAGCCAACTCCGGCTCTGGAGGAACGACAATGCTGTGCTCATAGTCCCCCGCTGCCAGCTGATGAGCAGCATGCTGTACATCTCCCAGGCGATGCAACAATCGTCGGCTGAAAAGTGTCGCCATGATCAATGAAGCAACGAGACCAACCAAGCCGGCGGTAAGCAAGGCCGATGTCAAGGCATCGTTGTAAGCACTCTGAATCTCGGTGGTCACGGTCAATGCCCGATTGCCGTGACTTCCACCACCGAGGGGCTGGCCCTCTCCAAGTACTGCGCCTCCGCCGCTCTGTACTCGATCGGCGAACAGGACCGGCGTGAGCAATTTGACCGCTGCTAGTCCGGTCAGAGCGACCAAGACCACCAGAGCAAGCTGCGAAACGATAAGGCGAGATCTCAGACTCCGATGAGACTTCATCGTTCCGGACTCACGAAGCGATAGCCAACACCTCGAACGGTCCCAATCCACCTCGGGTCCGAGGCCCTGTCTCCTAGGGCTTTTCGCAGGTTCCTTATGTGAACATCAACCACCCGCTCATCGCTGAAATAATCCCATCCCCAGACTAGTTCTAGCAACTGGCGTCTGGTGAACACTCGACCCGGCTGCCTGGCCAAGACGACGAGAAGATCGAACTCAAGGGCGGTCAGTTCTTTCTGGTTCCCTTCAATCCGGACCGATCGTTGATTCACCTCAATCTCCAGCTCCCCAAGGAAGAGGGAGTTCTCAGCTGATGGTCGCGAATTGTGTTCCCTTCGGAAGACAGCCTTCATCCTGGCGACAAGCTCGCGGGGACTGAAGGGCTTGGTGAGATAGTCATCCGCTCCAACACCCAAGCCCACGAGCTTGTCTGCCTCCTCGCTGCGAGCGGTGAGCATGATGACATAGACATCAGAGAAGGTTCGGATCTGCCGCAAGGCCTCCAGACCGTCAAGTTCCGGCATCAAGACATCCAAAACCACCAGATCGGGTCGCCGGGAGCGCACACCCGCTACCGCCTGCTCCCCGTTTGTCGCGGTCATCACATCCCAGCCCTCGGCCCGAAGATAGGACTCAATCAAGTTGCGAATCGGGGCCTCATCATCGGCAACGAGAATGGTTGGACTGGTACTCATAGCTTGATGCTAGGTAATCTCTCCGTACATGACGTTCGACCAGGCAGACCGCGACACGTCAGTCATCGGTCCGACAGTTTTCGATACCGCGTGGCGGTTCCCTCGGCTGGAGGACCTACCCGACAGCGATTTGGTGGCTATCGGGGCCGACCTCGAGCCGGGGACCCTAATCAAGGCCTATCAATCCGGACTCTTCCCCATGCCATTGGAGGAACACCAGATTGGCTGGTTCTGGCCCCTCAAGCGCGGTATCTTTCGCCAAGGCGACCTGATCATCAGCCGCTCACTGCGTCGTTCCCTGAAACGCTATACGACAACCCACAATCAGGCCTTTGACCAAGTCATTGCCGCCTGCAGCGACCCAGATCGGCCTCATGGTTGGATCGATGAGCCGATCACCTTGGCTTACAGCCAGCTTCATCAGCTGGGAATTGCTCACAGTATCGAGGTTTGGGATGGTGAGGTCTTGGCTGGCGGCTTGTACGGCATCTCGATAGGTGGCCTTTTCGCTGGGGAGTCCATGTTCCACCGACGAACCGATGCTTCCAAGGTCGCTCTGGTCGCTCTTGGCGAACTGCTGTGGCCAGAGCCGCTGGGCAACAGTGCCAAACAACCCTCGATCCTGCTTGACACCCAGTGGGCTACCCCTCACCTCAGTTCCTTGGGGGCAATTGAGGTCAACCGATCTGAGTATGCAAAACTGCTGGAACGCGCCCTACAGCAGACAACCCCTTCGGACCTTTGGAGAAGAACTGACAATGGCTGACTCCAAACGCCAGACACCCGACCGTGACCGGCAGACACCCGACCGTGACCGGCCATGGATGATGCGAACCTACTCCGGTCACTCAACGGCCAAGGCCAGCAATGAGCTGTATCGAGCCAACCTGGCCAAGGGCCAAACTGGCTTGTCCATTGCCTTCGACCTACCAACCCAAACCGGCTATGACCCCGACCATCCTTTGGCCCGAGGCGAGGTAGGAAAGGTCGGTGTACCTGTCTGCCACCTCGGACATATGGAAACATTGCTGGACCAGATCCCAACCGGCGAAATGAATACCTCAATGACCATCAATGCCCCCGCGGCATGGATGCTCGCGCTCTATGTTGCCAATGCCAAATCCAAGGGTGTTGCCTCCACTGAGCTTCGCGGAACTACCCAGAACGACATCGTCAAGGAATACCTAAGCCGCGGCACCTACATCTTCCCACCCGATCACAGTCGTCGACTCATCGTCGACATGTTCGCCTTCTGTACCGAGCACGTTCCCAGGTGGAATCCAATGAACGTCTGCTCCTATCATCTGCAAGAAGCAGGAGCAACCCCGGTTCAGGAGATCGCCTACTCCCTGGCCACTGCCATTGGGGTGCTTGACGCGGTGAAAGAGTCGGGCCAGGTGAGCGACGACCAATTCGTCAAGGTGGTCGCCTCGGTCTCCTTCTTCGTCAACGCCGGCATTCGTTTCATTGAAGAAACCTGCAAGATGCGGGCCTTCACCGAGATGTGGGACCGCATCACCGCCGAACGCTACGGCATCACTGACCCCAAGGCCCGCCGCTTTCGCTACGGAGTCCAGGTCAACTCCTTGGGCCTGACCGAAGCCCAGCCCGAGAACAATGTGCAACGCATCGTCTTGGAAATGTTGGCGGTCACCCTCTCCAAGGACGCCCGTGCGCGTTCAGTCCAACTCCCCGCATGGAACGAAGCACTCGGCTTACCTCGCCCGTGGGATCAGCAATGGGCCCTACGCATGCAACAGGTCCTGGCCTTTGAGACCGACCTGTTGGAGTACGGCGACATCTTTGCTGGCTCCCACGTCATCGAAGCCAAAACCAATGAACTGATCGAGGCCTCAACCGCTGAGCTGGATGATGTCTTGGAAATGGGCGGCGCCTTCAACGCCATCGAAGAACTCAAGGGTCGACTGGTCCGCTCTCACACCGAACGCATGCGTCGTATCGAGCGGGGTGAGATCACCATTGTTGGTGTCAATGCCTTCGAAGAGGCTGCCGAGTCTCCCCTTGGTGGCGCGGAAAGCATCCTGAAGATTGATTCCAAGGTCGAAGAAGAAATGATTGCTGACGTCGTCGCCTGGCGATCCAATCGGGACGGCGGAGCAGTAGCCGCAGCCTTGTCCGAGCTTCGAAAAGCAGCCGAGGACGGCTCCAACATCATGCCTGCCTCCATTGCTCTGGCCGAAGTCGGAGGAACCACCGGTGAATGGGCGGGCCTGTTGCGCGAAGTGTTTGGCGAGTACCGGGCACCGACGGGAATCAGTGCCGCCGCTGGTGCTGGTGGCGGCTCCGGCGCTCTCAATGAGATTGCGGAGCGAATGAAAGTGCTGCCGGGCGGACCGCCCCGCTTCCTGGTGGCCAAACCGGGACTGGATGGCCACTCCAACGGAGCCGAGCAGATTGCGGTTGCCGCCCGCGACGCTGGAATGGAAGTCATCTACCAGGGCATTCGAATTACTCCGGAGCAAATCGTGACCGTTGCCACCGATGAGGACGTCGATGCCATTGGTATCTCCATCCTTTCCGGCAGTCACCTTGAGCTGGTACCCGACATCATCAAGCAGCTTCGGGCCACCGGGATCGAAGCCCCCGTCATCGTTGGCGGGATCATCCCCGAAGATGATCGGGCGACCCTGCTGGAACAAGGTGTTGCCGCCGTCTACACCCCCAAGGATTTCGAACTTGGCAAGATCATCGCCGACGTTGCTGATCTGGTAGCCCAATACCGTCAGCAGACCCAGTAGCTCAGATCGCACCAATGCCCAATAGATGGGGGCATTTCATTCTTTAGCGAGCTCCGCCGTCATGGCGCTCGCGAAAGGTAGTCTCAATCCACTTCAGATTTGGGCTCAGCGGCCGATGGAGACAGCAATGAACGGACGAGACTCTCTACCAGGACTAGTTACCGGCGCCCTTGGACTTGCCGCGGGCCTTGTTGCCTTTGGGTTCAACGAGCCGATGTTCGGTGCGGTTGCTGGGCTTCTTGCCTTGGCCGCTGGGGTTGAGGGAGTCCGCCTGGGTCAGCGCTTGTCCGAGCAATCCGCTATTCAGAAGCTGGTTGAGGACGAACTCCGAGCCGTTCGATCTGAAGCTCAAGAAACCGAAGAGCATCTCCGCACTGAGCTTGAGAGTGTTGCCTTCGAAGACTACGAAGTTACCGACAGTTCCAGCGAGACGCTGACTGACCCGGCTACCGGGTTGTTTAGCGAAAGCTTCTTCAATGTCGCTCTTGAGTCCCGCGTTGCTGCGGCTCGACGCCACCTGCGTCCCGTGGCGGTCGTTCTGCTCGAAGTCGTTTCTGGCCTACCAAAGGGCGAACCGGTCGAAGCCGATGCCCACGCGGTGGCCGAGAGCATCCGTGTCACCCTCCGAGAAGCCGACACGGCTTGTCGCTTGCAGAGCGGCTACTTCGCCCTCTTGCTGGAAGACACCCCGGAGAACGGCGCCATCTGGACCGTGGAACGAATTCGTCGCCAGCTTTTGGGAAGCGAAACCGGACTCACCATGTGGGCCGGGGTCGCTTGCTACCCAGCTCATGCCTTCAGCCCTGACGCCATCATGAGCGCCGCCGATCAGGCTCTCATCTCGGCCAAAGAATGGCGCCAAGATCGTATTGAAGTCGCCGTCGCCGCTGCCGACTGAGCACCAATACTTCGAGAAACAAACTCGCTACTCCTGATCGAGCAGCATGTCATCCAGAAGCTCGTCATCGGCTCCGAGCCGGCCACCAGGCCAACGCACCTCACCCGGGGTCTCCGACAGCTTGGCGATCAGACCGGTCATTGGGTAGCCATCGACGGTGATGAACATGTCACGCTCCTTGGCATGAGGGTCCGCACACAGGTCTTGCATGTCATAGACCTGTGCCGCCGCAGCATCAGCTGCCTGGAAGGAAACCAGCACTTCATCCAGTGTTCGCTCGATGGTCCAGGCCCTCATGCGGCCCTCGACCAGATCTCGATTCTCCATCCGCCCAGGAACCGACGTCAGCCGCTCGTCGTGACCGAGACCAATAAGATCCATCACCCGGGCGGCAACCGTGTCGGCCGAAGAAGAAACGGCAACCCACTTACCGTCACTGGTCTCATAGGTGCCGCGAGGAATCGAATAGGGCAGGCCTGAGCCAAGCCGAGGCTGGAGCTGGCCCGACTGCATCCACAAGGTCGGGAGTGGACCCATCATCTGGATCAGGCTCTCAATCAGTGACAAGTCGACCACCTGTCCAACACCAGAATGCAGCGCCACCATGGCAGCAAACGCGCCAGCTAAGGCCGTGACCTCATCGGTCAGGGCAATTGGTGGCAAGGTCGGCGAGCCGTTCTCATCCCCATTGATGGCGGCGAAACCCGACATGGCCTCGGCCAGGGTGGCGAAACCAGGACGGTCCTTGTATGGGCCGGTCTGGCCAAAGGCAGTGACCCGAACAATGACAAGCTTCGGGTTGCGGGCTAGGAGCACATCGGGGCCAAGGCCAAGCGCTTCCATCTTGCCCGGCCGCATATTTTCAACCAGGATCTGGCTGGTCTCCACCAGCTTCAGAAGCTTCTCAGCCTCCTCCGGATCCCGAAGATCCAGCTGAACCAGGCGCTTGTTGCGATTGGTGTTCTTAAAGAAGAGGCTCTCACCGTCGCTCGGGTCTTTCCAGCCCATATTTCGGACCGTGTCACCAACGCCCCTGCGCTCGACCTTGATGACATCTGCGCCGAAGTCAGCCAGATGGCGGGCACACCCAGGACCAGCAATCACCGTCGACAGATCGACAACTCGTATATCCGCCAGTGGTCCTGAAGTGGCTGATGGTCCCGGCGTTGCGGTACTCACGAGCTAGAAACGCCGGGCATTGCGGGGCAAGGGTCCATCCCACCAGCGGCCACTAAACCGCCATGCTGTCGGTTGCTCCTTCTGGATCAGCCCGGCCAGATTCGGCTTTGGCCACAGGGCTTCCATGCCAGCAACAATGGCGGCTGTCTCTTCATCAGTTGCTTGGGGTGAGATCTGCACAGGCCCTCCTAGAGCGGAACGTTACCGTGCTTGCGCTTAGGCAGATCTTCGCGTTTAGCTTCCAGCATGGCGAAACCAGCAATGACCTTACGGCGCGTGTCCGCCGGGTCGATCACGTCGTCAATGAAGCCCCGTTCGGCCGCGATCCAAGGATTGGCGAACTTCTCCTTGTATTCATCAACTAGCTCGGTTCGTCGAGCAGCCGGATCCGCTGCTGACTGGATCTCGCGTTTGTAGACAATGTCGGTCGCCCCTTCGGGTCCCATGACGGCCAGCTCGGCTGAAGGCCAGGCGAGGGATAGGTCACAGCCGATGCCCTTGGAGTCCATGACAACATACGCGCCGCCATAGGCCTTTCTGGTAATGACCTGGATTCTCGGCACCGATGCCTCGCAATAGGCATAGAGCAGCTTGGCTCCGTGGCGGATGATGCCGCCGTGTTCTTGGTCGACGCCGGGCAAGAAGCCGGGGACGTCGACCATGGTCAGGATCGGGATGTTGAAGGCATCGCAAGTCCGGACGAATCTGGCCGCCTTGGAGGAGCTTTCGATGTCTAAGACACCGGCCAGAATCATCGGCTGATTCCCGACGACACCAACGGCACGTCCGTCAATGCGGGCCATGCCACAGACAATGGCTTTGGCCCAGTTGGCCTGGTATTCCATGAATTCGCCGTCATCAACAATGGTCTTGATGATGTCAATCATGTTGTACGGCAGGTTTGAGCTGTCGGGCAGGATGTCGACTAGCTCGGGACAACGACGGTCAGGATCATCGTCAGATTCGATCTGGGGCGGCAAACCAAGATTGTTGTCCGGCAGGAACGAAAGTAGGTATTTGACGTCGTCCAGGACCTCTTCTTCGCTATTGGAGACAAAGTGAGCAACACCGGACTTTGATGAGTGCGAGCCAGCACCACCTAGCTCTTCCAGGGTGACATCTTCACCAGTCACAGTCTTGACCACGTCTGGACCGGTAATGAACATGTGCGAGGTCTCTTTGACCATGAACACGAAGTCGGTCATGGCCGGGCTGTAAACCGCACCACCAGCGCATGGTCCCATGATCACGCTGATCTGGGGAATGACTCCCGAAGCCTGCACATTGCGATAGAAGATTCCGCCGTAGCCGTCGAGGCTGACGACACCTTCAGGGATGCGGGCCCCGGCACCGTCGTTGAGGCCAATGAACGGTGCTCCAATGGAGAGGGCGAGGTCCATGGCCTTGTGGACCTTGGCGGCGAAGATCTCACCTAAGGAACCACCCATGATGGTGAAGTCTTGACTGAAGACAACGACCTTGCGCCCATCAATGGTGCCCCACCCGGTGACGATGCCGTCGGTGTATGGGCGAGAAGTTGCTTCTGGATCACGGCTGCGGGCCAGCATGTCCAGCTCATGGAAGGAGCCCTTATCCAAGAGGTAGTCCAGCCGCTCACGAGCGAGCATTTTGCCCTTGTCGTGTTGGCGTTGGATGGCGCGCTCAGACCCCGGGTTGAGGGCCTGTTCCTTTCGCTGTTCCAGGTCGGCAAGTCGTTCTGCATGAGGTCTATCAGCCACGGCGGCACAGGGTAGCCGGGTCTTGGCCCCAGGCCGAACTCAGATCTATCAGGAATGAGTAGTAACCGGCCCCTAGTGGATGTTCGCGTTAAACATGGTGATGTGACAGAATGTGGCTATGCGACTAAACCCACTGGACCTTAATCCTGGCGACCGCGAAGTCCTAGAGACTCGTGTTCGTTCAGGAACCGGTGAAGCCC
>JAJRQY010000109.1 GCA_024280015.1 Actinomycetes bacterium
CCAATTCCGGCCCCTGACCGAGCAGGCAGCGCAGTCTCGCTTGGGACTCCGCCTCCGATTGATGCAGGCTTGCGGTTGCGGGAGCTGGAAATGTTGGCCAATGATGCTGCGGTCCGAGCGACGGATCTGCTCCATCAGGAAACACGATCCGGTTTAGATCTGACGTTGGAGCAGGACCTCGCTCGCCGGGCCTGTGAACTCCTGGTTGCTCGTGTCGGAGCCCGCAAGCCGACACAAGCCCTTCGAGACGCGGCCTTTATCCAGCTAGCCGATACGGCTGGTGTTGCCGCCAACGATCTGCTCGTTCAGGCCGTCGCTTGGCTAGAAGGAGGTTCTCGTGGTCTGCATGTTGCCACGAGACAATGGAATCCAGAAGCAGGCCTTCTCGAAGAGGCCCGAGTCCTTCTTGGCCCACGCTCACGTGTGAGCGCCAACCAGGTGACTGGAAACGGTTCCCAACTCAGGGTGGATGAGGACAATCGTTGGTGGCGTTTCCGTCCGGACAAGGAACTGGGGTGGATCCTTGACAGCCAGGGATTCCACGAGGTCACTGAGCTAGTAGAAACCGATTTGCGGTGAGAAGCCGGTCTGTTTGACGGGCAGGACTAGTCCTCGTCCTCGTCATCTTCGAAGCGAGACATGTCGACTGGCTTGCCGCCAGAGTAGTGAATAATCTCGCCTTCGTCACCGCTGGTCAAGTACCGGTATCCCTTGGACTGCATTTCGGCAAGAACACCAAGTTCAGAATCGATGGTGGCATCCCAGGTCTTTGGATCGACCTCTAGGCACATGCCAGCGCCGAGGGCTTCACCGCTTCCGAGGCAGTTCCGCTCCAGTTCCCAAACAACCTTCTTGACCTTTGCTCGGGCAACGAGTCGGTCTGCGGTTCGCAAGTAGACCCATCCGGAGCGACGAAGGTGATGGGGGAAGGTGCGAGCCGTGAGCAGGGTCTGGCCAAGGGCAACGCTTGGATCTTCTACTCGCAGCGACATATCAAGCGAGCCAGTGAGGGGAGCGATCAAGTCGTTCTCGCTGGTCGGCGACTTTGTCGTTCGTTGGTTTTGCTTCTTCTTTGGTGCCAAGGGTTGGGGCATCGCAAAACAATCAAGACAAGCAGCTGCCACTTCGCCATGCTCACAGAGCTGACTGGCTGCTCCCGTTTGTTTCGTCACAAGCTTCTCCTGTATTGATGGCCACCCAAGGTTCATGGAAGCCTACACGGAAATGGTTCGGCCCCAAGAGTCCAGAAGCGGCTGGGGCTGAAATATTCCCCAATGCCCGGATTTGTCTGGAAATGTTCGCGAAGTGGCAAGCGAGCCTTGATTGCAGAGTCTTGACACCAAAGTCGGGTCCGGGCGGCACTTCGAACCCGAGGATAGGGTTAGCGCGTTCCAACTGGCCGGTAGTAGAAGTTGGCCGGTAGAGAAACTGTTTGTCGGAGACGCCAATGTCGGTGCGAGATCTGTCTGAATCAGAGTGGGGCGATATTCGGTTGGTTGGTCGCGTTCGACACTATTCCGATGGCGCGTACTTGGACAAGGAGGGATCGGTCGGTGGCGCGGTGTTTGCCATCGAGTCGGGGCTGGTCTGCATCACTCTGGTGGGAGAGGGGGGCACTCAACAGTTGATTGGTCACCGAAAGGCGGGCGATTTGATCGGCGAAATGTCCGCCCTTGATGGCTTGCCCCGATCAGCTTCCATGGTGGCCAAAGGCCCAGTGGTTGCGGTAGTGGTGAGTTCGGAGGACTTTCGCCTGTTCTTGTCTTCCCATCCCGAGGCGGCGTTGCGAATCATGCAGTCGATGGCACGTCGTATTCGCCAAGCGGCCACCATGTATGTTTCTCGTGGTGGATCCTTGAGTTCTCGGATTGCCTCAACCTTGATCGCCCTGGTGGCCGACGGGCAAACTGTCAGCAAAGCAAATGACCTTGCGACCAGAACCGAGCGAGGAATTGAGCTTTCGCTTACCCAACAAGAGCTGGCTAATTGGGTCGGTGCCAGTCGCGAAGCTACCGCACGGGTACTGGCGCAATTTCGATCAGAGGAGCTGATTGAGACCCGCCGGGGCGGGATAGTGGTGCTGAGCCCGGATGAATTGGCTGCTCTTTAGTCGGAGTGTTTAGTGGCACAAAACCCTGTGAGGAATATATGACCAATGTCACACTCGGTTCGTGATTTGAGTCACAGACCGATTGCTCGGACCACGTCATACTGCGGGTGACCCTGCGGCGGGGGTCCTGCTATTACACAAGAAATCTTGGACCGGTTTGGAGGGAACATCCGGTCCATTGTTCCTGAAGTAGGCAGCATCGACAGTCCTGGCTTCTACTTCGCCGGGGCTGTCGAACTTTTTGACCTTCCAGGTACGGCCTTGGTGAAACTGGCGCCTAACGGGCGCTCAGGAGCTGTTGGATCTCGTCGGCCATACTGACGCGGCCGCTTCCCAGGTAGTCATCGTGGTTGGACTCGATCTCACCAGGCACATACCGATAGTTGACCATGAAAGCCAAGCTTCGTTCCCATCCTGTCTGATTTGGATTGGCCCACCAGTTGATGTGTTCGATCCGTGCCCCATTGGAGAGGTGAAAGTGCGCCACCGGATCGATTGCCCGTTCACCGTGCTTCACCGATGGCTTTCCTGCGGTGGGCTTGGTTCCGCTGAGATAGGTAGCAACTAGACGAGTGAGGACACTCTGAAGTGGATCAATGCTGACACGAGGCGGCGGGGTGTCCGAGGAAATCAACCCAAGCAGGACTGCGGCCGCCTTGGAGGGATCATCCGGACTGATGAGAGCAGACTCGAGCGGTGTAAGAAAACTGTCTTGCTCAAGGGAAACGATCTCGACCTGTATTTGCAGCTGGCCAGTGAGCCAACGGCGGAACCCCGGGATGGGAGACAAGGTGGCGAAGGTCGTGATGTTTGGCAACTCAAGAGCCAGATCTTCCACCACTTTCTTGATCAGGAAATCTCCGAGAGAAACTCCGGCCAGTCCGCGGTGGCAGTTGGAAATCGAATAGAAGATTGCGCTGTCAGCCGATACTGCTTCCGCCCGGTCAGCACCATGATCGAGTAGGGGAGCAAGCTCGGATGCGATTCCTTGAGTCAGCGCAACCTCAACGAAGATCAGAGGCTCACCAGCCATCATCGAGTGCAGAAAGGCATAGCAACGCCGTCCGGGACCAAGTCGGCCGCGGAGATCCTCCCAGGACTCAATGGCGTGAACCGCTTCGTACTGGATCAACTTCTCCAGAAGGGCAGCAGGCGTGTCGTCCCACGTCAGTCGCTCCAGCCGCAGCAGGGCTAGATCAAACCAGGTTTCTAACAGTGAGCGGAGGTCATCGTCGACCGCAGCCATTGGCGGATCGTCTCGTCGATGAATAAGAAGCTCTTCACGAAGATCGACCAGAAAGCCGAGCCCACCTTCAAGGCCAACAAACCGATGAAGCAAACGCTGTCGTTTGGGTCGTAGCGCCTCGGCCAGGGCCAGTTCGGCAATCCGTCGTTCGTTCAGGTCCTGGCTAGCAGCGACCATGGCCATGCAGTGGTCAACGGCATCGTCATCATGGTCATACTCATCAGCCAAGAGCCGGAAGAAGCTACGACGGCCCTCCTCATCCAGGCCAAGGAAGGTGGCAGCAATGGCGGTTGCCCGTTGTCGCGCTGCGAGTTCTCCGCCTCGCGCAAGGAGACAATCGTCAATGATCTGACGGAGCCGTGGAAGATCAGTGTCTGGCAGATCAGCGGCGACGACGACTGGTGTGCTCAGCTGGCTGGTTGATGAACCACTACGCCACTGGCGAACACGATCAACCATGCGCTCAAGGCGCTGGGCCACCATGATTCGTGTGTTGTCTAGCCCTGGGCCGGTGTGCCGGCAAAGGGGGCAGGGTCACCGGGTGCTGGGATCAGTGGCAGGCTCCACGAGAGCATCTTGGCCAGCGGCGAAACCAGGTCATGCCAACCTTCGGGATCCCACCCATCGGCCACTTCAATTTGCAGGGTCGGCTGGATGATGGCCAAGCCAGGCAACTGCTTCAGTCCCAGCTGAGTAATAGTTTTGCGTTCTGGATCAGCAAAGGTTAAGAAGCGCTCGGCCCATGGACCAAGAAACTGGCGACACTCATCGTCATCGCCAGCAAGAAGAAACGCGGTACGAACATCAGATGGCTGGAAATGCTCAAGCAGCTTGCCTGCGGTCTCCAGTATCCATGCGCTCTCATTGGTAAATGGATCGAGCACGACCATCACAAGTGGGAACGAGGTGAGCCAGTCACGGACTGGGAATCCCTTGCCTCGAATGGAGTCCAGGATCATCTCGTCGGTTGCTAAGGCCACGGCGTGCGAGGCTAGCGCAGAATTGGGCGTCTGACCGAGCTTTGGCGACGATCTTTCTTCGGAGAAGATTCTTCTTCATTGGCGGACACGGCCATGGACAGCGTTCCCCTAGCCTTGGTGGGGTGCATCCCATTGAGCAATTGCGTTTTGTTGCCCGATCCAGGGGTGTCGATTCGGGCCTGTTGGTCGAGGAGGCTGCGGATGCTCTTGGATTCTTCGCCAACGAGCAGCGAGCCCTCATTACTGCCTGTCGTCAGCTGTTGAGTCGTCAGCCTGGTGTTGGCCCACTCTGGTGGTTGTGTAACAGACTTGTATTGGCGAAAAATCCTCGGGTTGAGGCCAGGCTAGTTCTGGAAGATTGCTGGCAGTTCTCGGCGACGCGGCACCTGGAGACAGTCGAATTGAACACAGAGACCGTTGTCGTGATCCATACCGATGCCGCCGGGACCGACGAACCGGTTATGGCTGGCGGTTCGGATGTGTCTCGCCAATCGCTGGTCAGTAGCGACACGATCCGACAAGTCACCGAGGCAGAAACTGCGGGCTTGGCGGTCTGGCTAGTAATGGGGCCCGGAGTCTGGTTGCCGACGCTGGTCTGGAAAGAAATCAAGGCGCGTTGCGATGCCGACTCCAGAACTGACTTGGTGGTGCTCGATCTAGACCGGGTCGATGGCGTTCTCGGACCTGATGGCAAGGTCACCCCCGATCAGCTTGCACCCTCAACGATGCCGGTTGCCCCGGAACTGCTGGTCCGGCTGAACTAGCCCGCTTCGCGGACCAGGGTTCTGGCAATCACCTTGAGGCACAGGGTTTCATCAGCCCCCTCGAAGATGGACAAGACCCGAGCATCCAACCAATAGCGGCTCACGTCGTACTCCTCGGCGTACCCCATGCCGCCATGGATCTGCATTGCTTCGCGAGTCACCCATTCGGCTGCCTTGCATACATAAGCCTTGATCAGGGTTGCTTCCATCTTGCCTTCACCCTTGGCCATCATCTTGCCCACCGAATAAGCGAACTGGCGCGAGGCCTGGATGATGACGGCCATGCGCGTCAGCTTGGCCCGAGTTAGTTGGTAATCCGCAATGGGGGCACCAAAGACCACCCGGTTCTCGGCGTATTCCTTGGCCGTCTCGTATGCGGCTTGCATGACACCAACGGCGCGTGCCGCGGTCTGCAGGCGACCGTTCTCGAAACCGGCCATCTGGAAGTAGAAGCCCCGTCCCTCGCCGTCTTCCAACCCGATCAGGTTCTCGGCCGGTACGGCAAAGTTTTCGAAGGCCACTTCATAGGAGTGCATGCCCCGGTAGCCAATGGTGTCAATGGGGCGAGCCTCCAGCTTGCCGTCGCCGTCTTGCACCTGGGTGAAACCGTGGGCGTCACCGCGATCTTTGGGCACGATCAGGATGGAAAGACCCTTGTGGCCCAGTGAGCGATCAGGATTGGTCCGCGCCAGGACCATCAAAATGTCGGCTCGTGCACCGAACGTGCACCAGGTCTTGACCCCGTTGAGTAACCACTGAGTCCCGTCCTCACTCTTGGTGGCGGTGACCTTGACTCCGGCAACGTCAGAGCCAAAGTCGGGTTCGGTGACAGCAACCGCGTTCATGATTTCACCGGTTGCCAGGCGAGGTAGCCAGGCCTGCTTCTGCTCCTCGGTTCCGCCAGCTTCTAGGGCCCGGGCCAGAATCTCGGGGCGGGTAATCAGTGAGCCGCCGGCGCCGAGGCTGGCCCGGCTGAGTTCTTCAGTGGCGATAACCATGCCGAAGTAGTCGCTCTCGCCGCCACCGGCGAAGCCCCCGTACTCCTCCGGGATGGAAAGACCAAAGACCCCGATCTCGGCCAGCCCCTGGATGATCTCTTCGGGAATATCACTATTGGTGCGATGAATATGCTCGGCGTGGGGCTTGATTTCTTCTTCCGCGAAACGCCGGAAAGTGTCTTGCACCAGGTCAAACTCTGGATCGAGGTGGCGAGGCCCATCTTCGAAAGCTAGGGCCGCCAGTACGGCCGGGTCACGCCAGATAGCGACGAAGTCTCGGGCGGCGTCAAGGGCGGTTGGGTCACAGTTCCATTGGGATTCACGGCCCCAAATCTTGGCCCCGAGGTCGCTGAGGGCGTCGGCGACGAAGATGCAGGTGAACTTGGCTTCAATGTCTCCCTTAGCTCCATAGTCCAGCATGGATCGGGCGGTCTCGACCGCGGCCGCGGCGTGGGCCAGGTCATAGGCCAGAACCTGATCGTCATCAACCGATCCAGTGGCGGCCAAATGAGCGGTTGCTTCACGAACGATCTTGGAGGCAAGTTCGATGGCCGAAGCAGCATCTTGCAAGTCGGGCTGTGTCATGGGCAGTGAGAATAGAACACGCTGGCCCGAATTACCGCTTTCGGTCGGCCCATGTCTGGGGCCAGCGCATTCGAAGGCATCGGTTGATCAAACTAGACTGGCAGGCATGACTGAGCACGACCGTCCCTTTGGCCGCTACCTCGAAGACTTTGAGGTCGGCGACATCTATAAACACTGGCCGGGAAAGACCATCACTGAGGCTGATGATCACCTGTTCTGCATGATCACCATGAACCACCATCCGCTACACACCAACACCTGGTTCGCCGAGAACGAGACAGTGCACAAGAAAAATGTGGTGGTCGGGAACCTGGTGTACTCGCTGGTGCTCGGCATGAGCGTGGCCGACGTATCGGGGGCGGCCATCGCCAACCTGGAGATCGAGACGCTCAAACATTCCAAGCCAACATTTCACGGTGACACCATTTATGCCGAGACGCGGGTTTTGTCAACGAGAGAAACCTCGAAGGGTGATCGCGGCATCGTTGCCGTTGAAACCAAAGGCATCAACCAGCGCGGTGAAGAGGTTTGTTACTTCAAGCGCAAGGTTCTGGTTTGGAAGCGCGATGCTGCCCCGCAGCGTAGCCGTCCATACGGGCCAGAAATCTGGGAAGACTAAGCATCTTGACGGAGCGGCTAGTCACTTTCGGGCATGCCGGGGAAGTTCCGGGATTGCTCACCAGTCCGGAACCGCTGTTGGCGTGGTTCGCGGTGTTTGGTCGAGACCTACCTTGGCGCAAGAGTCGTGACCCGTGGCTGATTCTGGTCTGTGAGTTGATGGCCCAACAGACCCAGGTTTCTCGGGTGGTCGAACGCTTGCCTGGCTTCCTTCAACAGTTCCCTACTCCGACGGCCTTGGCCGATCAGCCGGTTGGTGCAGTCATCCAAGCGTGGACGGGGCTGGGGTACAACCGCCGTGCTGTCAACCTTCACCGAGCGGCGGCATGGATCCGGGACGAGCACGACGGCCGTATACCTTCTAACCGTTCTGAGCTGTTGAATCTTCCCGGTATTGGCCCCTACACCGCACGTGCAGTCCGGGTTTTCGCCTTTGAATACGACGACGGTGTTGTCGATACCAATATCGCCAGGGTCCTAGCCAGACTAGGGAATCGGCAGCTCAAGGCATCCGAGGTCCAACAGCTGGCTGATGATCTGGTTCCGGTGGGGGAGGGCTGGGCCTGGAATCAAGCGCTGATGGAGGTTGGGGCCCTGCTTTGTCGATCCAAACCGACCTGCGAGGCGTGTCCACTGCAACCAGATTGTGCCTGGAACACGGCCAGAGCACGGGCAGCCAAGACGGGAGACCCCGGGGCGCCAGATCCGGCCAAGCGCTCGGCCAAGGTGTCAACCAAACAGAGCACGTTCGATGGATCGGATCGCCAAGGTCGAGGCCGGTTGGTAAAGGCGTTGGCGCAATCACCAGTCGGACTTGGCCAGCTGGCAACCATGATGGGCTGGCCGGATCAAGTGGCGCGAGCCAGGCAAGTGGCCAGCACCGTGGTCGCCGACGGCCTAGCCACCTTCGACGGACAGACCTACCGCTTGCCAAGCTAGATCCTGTCAGGAGAACTAGTTACAGGCGAGTCAGCCGCAGGGGAGTCGCAACAGCGAACCCCGGTGCTCGGTTAGCGATCGGCTCGATGAAACGGTTCGTGACCCGCTTGTTGAAGCGGGCGACCCAGTGGGGGAACGGCATAGCCTGCCAGCAGCTATTTCTTGGTGGTTAGTTTGGCGATGAGGGCGTCAACGGCCTGGTCAGCAATTGCACGCATCTCTTCGTCAGTCCGGTCCTGAATCGGGTGGGCAACGAAGAGACGTTCCGGCTGAAAACCCAACGCATCACCCTGAGTTTGTGCTGCTCCGACAAAGACCTCACTGGCAACAAAAACTCCAGGGATTCCTCGTCGTTCCAGGTCAGCGATGTCATGCACACTGCATGACGTGCAACTACCTCAATCGGCCAATGCTTCGATCACTGCGTCACAGCTGGTGGCAATCTCGTGTCGAAGATCGACTGGTGCTGGCTTGGCGAATGTTGGTTTCTTGAATCGCTTGGTTGCGATACCAAGGTCGCTGAGTCGTTGGTCGACTCGATCCAGGAAGACATCACCTCGTGCCTTGGAGATGTCGAGCAAGGCCACCGTGAGGCCATCAAGGCTCGTTGGTCGGGGGACCGTTTCGATGGCGGCTGCTGGCTTGCCTGCGGTTGGATCAAGAACGACGGTCATGATGAGTGGCTCCTAGGCAGAAGGGGTTGGTGGAAGGGGTTGGTAGAAGTGGTCTGGATGGACGGCTGTGGCGATCATGGTTTGATCTCGATGGTTACAAGTTCGCTGCCCATTGGCCCAGAGACCCAGCCACCGATGATGGCAGAGAACAGTCCGGCGTTGCCTCCAGCATGCAAGATGTGGAGGCCTCCCGGTCGGAACTTGGGCATCTGGGTGCCAGCTACTGATTCCGGCAAGCCTTCGGCAATGCCGTTGGCTCCTCGGATCAGGTCGTCACCATCCAGCAGCAGCAGTTGCTCAAGTTCTTGCAACAATCGCGCCCGATCCCAACCAGCTTCGGTGAAAATGCGACCGTGCTCGGGGGTCACCACCAACATGGCATCAAAGGCAATGACAAGCTTGGGATGAGCCACCGTTCGCAAAACGGCAGCCATGGAGCGGGCCAGTGACTCGGGTGTTCGCGAGATCTGATCGGCGACCGGAGTCGGCCCTTGCCCGGCGAATAGGGTGAGAGCATCGACGCCAGGATCCATGCCGCGGGCCACGCTCAGGGGAGTGAAGGGTGAATCATGTTCACGCTCGGCGAAGCAGAATGAGAGTTTGCCTGGGTTGCCAAGCACCGCCATGTCAATGCCAGAGCGGCGGGCATCGCCCGGACGTCCGCCGCCAAGATTTCTGATCACTAGTTGGAGGGCTCGACCAATGGTCATGTTGGCCCGGTTTCCCTGACCAAAAGCATTGTTGGCGCCGTTCATGCCAATACGTTCGGCAATGGGGCCGTTGACAACAATCACCGGACCGGAGAAATAGGTGGTGGCCAACAGGCCGTGCATATTGAAGGTCTGGCTGCAGGCGGCTTCAACGGCGGCCAGCACGACGGGGAAGTACTCGGGCTTGCAACCAGCGAGGACGGCATTGACGGCAATCTGCTCGACGGTGGCTTCCACCAGATCGGGCGGCACGATGGCCACAATGTCTTGGGCGTCGCGTGTTGTGCCTTGCAGCATGCGAAGTACACGGGCCTCCGTTGGTGGCACAACCGGGAGACCGTCACTCCAGCCCCGATCAAAACCGGCTTCCATCTCGTCTTCAAGGACCGCGATCTCGATACGCCGACTGTGCAGGGTTGAGCCACTGAAGCGGACAGTGAGCTCATCGCTCAGGTTGGGGTCAACCGATAGTGATCCGCATCCGGGGCGTTGCTCGGGTAGATCCGGGGCCAGTTCAGCTATTCCGCTGAGGGCCTCCCACTGCTCGCGCGACCATCCAACGGTTCGCTGTAGCTCTTTCCCGTCCTTCACCAGTAGCAGGGTTGGCACAGTTTCAATCTGGTTGTGCCAGGAAAATTCCAGACCTCGCTCATCCAGGACTCCGGTGATGGACTGAGGGAAATCCGGATCGTCCTGGCTTAGCACCGTCAGAGATTGTCCGACTTCGGACAACCCGGCTGCCAGCTGTTCAAGGGCAGGAACGACCAGTTCACAAGTTGGACAGTCTTGTTTGACCACAGCAATAACACCGTCGCTGGTGTCGGAAAGGAGGCCTGAAGTCGGTTGCAGCACAATGAGACCTTATTCACAAACCCTTTACGGGGCCTAACTTGGTGCCCTAGGTTCCTGAGCGAAGACCAACATGAACGGGACCGCATGATTGAGATCGAGTTCTTTGGGGTACGGGGATCGACCCCGTGCTCGTGCAGCTCAACGGTTGGTGTTGGTGGCAACACCTCCTGCGTTGTGCTGCATTGTGGGTCTGAGGACCCAATCATCCTTGATCTTGGCACCGGTGTCCGGTACTTGGGTGACCGGCTGAAGGCCGAACAGTTGGAGGCACAGCGGCTGGACCCGGCTGCGCCGGTAAAGGCATTTCAGGGCACGGCGTTGGTCACCCACCTGCATTGGGATCATGTTCAGGGCTTGCCGTTCTTTGTGCCCTTGCTCAATGGCGAGGCGGAGTTGGTCGTTGTGGGCCCAGCCCAAGAAGAAGGAACCCTGCAAGAAGCCGTCCAGTCTTTCGTCCGTCCACCCTTGTTCCCGGTTGATCTCCACGTACTCCCTGGCACGGTTGACTTTGTTGAGACATCTGATGCCCGGCTGACCTGTGGCTCTGTCGAAGTTCTGGTTCGGCCGGTCGAGCACATTGGGCCAACCAATGGCTATCGGATCGATTACGAAGAGGGATCGGTCGCCTATATCCCGGATCATCAACAGCCAATCGACGGTTCGATGGCGGTGTCAGATTCGGTCCTTGAACTGTGTCGAGATGTTGATGTGCTGATTCACGACGCTCAGTACGACGAGGAAGACTTTGCCAACAAGAAAGAATGGGGCCACTCCACGGTTTCTTATGCCGTTGAGGTAGCGGTGCAGGCTGGCGCCCGGCGCCTGGTTCTGTTCCATCATGATCCGTCTCACTCCGATGATTGGGTGGCCCAAGCTGTCATCCGGGCCAACGAGATGGCTGGCGGAGCGTGCGAAGTGCTAGCAGCGAGAGAGAAACTGGTTCTTGTCTCCGGAGATCACGCAACGATCCAGACTGCATAGCCTCGATTCGGGCCGGTAGTTATGACCGGGCTGAGGAGTCTGTCTAGACTCTGGGTCATGAGTGAGGAACCAACAATCGACCCAGCCGACTACCGAAGTGTGCTGGGACAATTCCCAACCGGTGTGACGGTGGTGACCAGCTTGGATGGTGACCAGCCAAAGGGGGTTGCTATCGGATCTTTTGCCTCGATCTCCATTGATCCGCCTCTGGTCGGCTTCTTCCTCGGAACTGGCTCGACTAGCGGACCAGCAATCCAGGAGGCTGGCGGCTTCTGCGTCAACGTTTTAGCCCTGGATCAGATGGAACTCTGCGGCGTTATGGCCTCGCGCTCGGATGAGAAGTTTGTCGGCGTCGATTGGACCCCGGCACCTGGCACCGGGGCTCCCATCTTGCCTGGCAGCAATGCGGTGATTGACTGCACGCTTGACCGGGTGGTCGAGCTTGGTGATCACATCTTGATTGTTGGGCGAGTGGTTCATCTCGAAGTTGTTGGTGAGGCTGATCCGATGGTGTTCTTCAAAGGCCAATACGGAACTTTCGGCTCCTGATACTGAGGTTCGTGCCTGATAGCTGGGGTAGCTCGCAAAATGGAGGGCCCATTGGGTGATCGTTCCGGCGGTCGACTGGATCCATAGGCCAATTGGCCTAGCCCACTCTGGGTGAACGTTCCTGATCGCTCAAGTTGACTTTTCTTGTCCGCGTTGGCGTGGTCATGTATGGGTCCCGGCTGTTCCCGCACCAGAAGAGAGCCACCTTGACCAACCTCAGAATCTCGCCCGTTTGGGCGGGAATCACCGTCGCCTCACTCGCACTGCTTGGCATTCTTGCGCCCAGTGGTCTCTGGCTACTGCTCTTTATCGGGATCATTGTCCTCACCCATGAAGGCGGACACCTTGTAGCTGCCCGGCGCTCAGGCATGGACCCGACCGAGTTCTTCTGGGGGTTTGGTCCCGAGATTATTGGCTTTGATATTGGCGACTGCCGCTATGGCCTCAAGGCCATCTTCCTTGGTGGTTACGTGAAGTTGTGGGGCATGACCCCATCCTCGGAGCTACCACCCGGTGTTCCCGAGCACGGCACCTATCGAGCGGCGTCGCACAATGGGCGGCTCAAGACCATCTTGGCTGGGCCAATGGTCAATCTGGTTTCTGCCGTCCTGGCCTTCACCGCAGCCAACCTTCTTCGCGGGGCGAGTTTTGGTGTCGCCTTCGAAGGCGGGCTGGACAATCTCTGGATCGTGATTTCTGCTACCGGAGAAGCCTTGTGGCTATGGGTCACCAGCATTGGCACCTATGTTGGTGCAGTGTTCAGCCCGGATTCTGTTGAGGCGCCCGTTCGTTTCATGTCGCCGGTCTCACAAGCCCAGTTCACTGGTCAATCAGTTGATGGTGGCTGGATCAGTTCTCTGGAATGGTTTGGCATCTTGTCGTGCGCCATTGGCATCGTGAATCTGTTGCCACTTCCGCCGCTTGATGGGGGCCACGCCATTGTTGCGTTGGCCGAGAAAGTGACCCAGAAGGTGAAGAAGAGCACCGATATTCACTTCGATGTGCAGCGGTTGGAGCCAGTGGCTTATGTGACCGTGGCTGCCTTGATCTTACTCTCAGCATCGGCACTGGTTATGGACCTCCGGGACGTGATGTCGTAATTCTTCGTTGAGTGCTCGCTGGGCTAGGTTTGCGCCGTGCCTATCTACGCCCTCGGCGATATCGAGCCGACCATTCATCCCAGTGCCTTCATCCATCCTGAGGCGGTGATCATCGGCAATGTCGAGATTGGTGAGGATTCCTCGGTCTGGCCCTGCGCCGTGCTTCGAGGCGATGAGGGCAAAATTGTCATTGGGGCGAGGACCTCGATTCAGGACGGTTCGGTCCTTCATACGACGGCGGAGTGGCCAACCACGGTTGGTGACGATTGTGTGATTGGCCACATCGTGCACCTGGAAGGGTGCGTCATCGAGAGCGGCTCGCTAGTTGGCAACGGGGCAGTGGTGCTTCATCGTGCCGTGGTGCGAACCGGGGCACTGGTCGGAGCCAACGCCGTGGTCACCAATGACACCGAGGTTCCGGGCGGGGCGATGGCCCTCGGCATTCCAGCCAAAATCCGCCCTGATTGTGTTGCGCCGGAGATGATTTCCTACGGCGTTGCCGCCTATATCGAGCGTGGCCGAAGCTACGCCAAGGACCTGCGCAGGATCGATTGAGGGGTTGCCTGTTTCCATGTGTAGAGGGGTTTGTTACTATGGTGATAGTGCTAATTATTCGGCAGTTGATTCTGACTGCTAATCAAGCTTGGAGACTGGCATGACGATTGCCCCCGATGCTCTCGATCTCGACAAATACAAGCTCGGCTGGAGCGACGAAGAAGACTATGTCTTCAAGCCGAAACGCGGCCTTGATGAGGCCATGTTGCGGGAGATCTCCTGGATGAAGGGCGAGCCCGATTGGATGCTCAACTTCCGTCTCAAGTCCTACGAACGATTCCTGAAGCGCCCGATGCCCAACTGGGGTGGCGATACTTCGGAAATCTTCTTTGATGACATCTACTACTACATCAAACCCACCGAGAACCAGGTGGATAAATGGGAAGATCTGCCTGATGCCATCAAGGACACCTACGAGAAACTCGGAATCCCTGAGGCCGAACGCAAATACTTGGCCGGAGTAACCGCCCAGTACGAAAGCGAAGTTGTCTTCCACCGCAACCGCGAAGACCTCGAAGCCCAAGGTGTGCTGTTCACCGATATGGACACCGCCTTGCGCGAGTACCCCGAGTTGGTGAAGAAGTACTTCGGCAAGATCATCCCACCCAACGACAACAAGTTCTCGGCCCTGAACTCTTCGGTCTGGTCTGGTGGCTCCTTCATCTATGTCCCGCCCGGGGTCGAAGTAGATATGCCGCTTCAGGCTTACTTCCGCATCAATGCCGAGAACATGGGCCAGTTCGAACGAACCCTCATCATTGCTGACGAAGGCTCCAAGGTTCACTACATCGAAGGCTGCTCAGCCCCCGTCTACACCTCTGACTCGCTCCATTCGGCCGTGGTCGAGATCGTGGTCAAGCCAAACGCCCATGTCACCTACACCACAATCCAGAACTGGTCCTCTAATGTCTACAACCTGGTGACCAAGCGAGCCTGGGTTGAAGCCGAAGGGCACATGGAGTGGATTGACGGCAACATTGGTAGTCGCCTCACCATGAAGTACCCGGCCATCTGGCTGGCGGGCCCCAAGGCAACGGGGGAAGTGCTCTCCGTCGCCTATGCCGGCAAGGGTCAGCATCAAGACACCGGGGCCAAGATGGTTCACCTCGCCCCGGAAACAACCTCAAAGATCGTCTCAAAGTCGATCTCAAAGGACGGCGGTCGCTCCAGCTACCGAGGCTTGGTTCGAGTCGAAGACGGTGCCTACGGGTGCAAGAGCCATGTGCAGTGTGACGCCCTCATACTGGACGACGACTCAGTCAGCGACACCTATCCCTATATGGAAATCGGCATGCGTGACGCCCAGATTGGTCACGAAGCCACGGTGTCGAAGGTGGCGGATGAGCAGTTGTTCTATCTGATGAGCCGTGGGCTCTCCGAAGAACAAGCCATCGGCATGATCGTCAACGGCTTCATCGAGCCCGTGACCCGCACCCTGCCTATGGAGTACGCAGTCGAGTGGAGTCGCCTCATCGAACTGCAAATGGAAGGCTCCGTCGGATAGAGAAAGGCCCGGAGGGCTCCCAAAACTCAAACTGACATCAATAGAGCCGATTGGACTATGGCCGTGTTGCTGAAGCGGCCGATTGCTTCGACATGGCGGCAAATCAAGATACGCGACGTTCCCTTTCTCATGCAATTGCTCACGGAAGGGTGCTGCTAGTTGGGTGCCTCGTAGTGCTGCTAGCAACAGTCGGTGCTGATGGTCCAGCCGGCGCTATTGGCACAGCGTCGATCTCCGGGTTGGTTACCGAGGCAAGCTCGGGAATCCCCGTTGAGGGGGCAACAGTAACGGCCTGGTCATCATCCATCGTCCCTTCGAAGGCCCCGGAGTCAATAGCGGCGGCTACGGCGGCGGACGGTTCTTACTCATTCGAAGGGCTTGAAGCAGGTTCCTATTTCGTTGAGGTCAGTGCCCCGGGCTTTGCTACGGGGTCCTTCCCGGCAACTACCGGGCATGTAAGGAGATTCAGCCTGAGCGGAGGGGAGGCATCGGTAATCGCCGATATTGCTCTCCTGCCCGAGGGCTCGGTACGGGCGTAGTCCTTGATGAACAGGGGCAGAGATTGGCCGGTGTCCGGGTGCGGGTGCGGTCGCAGGAAGATCGGTATTGGGGCGGGACACCTGTTGACCGATGGGTCTATGAGGGTGCTGACCTCAGCTATGAGAAGACTCGTTGGACTGATACGACCACCAACGCCCAGGGGCAGTTCATGCTGGCTGGTATACGAGCAGGATTTGTGGACATCGAGTATTCTGCTTCCGGCCGACAGACAGTTCAACGCTCGACGTTGGTTGCGGTTGGCCAGGACGTGATCTTCGTCAATGCGACTCTGCGCCTCGCGGCTTCGATCGCCGGCCGCGTGATCGATGAGGACGGAAACCCCATCACTGGCGTTGAAGTCACTGCTTCCCCAGCAGGTCCCAGTGATTTGCTGGTCGGGGGATCGGTGAGCGATGGCAACGGGTGCTACGCCATAACCGATCTGGTGGCCGGAGATTTTGTCATCGAATTTGTTGGCTCGAATGTCGGACTGGGGTTCGTGGTTGAAAGATTTGACGATGCGCAAGGGGAGAGCGCTCCACAACTCGTGACGGCGGTCATTGGTCAGACCACCACCGCAGATGCGGTGCTCGCTGGCCAAGGATCGATCTCTGGCCGCCTGGTTGATGCGATCGGTGATCCAGCGGTTGGAGTCAGTGTCACTCTTTGGGGTTCGGCATATTATCCATTGCGTTGGGTGACTACTGATGTCAATGGCGACTTCGTCTTGCCCAACATTGACCCCTACAGCTACCGACTGCGCTTCGGTTCATCTCCATGGAACGCCATTCCCGAGGCCTATGTCGCTCAGTGGTATTCGGCTCCAGCTGATGCGGGAGTGACTACCAGTTTTGATGTAGCGCTAGGACAAGCCGTCGACGTTGGCACGGTCTCGCTGAGTGTCGGAGCAACTATTTCTGGATCGGTCACCGACAGTTCTGGGATCCCCCTTGCCGGCATCAAAGTGACCGCCACTAGCGATGCACCCGAGCGTGCGAATACTGGAATTTCGGCTGATGATGGGACATTTTTCATCAGGGGACTGCTTGGCGGGGACTACAGCGTTGTAGCGCAGACCCGGACAGCCACTCAGTTGGATGCCACACAGAGTCCAGTTTTGGTGTCGTCTGATGGAGAGACTAGCGGCGTGAACCTCGTGCTGGCGGAGAAGCAAGTATCGGTTACTGGACTGGTGTCAGACATAAATGGTGAGCCAGTGGCGGGTGCCACCGTCACGGTTCGCCACGAGGCCGGATACTGGGCAAGAACTGGGGTGACCGGAGCTGACGGGGTCTATCGGATCACCGATACGCTCTCGGGTAACACCCTTGTCGACCTGACCATGGTTGGAAGCAGCTATTCTCGTCCATGGATTGATGATCAAGGTGAAACCGTGCTCACTCTGGACCAGGGTGCGATCCTTGATTTCGTTCTGACTGATCTCGCATCAATCTCAGGAACTGTGACTGACCAGAGCGGAAGCCCGCTTGGGCATATCGAGGTTCGCGGGAGCGGCGACAGCGGCTGGAGCACCGCAATCACGTCCGGCGATGGAAGCTATACGCTTCGGGGGCTGACCGGTGGTCTCTATTCCCTCACCACTTCGGACCCTTCCGGCTCCCACAGCGATGGTACATCCCCTGCGGCGATTGCCATTGTTGATGGCGAGAACCGAACTGGGTCCGACATCCAAATGGGTGCCGGTTACACCGTCCAGGGACACGTGGTCCTTGAGTCGGGTGAGGTCTACTGGGGCAGCAGTGTGGAGATTCTCGATCTTGAGGGCAATACCATCCGCTCGGCTACCACGGATCAGTTTGGAATCTACGTGGTCTACGGCCTCGGGTCGGGAACATACAAAGCACGTGATACGGCGACCGGTGGAGGATACCGTTGGTATGGCCAGGACGAGTCTCGTCCCGAGGGTGTCACGTTTAACGTCAGCGGGCCAGTTACAGGAATTGACCTTCCGGTCGCCAATGTTCCGGACCCGGTAGCAGTCGTTGGCGGCAGTGTCCTCACTGAGTCAGGCGACCCGGCTACGGGGCTGATTGTCTATGCAAAGACCAGTGATGGCACAGCGGTGGCTCAGGCTACGGTCGACACCAACGGTCACTACCAGTTCGACCTAGAGGCTGGAGTCTTCTTTTTGGTGGCGATCGACTCCGCAGGTGTCCATGACACCACCTGGTACCCAAGTGCGGTGAGCCTTCAGACCGCAACTGCCGTTGCAGTTGTTTCTGGAGTGAGTCAGGGAGACAAGAACATAACGGTCGCCCTCGATCCGAGTGCTCCGACTGTCGGCTCGATCCACGGGTCCATTGTCGATGCGAATGGACCCGTAGAGACGCTAGGGGTGATGCTCTACGACCCCGATGGTTGGGTAGCAACTGCCCCGACTGGATCTGATGGCACCTACTCCTTTGATGAGGTGGAACCGGGTGAATACTCGCTGACCTTTGGCCAGGGCTTTGATTATGTCGTTGAGTGGTTTGATGATGTTTTCACTATGGATGAGTCCACTCTGTTGACGGTGCCAGCTGGTGGGTCGTTGGAGATCGATGCGGAGCTCGTTCGCCGAATCACGGTAGGCGGTATTGTTACCGTTGACGGTGGCGGGCCGGTGGCCTATGCCGGTATTTCGATCCACCAGGTAGGCGATGATCGGGTTGCTACTGCTACCGCTGGATCTGATGGTGTTTTCGAAACCAAGCTGGATCCAGGCCAGTATCGCTTTCGCTTCAGAAGGCCGGGAACTGGGCTCGCAACCTGGTACGGGGGAGCAACGCAGGCCTTGGCAACGGTGGTGGTATTGG
The DNA here is from genome assembly GCA_024280015.1 of Actinomycetes bacterium. GTDB lineage: Bacteria > Actinomycetota > Acidimicrobiia > Acidimicrobiales > SZUA-35 > JAJRQY01. Next base: position 18,522 of record JAJRQY010000109.1, read on the forward strand.
ATAGTGATACGGAAGGGATTGATGTGGTCTTCACCGGTGACCTTTCGGTAGCCGACGATCAGTCCTCGATTCTGGAGGACA
>JAJRQY010000110.1 GCA_024280015.1 Actinomycetes bacterium
ACCCGCGACATCTGGGTCACCGAAATCAAAGGCCTCATCACCCACTAGACCTAGCGCCAGGCTAGCGACCGGTGCTTTCATCTACTAGAGAAGAGAGTGCAGTTCACGACCCAATAGTGGGTCGCCAACTGCACAAAGCTCTTCGTCAACGGGGCGATCCGGACAGGCCAAGGTCGTCAAGCGCCGATCTGGGAGGCGATTGTGGCAACGACCTCATCCCAGCCCTTGGTGTACTGGTTCCAGGTGAAGCGGCCGACGCTCCATCCTTGACGAGCAAGGTCAGCATCACGCCGTCGATCAACCTCAAAGGCCTCGGCATTGAGGTGAAAAGCCACGCTGTCCAGTTCGATGGCATATCGAAACTGCGGATAGGCCAGATCAACCTGGGCGATAAGCCGACCACCGCTATCAACAATTCGCCACTCCATTTGTGGCCGAGGCAACCCCGAGGCCGCCAGCTTGGCAGCGAAGTCTCGACTCCACTGGGACAACGGCACCGCCAGATCAACCGACCGGTCCTTGAGGACTCGCCTCAACAAGGCGGAGCCTGGCCGCCCTTGTCTAGCGAACTCTTGCAAGACTGCCTCGATCCGTGGCCAGGTCGAGAGGCGCCGACGCAAGGTCTCATCAATGAGCTCGTTCAGATCTTGCAGTGTGCAGGACGATGCAACCGAGGCCAAACCAAGTTCCAGAGTCACCGTGGCAATCTGCCTTCGATTGACCGTTCGCAGGCCACGAAAGTCACGAACCAACGTCGACGCCACCGCTGCGCAGCGCCTCTGTCTTGAGCTCACAATCTCCGGTCGTTTTGGCTGCTCGACTAGTTCCCAAAGACCAAGTGTTGAGCGGCCCCACGCCATTGCCCCAAGGCTGACGGTGACGGCCGCCAGCTTCGCCAACGGATCATCAGCATGCGACACAAGGATGCACGACCCTCGAACTGGACCCGAGACCCAGTGGCCACGCCGCAGACGCCGATCAATCTGGGCATTGTTCATGCCCGCCGCTAGAGCATCGGAGCGGAGAATGACTCCGTGCTGGGTTTCCAGCGCACGCCGCTCGACGCGCACCCTCGTCTCGTCGGGCTGCGGTGGTCGAGAACTTGACTGCGTGATGTGGTCGTAATTGAGCATTGGCCCCGGCTAACTGTTGGAATCTGCCGGGAGCCTTAGCTCCGATGGATTCCACGCTACATCGACACAGTGACATCGACGCAGTGACATCGACGCAGTGACATCGAACAGGGTCAGCTCGGACTTGCCGGGAAGATTGTGCAGTTGATGACCCAATAGTGGGTCGTCAACTGCACAAAGCTCGCGAGACCTAGCAGCGGGAGTGGGTCGAGTGACGCGCCGAAAGCGACGGCCGGGCAGCAGCCGGTGCGCCAAGACGGGTGCGTCAGGGGCGGAGGATGTTGCGCAGGTAGTTGTCGAAGGGGGTGGTCAGATCGACGGCGCGCTGGCCATAGGAGTGGATCGGTGAGCGATCGGCATGAGCCTCATTGATCAGAACTCGCAGAGGAAGGGTCGGCTTCCAGATGGCCTTGGCGCCAACCATCTTGGTCAGCGCTACGGAATGGGCTTCGGCATCACTGGAAATGGCGGGCACGCGATTGAGAACAACACCAGCCAGGTCAAGCTTGCGGTTGTAGTTGGTCCACACATCTTCAATCAGCTCCAGCACGGGATCGATTCCCCGCAACCCAAAGACCGTCGGCTCAACCACAAGGAGTGCTCCGGTCGCTGCGGTCAGGCCATTAGTTGTGTTCAAGCCCAGGGACGGGCCGCAGTCAATCAGCACCAGGTCAAAACGATCGCTAACGCCCTCAAGCGCTTTGGCCAGCCGCTTCTGCGGGTCGACACGATTGATCTCTACCTCGCGCTCGGTCAGATCCGAACAGGCAGGTAGAAGCCAGACCCGGTCGCCCCAGCCTGAGGGCACAATCATCTCCGCCGCAGCCCCAGACTTGTTGGCCACCAGAGCATCGCCGGTCCCCCAATTGTCTCGGGTTGGTTTGATGCCGAGTGACCAGGTGGCGTTGGCCTGAGCATCGAGGTCAACGACCAGGGTCTTGAGTCCACGGGCCCAAGCGGCTGACGCCAATCCAAGCGTGACCGTGGTCTTTCCGACCCCGCCCTTCTGATTCAGAATCGCAATCGTTTGTGTCATGGTCGTCCTTCTTCAAAACAGTTCGAGATCTCGAGCAGATCAAGAATAGAGGAGCATCAGCAACGAGTCATGGACGCTACGTTCACGAACTAACGAGACACCGTCAAGTCAATCTGACCGGATGTGGCTGCGTCGACGTCGTCTTGATCCATGAAGAGTGAGTCTTGTCGAGCATCCTCCTTGCCCGCTAGCCAGTGAAGTCGGCAGCGCAGGTCATAGGTGACCCGAGGCGGTCCGTCATCGCCACCACTTGTCGTGTCGCCTACAACCTTCAACTCTCCGTCATAGACCTGACGACCGTTGACCAAACGAGCATTGTGGGTGGCACGCTCGCCGCACCAACAGCGGGCCTCGACCTGGATTTCCTGGCGGACATCGGCCAGCTCCAGCAGCCGTTTCGTGCCCTGAAAAAGTAAGCCCTGGAAACTGGTCAGCAATCCAAAGGCATACACGTCAATATCCAGCTCATCAACCAGTCGGGCAAGCTGATCGATCTGATGAGGCTCATAGAACTGCGCCTCATCACAAATGACGGCGTTGAGCCCCTCCCCCTGGTGGTGGCGAGAGTTGACCAGACGAAAGACGTCGACGGTTTCGTCGAGGATGAGGGCTTCGGCGGAGACCCCGAGACGGCTCGAAACCACCCCATCTTGACGGTCCAGTTGGGTAACCAGCATGCAGGCGAGACCCCGACCGGTCAGGTTGTGGTGGATCTGGAGAGCCTGGGTGGATTTTCCCGACCCCATCGTTCCAAAGAAGAATCTCAGCGCTGCCATTCGGAACAATTTAGCGTGTTGCTTCCCGCAACCCCCATTGGGAAAGTGAGGCACTAGTGTTGTTCGCCTTGCCTGTTGTGTCCCCAACCCCCCAATTGCTGCCAGCTCCTAAGTCCGGCCTGCCTGGCTTTGTCGGGCGACCTTTGTGGAAGGAAGCGCGCAGCATTGTTGAGCTGAAGAACCTTCGACAGAGTACGTATTGGCAAGGCGAGAACTTCCCCCAAGGACATGGTCGGCCCGCCCTGTTGATGCCAGGTTTCCTTGCCTCCCCCCGTAGCACCCACGCGCTACACCACATCATGACCGAAGCCGGATGGCTGGTTCGGGTAGCCGAAGTTGGCCGAAATTCGGGACCCGCTCACCGCAATGTCGACACAGCTCAGCGAAACCTGCACGAGCTGGCAGACGAGACTGGCCAAACAGTCACCGTTATTGGCCACTCTCGTGGCGGCCAATTCTCCAAGATCCTGGCCATTCGCTCACCTAATGCAGTTCGTCAAGTAATCGGTCTCGGCACCCCGATGCGGGTCAAGTACCCATCCTTCTTTGTCATGAAGGTTCCGGCGGAAATCCTGGATAAGGCCTGGCGGGTTGGAGTTTTTGGGCCGGTCGACAAGGTACAAGAGGACGCAACTGAGGGCATGCGCTTCTTGGCTATCCCTGACCACATCGATCTGGTTTCCATCTGGTCAAAGACCGACGGCATTGTTGACTGGCGCCTGAGTTTGGAACCGGGAGCAGCCAATATTGAAATCGATGCGTCGCACCTCGGCATGCTCAGCAGCATCGCCGGCATCGAGGGAGTGGCCACTGCGCTGTTGCGACAAACCACGCTTGACCGCTAGAACACGACCAGCTTGGGCCGGAACGGAGCGTTTAGCTCTGGGCTTCAACCAGTTCCTCAATCTTGATAGCCAGGCCGTCCTCATCGGTGTGGCCAATCACTCCGCCGGCCGCCGCCTTGGCATCATCAGAAGCGTTTCCCATGGCGAAGCTCTGGCCGCACCATTGCAACATTGAGACATCATTGTGGTTGTCACCAAAGCTCACGACTTCTGACTGACGAACGTTGAGATCGGCGCAAAGCCCTTCGATGGCAAGTGCCTTGGTTACTCGACGAGCCCCAACCTCAACAAAGTCCAGTCCGGTGTAGGAGACGACTCCGTGATCACCAACGGCGGCGCAGGTGGCCTCGTACAACTCGTCGATGCTGAGTCCGGGGTGAAAGACCACGACCTTTTGCACTCGACCATGGATGCCGTCCAGCACATCATCGATTGGCTCGGCCCGAAGCTTGGTCGGTATCAGATCCTGGAAGCCGGGTTCGAAGGTGACATCGTCTTCTAGCTCTAGGCCAAAGCCAGCACCGGGAAACTTGGCCCGCATCTCAACCACCAAACCTTGCGCCACTGCCGGGTTCATCCAGTAGGCCCGCACGGTCTCGCCTCGTTCCAGGTGGCGGGTTAGTGCGCCATTGGCAAAGATCCAATAATTGTGCAGGCCGAGGCCGTCAATCACGTCATAGGCGGCCATGAGCGGCCGGCCCGTGGCGGGAACAACATGGATGCCAGCGGCCTGGGCCTGATGGAGCGCCCTCTGGGTTCGGGCGGACATCGACCCGTCACCACGAAGCATGGTGCCGTCAATGTCGGTGGCAATCATTCGGATGGGGCCACCATCACTCCTACTCATGTCTTGGTCCATTTGCTTCGGTCTCCCCCATGGTCATCCAATGGTCATCCAGCGAATTTTTGTCTGGTGTGCCCAAAACAACCTATTACCGGAATATGACAGCGGTGTGACCTCCGGCAGGCCAGAAGTCACTCGCAACGAAACTCTGCGGAAAGCGGGCTAACCTGTGCGACTTGCTGGTTGGGACGGTTTTGTCCTGCTGGCGTACTACGAATCACAGGAGAGAGAACCATGAAGCGATCATGGAAATTGATGCTTTCGCTGCTCGCAGCGTTTGCACTGGTTGCCGCAGCATGCGGTAGCGATAGTGCAGGCGAAGCTGACGCAGGCGCTGGCGACGATCCAACAACCACTGAGGCCATGGCCGAAGAGGACACAACCGAAACCACCGAAGCAGCAATGGAGGAGACAACCGAAGACACCGAGGCCATGGCCTCTGCTGACTTCAATGTTGGTTTGACCTTCGATGTTGGTGGCCGTGGCGACCAGTCCTTCAATGACTCAGCTGCTGTTGGTATCGAGAAGGCCGAAGGCGATATTGGCATCAGCTTCAGCGAAGCCGAGCCAAATGCTGATGGTTCTAACCGGGCCGAGCTTCTTCAGCTTCAGGCCGACAACTCCCCTCTCGTGGTAGCCGTTGGCTTCCTGTTCGAGGGTGACGTCAAGGCTGTTGCCGCCGAGAACCCCGACGTCAACTTTGCCGTCATCGACTCGGCCATGTTGGACTTCGACAATGGCGCCGTTCCCTTCGGTGACAATATTGCTGGTCTGACCTTCGCCGAGCACGAGGGATCCTTCCTCGTCGGTGCTGCTGCTGCTCTCAAGAGCGAGACCGGAAAGGTCGGCTTCATTGGCGGCGTTTCTGGCTTCGGACTCATTGAGCGCTTTGAGGCTGGCTTTGCTGCTGGCGCCAAGGCCGTCAACCCCGACATCGAGATCACCTCGTCCTACATCACCGAGTTCCCTGACTTCGACGGCTTCTTCGCCCCGGACCGGGCCAACGAAATTGCCTCGGCCATGTACGAAAGCGGAGCAGACATTGTCTACCACGCCGCTGGCGGTTCTGGTGGCGGACTCTTCGAGGCGGCCAAGGCCACCAGCGAAGCTTCCGGCTCCAAGGTTTGGGCCATTGGTGTTGACTCTGACCAGTACAACACTGCTGATGATGCGGTCAAGGAATACATCTTGACCTCCATGCTCAAGCGGGTTGACGTTGCTGTGTTCCAGATCATTCACGATCAGGCTGCTGGCGACTTTGCTGCTGGCAACACCGTTTATGACCTTTCCGTCGACGGAGTCGGCTATTCCACCACCGGTGGATTCGTTGATGACATCACCGATCAGCTTGAAGACTTCAAGGCCAAGATCATCGCCGGAGAGATCGAAGTACCAACCGAGCCATAAGGCTCCAGGAAAACAGTCTTGGTTGCGACTTGTCGCATCCATATGACGCAGCGGCGGGATCGGGCTATTGTCTCCGATCCCGCCGCTTTTCCGTTTTGCGTCCTGAGAAATAGGAGTCTGGGTTGCCCACTGCCATTGAGCTGATCGGTATCACCAAACGTTTCCCTGGTGTCATTGCCAACGACAACATCAACTTCAGTGTTGAGGAGGGGGAGATCCACGCCATCTGCGGTGAGAACGGTGCGGGCAAATCGACCCTGATGAAAATCCTGTACGGCATGCAGCCTGCAGACGAAGGGGTGATGAAAGTCAACGGGGTCGAGGTCAACTTCTCCTCCCCCACCGACGCCATCGCCGCCGGTATCGGCATGGTTCACCAGCACTTCATGCTGGCTGACCAGTTCACCGTGATTGAGAACGTGATCTTGGGCTCGGAGCCAACCAAGCACGGGGTGCTCGACTTCGATACAGCGAAGGCGCATCTGGCCAACGTTGGTGAGTCCTATGGTCTCACCATCGATCCTGATGACTTCGTGACCGAGCTTGAAGTTGGCGAGCGGCAGCGGGTTGAGATCATCAAGGTTCTCTACCGTGGGGCCAACATTTTGATCCTGGATGAGCCAACAGCAGTCTTGGTCCCCCAAGAGGTCGAGGCCCTCTTTGACAATCTGCGAGAGCTGAAAGCAGCCGGCTCGACCATCATCTTCATTGACCACAAGCTGCAAGAGGTTCTGGAGATCTCCGACCGGATCACCGTTATTCGTCGAGGCAAGACCATCACCACCGTCAACGCAGCCGATGTAACTGCCGGCGACCTGGCCGAACTCATGGTTGGCGAAGAACTTCCCTCACCCGAGACCACTGAGTCGACGGTGACCGACACGGTTGCCCTCGAAGTCAAGAACATCACGGTCCTGGATGAATTCCACCGCCCCGTGGTTGATGACGTGTCCTTCAGTATCCACAAGGGTGAGGTCCTAGGTGTTGCTGGCATCGAGGGAAATGGCCAGGGCGAACTGGTTGACGCCATTGTTGGTATGGAAAAGCCCGAGAGCGGCTCGGTCTGGCTCAGCGGGAAAGATGTTTCGTCCCACTCGGTTCGTGAACGTCGGGACGAGGGTTTTGGCTACGTCCCCAAGGACCGCCACGAAGAAGGCCTGCTACTTACCGCACCACTCTGGGAGAACGCGGCTCTTGGACATCAGACCAAGGCTCCCTATTCCAAGGGCATGTGGATTGATCGAAAGGGTTCGAGAGATCGGACCGATGAGATCAGAGAACGATTCGATGTTCGGAGTCCCAATGCTGACGTTTCCGCCCACGCCCTGTCGGGAGGCAACCAGCAAAAGCTCATCATCGGCCGAGAACTCATCTGTGATCCCAAGGTCATGATCCTGGCCCACCCAACTCGCGGCATTGATGTTGGGGCGCAGGCTGCGGTGTGGAATGAGATTCGCACCGCTCGTGCTGCTGGCCAGGCCAGCATGCTGATCTCGGCTGACCTGGATGAGTTGATTGGACTCTCAGACCGGATTGTTGTCATGTTCCACGGAAGGCTGGTTGCCGAATTGGACCCAAGCGAAGTCACCCCACGACTGTTAGGAAGCTATATGACTGGCGCTGCCCTGCAAGGTGGAGACGAGTTACAGGGCGGAGACGAGATGGACGGCTCAGACGAATCAGCGGGCGAGCACACAGCCAGCGCCATGAGTGAGACTGCGGAGGGAGCTCAGTGAAATCGCCACTCTTTCGCCGCCTGCTTCTGGCCTTCGCCGCTCCGGTCGCCGCCTTCGTTTTTGCCTTTGTTCTGTCTTCTATTGTCTTGATTCTGTCGGGCTACAACCCCATCGATGCCTACGGTGAAATGATCACCAACGCACTCAAGCTCGAGTCCATGATTGACATGCTGAACGAGACGACGCCTCTCTACATTTCTGGAGTTGCCGCTGCCATCGGGTTCCGCATGAACCTGTTCAATATTGGGGTCGAGGGCCAGTATCAGCTGGCAGCATTTGCTGCCGCGGTTATTGGCGCCAAGGTTGTGCTGCCTGATGGCCTCCACATGCTGTTCGTCATGGGAGTAGCCATGGTGGTTGGTGGCCTCTATTCCGGCCTGGCTGGGCTGTTAAAGGTCACGCGTGGCGTGAACGAGGTCATCTCAACCATCATGTTGAATTCGGTTGCCACCCTGGGCATCATCGCCGGCCTGTTCAAAATCTTCTTGGAGAAGAAGAGCGGCGGCGCCGTCGGAGGAGGAACAACACCACTGGCCGAAACGGCTTGGATCCCCGATCTGAATGGCTTTGTTGAACTTTTCACTCGTGAAATCACCAAGGGGCGCAAGCTCACGGGAATGTTGGTGGTCGCCGTCATCGTTGGTGTCTTGTACCACCTGTTCATCAACCGCTCCAGACTCGGCTTCGACGTCCGAGCAACGGGTATGAATCCGTTGGCCGCCAAGGTTGGAGGTGTTCCCTCCAAGCAGATGGTCCTGTTAGCCATGGTCTTATCCGGGGTAGTGGCCGGACTTGTTGGCATGCCAGACCTCTTGTCCCGCACCCACGCCTATGACCAAGGCTTCACCAAGCTCCGAGGGTTTGCTGGAATCGCCGTAGCCCTGCTCGGTCGAAATCACCCAGGGGGCATGGTCGGAGCAGCCCTGCTGTTCGCCTTCCTCAACACGTCGTCGGGCATCCTGCAGATCACGGGAACGGCTTCGAGTGAGATCGTCACCATCATGCAGGGAATCATCTTGCTCGCTGCGGTTGTCGCCTATCAGATGGTTGGCCAAGTGAAACAACGTGAAGAAGTGAAACTTGCCTCCGAGGCAACCGTGGGAGCGACCGCATGAATTTTGCTCAATTTCAGAAGCTACCCGCATACCTTCGTTGGCCTGTTCTGGCCTTTGTCGGAATCCTCGTTCTTTCGATCGTCCAGTTCTTTACCGATCAACAACTGCTTACCTCAACTACCACGATCCAGACTGCGCTCAAGTGGGCCATGCCCATCCTGATTGCTGGCCTCGGCGGCCTGTTCGCCGAGCGTTGCGGAGTGGTCCATATTGGCCTGGAAGGCATGATGATCCTTGGCACCTGGTGTGGGGCTTGGGGTGCCCTCCAGTTCGGTTCTCCGTGGTGGGGTTTGGTCTCGGGCATTGTTGGCGGAGCCCTTGGTGGCCTGCTTCACGCCATTGCCACCGTTGCCTTCAGCGTCGATCACATCGTTAGTGGTGTTGCCATCAATATTCTGGCTCCGGGAACCGCCCGCTATCTTTCGGAGCGGGTGTTTACCCAGATGGATGGCGGCTCTATTTCCCAGTCTCCACGAGTGGAGTCACTCGGAGATTTCACCTGGCCAATCCTGGCCAAGGGCCCCGACTTGTTGGGCAAGGTTGAGCGGTTGGATTGGTTCTTGATCTCCGATCTGTTCGGGGTGCTTCGAGGCCTGCTCTTCCAGATGACCTATCTCACTGCCATTGGTCTGGCTCTGGTACCTATCTCGGCCTTCTTGTTGAACAAGACCAAGTTCGGCCTGCGCCTTCGTATTGCCGGTGAGAAACCGCTGGCTGGTGAGTCATTGGGTATCAATATCTACCGCCAGAAGTTCCTGGGTGTCATCATCAGTGGCGGTTTGGCTGGCTTAGCTGGTTCGTTCATCGTGCTTGAGCTTGCTGGCCTTTACCGACAGAACCAGACAACTGGTCGAGGTTTCATTGCCTTGGCTGCGCTGATCTTTGGCAACTGGAAAGCTCGAGGGGTGCTGACCGGTGCAGTCTTGTTCGGTTATCCCTTTGGCTTGTCCCTTCGAGACCTGGAGGGAACGGCAACCCGTTCGCTCCTACTGGTCATCGCCATCGCTCTTCTTGCCGTCGTGGTCTGGGCCCTGAGCGAGAAGAACAAGGCTGACGCCATTCTGGCTGGGGCGGTGGCAGCGGGCAGCCTCCTGTTCTTCTTCGGTACGGAGACGGCACCCAAATGGTTACCAGGCACCATGCCCTATGTCTTAGTCTTGCTGGTCCTGGTGTTCGCCAGCCAGCGACTCCGAATGCCAGCCGCGGTCGGGCTGCCCTACCGCAAGGGTGGCTCCTAAGTTGGCTCTCTCCTTGGAAGCGGCGCGTGCGGTTCCCAAGGTCTTGCTTCATGACCATCTGGACGGTGGTTTGCGGCCTCAAACCATTGTTGAGTTGGCTGATGCTGTTGGCCACTCGTTGCCGACGACTGATCTGGATGAATTGGTTGCCTATTTTCGACGCGGCGCTGACGCCCGAGACATCTTGGCGTATCTGGAGACGTTCGGTCATACGGTCCCGCTATTACAAACAGCGGAGAATCTGCATCGGGTAGCCAGGGAAGCTGCTCTGGATCTAGCGGCTGACGGGGTGATCTATGCCGAAGTTCGTTTTGCTCCTGAGCTACATGTCGGGATGGCTGACAGCCCTCTGTCGCTGGACGATGCCATCGAGGCGGTGACCAGTGGATTCGCAACTGGAGTAGCCGAGGCCAATTCGTTGTCTGCTCAGTCAGGGCCAGGCACCATCAGAATCAACACCATTGTCTGTGCCATGCGTACTGAGAAGCGATCGGTCGAGGTTGCTCAGGCTTGTGTTCGCTGGCTGGACCGAGGTAGTGATGGCGCTGGCCGGGTAGTGGCCTTTGATCTTGCTGGAGCCGAGACGGGCTTCCCACCAACTGATCATGCCGAAGCTGCTGCTATTGCCCGGCGGGGCTTGGCTCGTTTGACCGTTCACGCTTCGGAGGCTCCGGGCCTAGAGCTGATCTCCCAGGCCCTTGAGGTTGGAGCCGAACGGGTTGGCCACGGTGTTCGCCTCATCGAGGACTGTGAGCTTGGCCCCGATGGTCTCATCCTTGGTCCCCTGGCCCGTTCGGTTCGAGACCGCCAGATTCCGCTGGAGTTATGTCCGTCTTGCAATGTGCAGATTGGTGCGGTGCCAACCCTGGCCGATCACCCAATCGCAGTGCTATTGCGGGCCGGCTTCAGGGCAACGATCAACACCGACAACCGCCTGGTGTCCGGGGTGAGTGCGTCCAGTGAACTGGCCGATGTGGCCTCGATCTTTGATTTGTCGACCTCTGAGGTGCAACAACTGGTGCTCAACGGGGCCGAAGCCAGCTTTGCTCATCATGACACCAAGCAAGCGGTCATTGCCCAGGTCAAGGCGTATAGCTAGACCACACGAATCAGTTGGAGGAAAGCGTTCCACGGTGTAGGGCTTCGGTGATCTCGTCCATCTGAGCCACCACATCACCAGAAATCTGGGCACCGCTGACGATACTCAGAGTCGCTGGACTTGGGCTAGTCCAAGGCGCTCCGGAGACGTCGGTAGTTATCGGCTGATCCCCCTCCAGGAGTGCATCAATGGTCCGGAACAAGATGCCATCAAGCCCGACTTCGGCACTGCCGCTAAGACAACGACTGGCTTCTGGAGTCATGACCTGGTGATCAACAACGGTTCCAATGCACAGAACTGATCCGGATTGGCGGGCCGCTTCTACTAGGACGGCGCTCCCGGTGATTCCTCCAAACCCGACAACGACATCTACTCCTTGTTCGATGACTTGGCGTGTCTTGCCCGAAGCCCATAGTGGATCGTGGTAACCAGTGGCAGTTGGCGTCGGATGGAAGGAGGTGAAGAGTTGGATTTGAGGATTGATGAATTGGGCTCCTGCTTCGAAGCCGGTCTTGAACTTGGCGGCAGCTGGATCAGAGTCTGGTCCGATGATTGCCGCAACCTTGTCGGTCTCGGTTGTCAATGCGGCGAGGGCCCCAGCGAGAAAGCCCGAGTCTTGGTAAGCGAAGCTCAATGACACCAGATTCGTTGCTGTCACCGCGTCCAGTGCTGCAGCTTCGCGTGCTGCGGTTGGGACATTCTCTACCGCAACAAAGACCGTGTCTGGATAGGCGGCGGCCGACCGTGAAACCAGCAATCCAGTTGGGTCTCCTGCGACGATGATGATGTCAAAGGACTCCTCGGCAAAGTCTTGAACCTTGTATCGGAGGTGGGTGACGTCCTCGGCTTCCAGCACCTCAACGATCGAATCGTGCTTGGCTTCGATCTGCTCAAGATCGCCTAAGAGGTAGGACAGGGGGACGGCACCGGGGGCGATGGCCAGACCGATGCAGAGAGTCTCCGTGTTCTCACACCCGCGCTCTGTCTGAGCAGATTCCGAAGAGTCATTGGCCAACAGCTCTGGGGTTAGCGAGGGCTCTTGCTCAGTGCCAGCATCATTCTGACCATTGCTCACAGCGCTGCCTTTGGCATCGTCTGGGACATTGTTGCTGCAGCTCGCTGCGAGCAGCAAGACAGCAACAACCAGGGTCAGGACGGGCCATGACCGCAGCGGGCGGAAGGTGGAGATCGCGTGAGTAGAGGCCATCATCTGACTATCGGCCGGTAACACCTCAAATCCAGTGGCAAGCCGTGTGCCGGGCACCAACCAGTCAGGCGAACGCATGCTAAGCCAGGCAGAGCTATGGCTACTGGACTACCGAACGGCAAACGTCAGTAGGCGCCGTTGTCGGCGGTGGCGACCATCTGGCCGACCGTGCGCAAGCAGATCACGACATCGCCACCAAGGGTGCGGTTGAGGGCGTAGTCAATGTCGAGCATGATTCGATCGTCAAAACCTAGGTTGCTGCGTCCACTGACTTGCCAGAGGCCGGTGAGTCCAGGCTTTACTCGCAGGACCGTGTCAATGGCCGGGCCAAAGCGGTCGATCTCATCCAGCAGGTTTGGTCGTGGGCCAACCAAGCTCATATCGCCAGTCAAAACATTGAACAGTTGGGGAAGCTCGTCCAGGCTGGTTCTGCGAATAAAACGGCCAACCTTGGTGACGCGCGGGTCGCGGCGCAGCTTGTGATAGCGCTCGTACTCTTCGCGGGCGACCGGGTCTTCATCCAGCATTGCTTCAAGTTTGGCTTCGGCGTCATGGCTCATTGAGCGGAACTTGAAGGCGGAGAATTGGCTTGCGCCCTTGCCAATCCGCTTACTGCGGTAGACAACAGCGCCACGCGAGCTGAGCCCAACCACCAAGCCCGTAAGCAGAAAGACGGGTGAAAGCAGGATGATTCCGAGAGCCGACGCCAGGAGATCGAAGGCGCGAACGGCGACGCGCTGCTTGCGCGAAGGCTCGCGTTCATCGAGGACAAAGCCCTGTGAACGCAGCTGAATAGCTGGCGGGTCAACAGTGAGATCAAGGATGGCCTCGCCGCCCGCCTGGCGCCGTAGGTCCTCGGTCTCTCGCTGATCGACCGAATGGTCGAGCACGATCATCTAGAAATTGTCCTCACCTTTCCGCCATCAATTTCGGTGTTGGTATCGAAACTGTAATATACACCACGTAGTCGCGAAACGTGGCCAGGCCACCACTGTCAGCCTTCATGAGGGTCTCTTGGCTGCCGTCGAGACTCCTCGTCCCCCACCATGGCTTCAATCTCATTGAGCTGAGATCGTAGCCGATCACGTTGAGTCCGAAGCGAATCTCGTTCGCTGGTGAGAGCCCGCAGATCGATGACGTCTTGTTCAACCACCTCATCCGCCGCTTCTACTTGCGCTTCTTGTGGGTCCTTGACGAGATACATGTTCCCAGCCGGTCGACTCGCAGTCGCTGGCGTCTCGGGGCGGCTAGCGAGAGGCTGGGCCACCTCAGCATTTCGCCGCCAAGCAAACCAACCAATCGCCAGCCCAACCAGTGCGGACAGCGCCAATAGCAAAAACCACTCTCCGGCAAGCCAAACCATGTCCGAGATCCAATCCATCATCTCATCCCTCGTGTGGTTGTCCCTCGTGTGGTTGTCATGTTGGCTCCCCAACGACTGCTTCGATCACGACCCGCCGGTTTCTGTTCTGACCCTCAACGGTTGCATTGTCGGCAATGGGCTCGGTCGAGCCCTTGCCTGCCGTTGTCATCCTCGTGGCATCAATACCACGAATGATCAGATGATTGGCAATCGATTGAGCCCGGGCTTCACTCAAGAGCTGGTTGGCTATTTCGTTTCCTGCGGGGTCGGTGTGGCCGGTGATGTGCAGAGCGAGCTCTGGGTTTGCTTGCAGCAAGTCGTGCAGCTCGTCCAATAGGTCTTCGGTCTCCGGGGTCGGTACTGCGGTAGAGAAGACAAACTCGATGGTCCGACCGGCAAGCAGCTCTTCTAGCTCGCCAGCGAGATCGTCTGCGTACAGCGTCGTACTGGGTGCTGCGCTGGTGGTACTGGTTGGGACGCTTGTTTGGGTCGTCGAAGATTCCACCGGCTCCGTGGTGGTCGGTGGCTCGGTGGTGGTCGGGCTTGCTGGCTGAGTGCTCACCGGGTTCGTCTCGGTTGATGCCAGCGATGCGGCAACAACAACGTGTACCCCAGCGACACCATCGATTGCGGCCAGTGCGTCCACAACCTCATCCACTTCCTCGTCCTTCAGCCCACCCGGCGCCAGTTTGGCGGTTCGACCATCCCAGTCGATGCTCGCTCCTTGGGCTTGGGCCTGTGTCACGATGTCGAGATCACTGGCAGCGTCCTGCAGTGAGGCCTCAACCCGGTGCAGAGCCCAGCTTCCTCCGAGGATTCCCGCACCAATGATCCACGCGACAATCGCCAACGCCGCCCGTCTGTCTCGACCGGGGGAGGGTGTAGCTTCGGTCTTCATCACCCGATCATCACCGGAATAACAATAGTCCGGCAGACTCAGGGAAAAACGGTTGCTCGTTGACTACCATCTCTGAACTGGGGCGGCTGGATCCAAATTGGCACGTGCCATCGCTAGCTACTGGACCCAAAAGGATCGGGATTCAATGAACGAACAACGTGACAACTCTTCTCAGAAGGTCGTCGTTATTGGTCAGGGCTACGTCGGCCTGCCTGTCGCCATGCGGGCGGTTGAGGTTGGCTACCAGGTTGTCGGGCTTGATCTGGACAAGGCGAAGATCGACGGGCTCCAAGCAGGCAAGTCCCACATTGACGATATTACTGATGCCGACGTGGCCGAGGCGCTAGGCACCGGCCGCTATGCCGCGACCACCGACGCCAAGGACCTTGACCAATTCGATATCGTCGTTGTGACTGTTCCCACCCCGCTTCGTGACGGCGCTCCCGACATGCGTTTCATCGAATCCGCCGCTCAGGCCATTGCTCCTCACACTCGTCCGGGCAGCACAGTCATCCTGGAATCAACCACCTACCCAGGGACAACCGAGGATTTCTTCGGCCCGATTGTCGAAGAAGGCAGTGGGCTACAGGCCGGGCAAGATTTTCATCTTGGGTTCTCTCCCGAGCGCATCGACCCTGGCAACGAGGTCTGGAATTTCCAGCGGACCCCCAAGGTCGTGTCGGGTGTAGATCAAGCATCGACCGAAGCTATCCAGTACTTCTATGACCAGCTGGTCGATCAGACGGTTGCCACCAAGGGAACCAAGGAGGCCGAGCTGACCAAGCTTCTGGAGAACACCTTCCGCCATGTCAACATCGCCCTGGTTAACGAACTTGCCGTCAACTCAAGAGCCCTAGGGATCGACTTTTGGGACGTCATCGATGCGGCGAAGTCCAAGCCATTTGGCTTCATGCCCTTCTATCCCGGTCCGGGGGTTGGTGGCCATTGTTTGCCAATCGATCCGACCTACTTGTCGTGGCAGTTCGAACGAGAACTTGGCACTGTCAGCGAGTTCGTCAAGATCGCTAACAAGATCAACGAATCAATGCCCGCGCATGTGGCCAAGCGGGTCCAGCTTGGTCTGAATGACCGCAAAAAGGCTGTCAACGGGAGCAGGGTCCTTGTTGTTGGCGTTGCCTACAAGAAGAACTCCAACGATGCTCGCGAGACTCCAGCTACCGGCGTGATCGAGGAGTTGTTGACTCTTGGAGCCGAACTTCGGGTCCACGATTCGTGGGTGAGCGGATACGAACTGGATGACGTGATCCATCGGGTTGATCTCACGGCGGAAGAAGTGAAGTCAGCCGACGCGGTGGTCATCATCACCGACCATGACGATATTGACTATGAGCTGATTCTGGCCAATGCCGACTATGTGTTGGATTCACGACGGCGGATTAGCGGTCCGAACGTCGAACACATCTAGATCGAACGCATCCAGTTAGTCAAAACGTCAGCTACGACCGGCGGTCTTTTGCTCGATGGCGTCCAGACAGATTTTCAGGTCAAGACCAAAGGACCGGTCAGCGACATAGCCGACGTCGAGTTCGGATTGGACCAAGGTTCCGTCCTCGTAGCTGCGGTCGTCCTTGGGGACGGGGCGGGGTTCGAGGATTCCTGGCTTGACCGACAAGATGATGGGCATGGCCGAACCATAGAAGTGGGTTTCGGCCGGCCGGAGGGCCTTTGGCCCAACCAGGCTCATGTCTCCCTGTAAGACGTTGAGGAGCTGGGGCATCTTGTGTAGACCCGTCTGATCAAGAAAGCGGCCAATGGGGGTGAGCAGGGCTACTTCCTTGTCGCTGATGATCCGGAAGGTGTGTTGTTGGAAGCGCAAGCCTCGCTTGCCGATCCGTTCTTGGGACGTGAAGACCGGGCCACGTGAGGTCAAGCGGATTGCGCAGGCAATGGCAATGCCAACAGGAGCTAGGACAAGGGCACCAGCCGATGCCGCCAGAAGGTCAAATACCGGCTTGGAACGATAGGCACTGAGTGAGAGGTAGGAGGACTCGACGTTTGGCGGGACGAGGCCAAGGTAGGTCGCTCCCCCCGTGTCGACAGAAGCCGCCCAGCTGTCCGTTTTCGGTCCACTTGTCGTCGAAGCGAACTGGCTATCGCCACTATCTGAGTCTTGCCTGAACATATGCCTAACCCTCCCGCTGGTTTAGGTCTCGGAGCCGTAAGTCCCGGTTATCGACGTCTCTAAGGGCTAACTAAACCACATTTGTGCACACTGTTCCAAGCGCGGGTAGTTGTGCCTATCCGTGCACCTTCTGACGGGGGCGGTGGGAAGAGTCTGGGTCTTACGACATGCATCACCAACTACAGCCATGTCATTCGGTAGTGTCGGTCATCGATCCACTCAGCGGCGGGCAGATTGTCCTACGAATGATCCATTGGAACTTGGCGAACAACAATGCATTTATCATCACCCAAGGTATTCCCACCCACAACCATGGACGCAGACGATTTGGTCTGCAAGACTGTTTCACGAACCGGCGCGGATACCCGATCAAGATCTGATCACTCACGCTGGCGTTCCCTCTCACACACATCGAACGAACAAGAGGGGGCGACCCATCTCGATGGGCCCTCTTGTTCGCTTGTTCCAACCAAAACAACCACAGGGCGAAGACTGTGACCACATACCTTTCCGATCTTCAGGCGTACCTACGCGGCTGGCGCCGACACCTTATTTGG
>JAJRQY010000111.1 GCA_024280015.1 Actinomycetes bacterium
CCGCTGCAGGTGCGGTTGACTTCGTTGGGCTGACTATTCCTTCGATCTTGGCGAAATGGTTGGTCTGTTTCCGCTGGGTTTTCTCAACAGACTTGACGTAGTCAGGGTCCCGGTAGCAGCCCTTGTCCGACATTGATCGGCACACCTTGTGACCATCTGGATCCCAGTATCCAACCGGATTATTGATTCCATAGGTGTACCGGTTCAGTGTGAACGGTGTTCGCAGTTCGCCGAACACGGTGTCCCTGGATAGGAAGGTGCCGGACGATGGCTGGTACCAGCGGGCACCCATCCACACATGCTCCGTGTCCGGGTCGGTGTAGTCAGACTGGAACCCGAGTACCGGATCAGTCGTACCGGTCTCATCAACCGGATCACCATAAGGGTCATAAGTCCGGGTATCGGTCAGCGTCCCGTCTGAATCAAACAAGCCATTCAGATCATGATGGCCGAGGCTGAATGGATGCGAAGTCGACGCGCCACTCTCATACGCTAGTAACTGGCCCGATGGACTGCGGTGGAACAAATCAGTTCCGTCACTGGTCGGGTCCAATTCCCCACCTGCGTAGGTGAAGGCGGTGCCATCTCGGCTACTAATCCGGTCAGCAGCGTCATACACGTACGATGTGGTGTTCGAGCCGTCAGTGATCTGAGTCAAGCGGTCCCCAGCGTCAAAGGAGTACACCTCAGTCGGTCCAGACGATGGCGTGAAGGTATCTAGTGTTCCGTCCGGGTTCCAAACATAGGAACCATCGGGATCGGTTTTGAGACGGTTCCTACCGTCGTAAGTGAACGTGTCGGTGTCAGCAGTGAGCCGGTTTCCGCGATTGTCATAAGAATAGATTTCGCCGGATTCAACCCAACCAGATCCGCCACCACCTGCCCCGCTGGTGGTGTTGCCGGTGGACCAATCCACAGCGGCATCAAACATTGTCCAGCCATCAGTGGCAGGTGTTGCGTTCGTATTGTGCAATCCGGACAGCACCACTCGCCGCTCTGGCGCAACAGTGGTTCCTCCGGCGAGTGTGTCTCCGGACTCGTACCCGAAGTATGTGATATTGCCGGACGTATTGTCATCGGCGATCAAGGCTGGGGAAGGAGAACCGAAAGCCGCTGAGGTGACATGCGCTATTCCCTTCGAACTTGTCAAGAAGCTGACGGTTCCTGTCAAACCTCCAGCCATATCATGGCCAGGGTCTGTGATGCTCATTTGTGATCCCCAGACGTAGGAGACCGTGGATCCTGACTTGATCATTTCGTGGTTGACCCAGCTACCGGGATCCAGTTCGAGAATTGGTACGGCTTGAGTCTCATACTTGTTGCCGAGTCCATTGGCGTCAGCAACAATGATCAGGTCACCTGGACTGGTTTCCTCTGACGCACCGGCGTCTCGCAGGGTCACGGTGTGACCCTCGCCGGTCAGGTGGTTTTTGATGCTGGTTTCGACTGCTTCCATCGAGGCAGGGTCAGAAACCAGGAGTAGCACATCCAACGGTCCACTGGTCCCGCCGCCGCCTGTGCTGCTTGTTGGGCAGGTAGCGGGCGTCGCGGTCGCTGAGTCGTCCCAGGAGGTGAGTCGTCCAGCGTGGTCATAGGTGTAGGTATTCAATCCTGAACCAGAGTTTCCGGGCAGGTTGATGTCCTTTGCGATCAACTCGTGGTCACAGGAATAGGTGAATGCACTGGAAGCAGTCGTCGTATTGGAATCATTCTTGAGAGTGTCGGTGTCGAGGCGTCCCAAGGCGTCGTAGGAATAGGTTTGGGTGCCGCCATCACCATAAGTCGTGACATCGTTACGCCCTGCAGAGTCATAGCTATAGGCGATATCCCAGGCAGCAGTGCCACCCCCACCACCGCTACTGGTGTTGCCGGTGGCCCAATCCAAGGCTGCGTCCAGTAGAGACCAACCGGCAGCGGTTGGTGTGGCGTTAGAGGCGTGCATGCCGGACAGTCCGACACGGCGTTCCGGTGCGGTTGACCCGCTAGCCATAGTCTGACCGGTGTCGTACCCGAAGATCGTGTGCTCCGTAGTCGTTGTCTTGTCGGCTACGAGATCTGGTGTCGCGGTGCCGAATGGGCTGCCCCCGCTGGCATTCGCGTAGGCCATGCCGCTAGCGGAGGTCAGGAAGCTTTGCGTACCAGTCAAACCAGCAGCCAGATCGTGTGCGGGGTCAGTGATCACCATTTGTGATCCCCAACCATAAGTGAGTTTCCCGGACGTGATCAGGCCGTGTTGAGACCAGGCACCGACTTCCAACAAGACTGTCGGTATTGCTTGGGTCTTGTATTTGTTTCCGAGGCCACCTGCGTCAGCAATTATTAGCAGGTCGTCGGTGACAGTGATTTCTGATGCACCAGCGTCGCGTAGGGTCACGGTGTGGCCTTCAGCGGTCAGGTGGTCTTTGATGCGGGTTTCGGTGGCTTGCATCGAGGCCGGGTTGGAGACGAGGAGCAGGATGTCGTAGGGCCCACCGGTTCCACCACCACCGCCTCCACCGGTGCCGGTGTTGTTTGTGACTGTTTCTGTGAGGCCGGTGGTGGGGTTGTAGGTGAAGGTGTTATCCCCGGCGTAATCATCACGGCTCAGGGTGCGTCCGGCCTTGTCGTAAGTGAACGAGGCTGTTCCCGCTCCACCAGTCTGGGTGACGAGGAGTCCGCGGTCGTCATAGGTGAAGACGGTTGGGGCGCTGGGGTGTGAGGTTTGAGCGACCTGGCCGAGACGGGTATAGGACCATTCACGACTGACGGTTGCCTGGCCAGTCTGGGTCACGGTCTCTGTGGTCGGGAGGGCGAGTTGGTTGTAGTCGCGGATGAGGGTCTGGTTGCCGGGTGAGGCTTCGTAGTTTGCTTGACCGCCGTTGTTGTAGCCGACCTTGAATGCCCGGTCTGCTTCGGGTTCGCTGGAACCGGCGATGGCCTTTGGTTCCAGGGTGTGGGACATGAGTCCCCACTCGTTGAACACATAACGGGTGACTAGTTGGTCGCCGTCGGTGACTCGGGTGGTGCGCCCAGCTGCGTCATAGCCATAGGAATAGGTGATGTCGCTGCTGGCATCGACAGTGAGATCGACTGTGGTGAGGCGACCGACGTTGTCATAGGAATGGGTTGTGACTCCGCCACGTGCGCTCGCTGTGGTCGCTACTGATCCATCCGCGTTGTAGGAGGTGTAGGTGGTGCGGTAGTCAACCAGATCGGATCCGGTTTCGGTAACAGAGGTCGGCCTGCCAGCAGTGTCATAGCTGGTGGTTACCACTGCCCCGGTCGGGTTCGTGACCTTGCGGGTGCGGCCAACACCGTCATAGACAAAGATGGTGCTGTCAAGTCCACCGGTGCTGGTCGTCAGGGGTGAGCCGAAAGCATCGAAGGTTGTACTGCTGACGACACCTTCGGGGCCGGTGACACTGGTGGCGTATCCGAGATCAGAGTAGGCGTAGGTGGTGACGGCGGATTGGGCTGGTTGTCCACCAACTGCTCGGATCGTGACTGTCTGGGTTTCGACCTGGCCACGATCGTCATAGACGATTTGGGTGACGGCTCCTTCAGCATTGATGGTCTTGGTGACCCTTCCGGCCCAGTCATAGAACGACTGTGTCACACCCCGTGGTTGTAAGACTGCGGGGTTGGCTGTTTGGGGGATGGCTGGGTCGGTTTGGGTTGTGACCCGGTTGGCGTCGTCAAAAGCGTAGTCAG
Organism: Actinomycetes bacterium; assembly: GCA_024280015.1. GTDB lineage: Bacteria > Actinomycetota > Acidimicrobiia > Acidimicrobiales > SZUA-35 > JAJRQY01. The sequence continues at coordinate 3,691 of JAJRQY010000111.1, forward strand.
TGATGTTGCCTAGGCGAGTCCGGTATTGGCTGACGTTGCCGTTGGCATCGTAGGCCCAGGTTTCATAGGGTGTGGTCGCCCCACTGGTGGGATGAACGTAGGTGGGATGGGTGACCCTGGTGCGGCGGTCGTTGCGGTCATAGACCGTGATGGTGGTTTCGCCGAGTTCGTTGCGAAGATGGCTGAGGTTGCCGAAGGTGTCAAACCCGGTGTCCACGGTCGGAGACGACGAGTTCGTTGACCAGGATGCTTCGATTGAATTCGGATTTGAAGCACCCTCGACATTGACGGCGGGTGAAGTGACAGCGATTGCTCGTCCGAGCACGTCGTAGTCGGTGGTGACTTCAAAGTCCGCAGCAGTGGCGCCAGCTTCGTTACCTTGAGGGCCTACTAGGCCGGTCACGAGACCTCGTTCATCGAAGGTGAACGTCGAGATGAGATCTTGGGCGCCGTTCTCTACGGTGACCCGGACAGCGTTACCGGCTGAATCGAAGACTGTTCGAGTTTCGGTCGTCGTGGTGGTCGAGGAGACTGGGTCAGTACCGGAAACAATGATACTGGTCGGGTTGTCTGCATCGTCGTACAGGAAATCAGTGGTGCGGCCATCGGTGACGGATTGGCTGATAGTGCCATCGGAGTTGTATGCGAACGTCGTCGTGGACTTGTCCTGAGCCGCAGTGGCTGCGGTGTTGCCGACAGTGACCGAGTCAAGGAAACCGTTGACGTAGTTGTTGTCTTCAACCGTGACGAAGGCACCGTCAATGAGCCGTTGGGTTGTATTGGGCCGGTCAGCGCCATCGTAGGAGTACTTCTCGTGCGTGTAGGTGCCGGTGGCGGTGTAGGTTTTGAGTTCTTTCAGGCGACCGGCAGCGTCATAGATTGGGTCCGACACGATCCGGTTGGCCGTCGTGCCGTGACCGTCGTCGAAACTGATTGCGGTGACCAGGGTTGGATTGTTACGGGAGTCATAGCTGGTTTCGACTCGGTTGAGGCGGGCGTCAGTAACCGCGGTGACGTTGCCGTTCCCATCGAATTCACGGACGATTGAATGACCTTCAGGGTCAAAGGATGAGAGTTCGCGGTCCAAGCTGTCATAGGTGTAGGTCCACAGTCGTGTGGCATCGGTGCCAGCAATGTCGTCCATTGTGCGGCTGAGAACATTGCTGTTCTGGTCATACACGAGCGTGGTGCGCAGCTGATGGGAACCAGCCAGGGTGTTGGTGACCAGTGGGCCGGTCTCGGTCTTGATGTTTGGAGTTCTTGTCATAGGTCATGGTTGACAAGGTCACTGTCTTGCTTACGCCGTTGTCGGTGTAAGTTGCTTTCTCGGTGGTTTGACGCCCAAGAAGATCATAGGTCCACTCCGTGACTAGCCCGGACGGGTCGGTTCTTTGGCGTAGGTCTCCCTTAGAGTCATAAGCAAAGGTGGTGGTTCCTTCGCCACCTTGAGCAGTGGTGTTTCCGTCTCGGTGCTCCTTGAGCAGGCCAGCGGGCATGGTGCCGCCTCCGACTGCTCCTTCACTACCTGTTGTGTAGATCCATTCTTCGGCTTCGGCCGCGGTTTCGCTCGGGGTGGCCCGGTAGATGAGGTTGCCATAAGAATCGTATTTACTGATTGTGCAATACGTGTTGTCAGTGGGTCCGCTTGAGCGAGCGTCACAGACATGGGAAGGCCCAGTAATGATGTCATTGTTCCCGTAGTACCCGCCGGTGGTGTCATAGCGGTAGTACGTGGTCTCATTGGCGGCGTTTGTTCGCGAGGTCAGGTTGCCGTCATCGTCATAGGCGAGGTTGGCTTGCAGACCGGTGGCGTCAATGACCTTGTCTCGGTAGGCCCCTTCGTATTCGTATTGGGTGCTGGTTGTGCCGGGGTCAGTGAGTTTGGTGACTCTGGCCTGGGCGTCGTAGTCAACGGTACACGTTTTGTTGTTGGCGTCAACCACAACGGTTTGTGACGACGTCGGGTAGGTGAGGTCAGTGGTGTTTGCTTCACCGTCGGCGACTTGGGTGACTCGGCCCTGGACATCGTAGTCCAGGTTGATGAGACGCCCGTTTGCTGGCCAAGTGATGGTGTCGAGGCGGTTCGGGGTGTTGGGGTCAGAGTCGTGATCGAGCCACGTGTAGTTGGTGACGAATCCGCGGGGATCGGTGGTGGTGCCCAGGAAGCCGTTCTGGTAGGAGTAGTTCCATGTCAGGGTTTGGGTGCCGTCATTGACGGTGGCTGAGGTGACCAGCCACAGTTCCTTGTTGGGGTTCGGGTCGAGGTCGCTGTAGTTCAGGTTGATGGTCCGGCCGGATTCTTCGTCGCGGATGACGCTCGGGTTGTAGAGCTTCGTAGGGTCGAGAACGACGCTGAGTTTGTGCCCTTCGGGGCTGACCATTTCGGTGATCTCACCGAGTCCGAACGAGTCATAGCGGCGACTGGAGCCGTCCTTGTAGGTGACAACAAAGTCAGCGGACAGTCCAGGACCGTCTATTGCCCCGGTGGTTGGCCCTCCGGCAATGTCAACCCACTTGCTGGCGGTGGCGTCCCATTCGAAGAGCATTCTGGAGCCATCGTCCTCGATGATGCTCATGGTGCAGTCACCACTTGTTGGATCTGTTGCGCATGCAGTGAATGATGGCGGGTAGATCGAGCTTCGTCCTTCGAAAGCAGTACTGATGCCGGGTCCGAATATCCCGGCAGTGTCATCAAGAGAGTTGACGTGGCGTACCAGAGAGAACCCGTCAGCAACTCCGGCCGGGTCAAAGTCAACGAAGGGCGTGTAGTAGTTGCCGGTGGCGGCATCCACACCAGCAAAGGACTGGCCTTGGGGGTTGACACCGAGTTGCACTCCGGTGCGGACAATGTTGGTCCATTCGCAGTTGGTCCACAATTGTGGCCCGTTGGCGAGTTCGAGGTTGCCGTCTCGGGCTTGCACACAAGCCGACACTGGTCCGGTGGCACCACCGATTTCGGATGGTTGGACAGTGATTTGGCCGGTGGGGGATGTGACGGGCGTACCGATTTCTTGTTGGAGTTGATTGTAGAACGTCACCCGATACTCAGTGGGAGTCCAAGCACCGGTGCCGCTGGCATATGGGGGATCGATGTCAAAGACGACGGGTTCCACAATTGAGTAGGTCGCGCCGTTGACCGGTGAGGTGATTTGTGGTGGTCGGGTCCAACGGGTTGGGACTTTCAGCATGTCGTTGCCTGCGGTTTCGAACCAGATCACGCCATCGTGGATGGCGGTGAAGTACACGTCGCGCACACCAGGGGTCGTGTAGTGGCTGCCTAGGACAGTGACTTGTTCGGCCCAGCCTGAAGCGGTTTGGGTGGCCGAGTTGGCGAAGAAATCGGCCTGGTTTGATTGCACGGTGGGTGAGGTTCGGGTGCCTTCAGCGATTGGCCACTGGCCAAGACCGGCCCAGGTCGAGGGGGGTGGTGTTTGGCCCGCACCGGTGATGTGGTAGGAAAGATTGACGCGTTTGGGGTCTGGATCGGTTTCGACCGGGTCCCCGGCGGGCCAGTTCAAGACGCCACGGTTGCGGGCATCAATCGGGTACTGTCCGTTTGTGGTGCTGTCGGGGACGGGGAGCAGAGCCTCAGCTGGTGACCCGTTTGATGTCTCGATGGGGCTGAGGTAGACGCCGTGGGTTACGTAGGTGACCTGCAGGTACGGGTGATAGCCGCCAGCATTGTTGTTGGAGTAGTACTGCTTGAAGTTGGCGCCTGCGACTTCATCGGAGCGAAGTTCGAATCCGTAGTTGGAGCCGGGTGTGGTTGACCAGTAGTCAACTATTCCGGTTACGTCGTAGTTGAGCCAGTTGTCGGGGCAACCCGAGGCTCCGAAGGTGGTTGTGTTGTTGACTTTGCCGGTGTCGGTGGATGTTGGCTTGTTAGTCCACACGAGGGTGGTTTCGTTCCAGTCTTGGGTGACTCGGCGTACCCATCGTGATGCGGCGGTGCAGCTGCCGGAGTAGTTGTTGAGCAGTCCAAGGGTTGCTGATTGAATCTTGAATCCTTCGGAGTTGGTGTAGACATCGAAGAAGTGATTGAACTTGAGGTAGGAACGGCTGTACGCCCCACCAGTCACTCCGGCCCGCAGGTAGCTGCTCGTGGCATGGGCAACAGTGGAGCCAGCTTGCGCCCAGGTGTCTGCGGTCGCCCCAATCGTGACGACTGGGTCAATGGTGACGGGGAAGACGCGATCTGGGTCGTTGACCCATTCCTCATCGACAACGACTTTGGCGCTCGCCGTGCCATTGTTGGCTTCGACGAGCTCAATGGCGACATCGGTTTCGTTGTCGCCATTGGCGTCAAAAGCCAGGCCACCGGCCCATACACCGGCTTGTTGACCCTTGTCGTCGAGGAGGAGGATGATTCCAGCGCCTTGCTCAAAGGTCCAGCCCTTGGGGACGGTGAGTTCCTCCACCAGTGATGTCGCGGCTTCGGGTGTTGCTGCCGTGAAGTCGATCTTTACGCCGTTAGACAACGGTGTGACGTTCGCGTCAATACCGGGGACCAGGTCTATGAAGTTGACGTTGCCTTTGGCTTCATCAGCCTTCGCTGGAGTCTCGGGTTTGTCGTCCTTTGGGTCCGGCGTCGCACGGCCTTCGCCAGGCAGGTCGGGGGTGTCTTGGCGGTCTGGATTCTGACCACGGACACTGACACTGAAATCACCAACATCGGCGACGCCAAGTTCAACAAGAGGTTCTGGAGCACCGGGATCCTGGGGTTTACCTCTGGTTTCGGGGATGGCGAGTGTTCCGTTGCGAGTAGCGATTTCCCAACCCCGCTCTGAGGGCCTCAACTCCTCGTCTTGTCCGGTTGGCAACCCGGTTTTCTGGTCAACGACGGAAGGCAGTTCGGTGTAGGTGACACTCAGAGTGCTGTCGGGGTTCAAGAAGACGTGGGTGAACTCATCAGACATTTCCGGTAGGTAGGTGGATTCGCCGGGAACGAAACCCTCGGGGATGTCCTCTTTGGGTACCGGGACGGGCTTTCCGTCGGCGAAATCTGGTCCTGGTTCGATGATGTCAATATCGGGGTCCTCAACATCCCAGATTGTTCGCCCGGTCGCCGGATCAATTCGATAGTTCGGGGTTCCGGAGGACTCCGGCAGCTTCCCGCCAGGCTTGGGGTCAGCGGTGTTGGGGCGTACACGAAGCGGCCGGTCGCTCTTGGTCTCAGCTTCGACGGTGGGGGTGGTGGGGCGTTCGCTGCTGCGACCGTCCTGGGCGAAAGCTTCAGGACTGATCCCGACAGAAGTGCCGCTGATGACACTCAACACAATGGCTAGAACCAGAACAGTTTTCGGGATGCGCCGCACAATAAAACTCCAGTAAATGGTCGTCTATTGCGAAACATGAACGGCTGTTCTTGTCAAACATGAAGAGTTCGTAACCTAACCGTCACAATATGGCGGTACTCAGAAGCCAGCAACCAAGCGGCACGCCGACTGTCGGGGTGCCATTTGGCCTACCGCCTGTGGGTAAGCATTGTTGCGAAACGGTTCGTTACTCAAGTGACTGGGCAATCGCTCCGACAGCGGCGATCCATCATTCTGACTAGAAAGTGTGGCGGTATTCGAACGAGGAAATTCCGAGGCGGTCAGTGTCCAGCTCGCTGCTGATGGCTCTGCCGGTTAGGCATCCAGATCTTGGAGGACCTCTATGAGTGCGCTTGGACGGCCAAGAATCTTGGTCTCATACCGCTCCCCAAGTCCGGCACGGTTTGAAAGGTCAGCCCAGAACTTGTCGGCAGACACGATGTCACAATTCGGTACGCCGTGCCGGAGGGTGACAATGTCAAAGTAGTCATTGGCGGTCCATCGTCGTGCGGGGTTTGCACCCTTCTGGCAGCGAAGCTCTGCTAAAATGTCGATGGTTGGTAAATCGCGCAGCACTGACATTTCTCGATCGGTGAGTTCATCGCTGACATTCTCGGGCTTAAGCCGTGGTCACCGGCGATCCGCACAATTTTGAGGTAGAAGTACAAGAGAGTCTGTGCCCTGGCTAGTTGCTGGTATCTCTTCTCCTTGGCCTCGAAGTCCTGGCCGAAGGCTCTTACATGGGAACGGAACTGCGCCAACTGATCCTGTGTTCCGCATCGACTGGCTCACCAGCAAGGACCTAGAATTCGTAGAGATCATCAGTCTCAGGCTGAACAGCGTCGATCATTGCCTGGGGTTCACGAACCAGTTCTGGATCCGCGTCATCGGGCCGCCCATTGATTCCGAACGCGTAAGAGGAACCGAACCCGATCGCAGGCATCACCATTAGTGGGTGAGCGTGCCGAAAACTTGTCGTTGACGATCTGGCGGGGTCCTGGCGTTTGTGGCGCGCTCAGGGTCTGCTTGTTGGGCGCGGCGAAGCTGTGCCAGCTGAGTGGCTGGCCTGTCCGGTTGGGGGTTCAGGCTGCTGGTCGGTATTCGTTGAGGAGGCCCGCGCAGGTGGTGGCGCGATGGATCGGGGTGGCAGGTTCGAACTCGGGCTTGTCAGCTTGGTCGTTGGGTGATCGTTGGTTGAGGCTGCGGTGGGGCCGGTGCTCGTTGTGGTGCTCGATGAATTCGTCGAGGAGTCGGCGTAGTTGGCGTTGGTTCCAGATGAGGGTGCGGTCGAGCAGTTCGTGGCGAACGGTGCGGACCCACCGTTCGGCGAATGCGTTTGATCGAGGAGCGCCAGGTGGGATGGTGATGACCGTGCCGCCGATCGCGGCGAATACGTGATCGAATGATCGTGTGTACTGGCCGGCGCCGTCGCGGATCACGAACCTGACGGCCTTGTCGTAACCCATGAGCAGGTTCCGGGCGGCTTGGGTGGTCCAGGCACCGGTGGGGTTGGTGGTGATCCCGGCGAGGTGCACCCGTCGGGTGTCCACTTCGATGAAAAACAACACGTGGAACCGGCGCAAGGTGACGGTGCCAACGCAGAAGAAGTCAGTGGCCACCAGGGCGTGGGCTTGGGAAGCGATGAACTCGCTCCAGGAAGGTCCGGTCCGATTCGGCGTCGGTTCGCGACCGGCCTCCCGCAGGATCTTCCAGACGGTGGAAGCTGCGATGCGGTGCCCGAGTCGGCGTATCTCTCCATGGATACGCCTGTACCCCCAATTCGGGTTCTCGCTGTCGAGACGCAGGACGAGCCGACGAAGCTCGGTGGCTGTGGGTGGCCGTCCGGTTCGGGGTTGTGGTGGATGGGTCCAGCGGCGGGCAACGAGGCGTCGGTGCCAGCCGATGACGGTGGCTGGTTTCACGATCAACATGACCTGGCTCAGTCGTCGGCGATCGAATGCCCGCGACAACATGGCCAGGATGGTCCGGTCGGTCGGTGTGAACCTCGGCCGATCGATCTGTCGTTGGAGCAGCAGGATCTGGTGGCGAAGAGCGAGAATTTCTGCGTCGCGGCTGTCGCCGGACACCAATAACAGTCCGAGACGCGCGATCAGTAGCCGGAACAGGTGTGAAAGGGCCGTAGACACAAGCGGTGACGATACCCATGGCCACCGCTGTGACCTGCTGCGACGCGTTCCCGGCACCCTCAAGTGACTGAGCATGTGTGGATGGGTGCCCGCTGGTACCAACCATCGTCAGGCACATTCCTCTCGCGGGACACCGTGTTTGGTGAGCTGCGCACACCGTTCACACTGAATCGGTATACGTATGGAATCAATAATCCGGTTGGCTACTGGGATCCGGACGGTCACAAGGTGTGTCGATCAATGGCAGACAAGGGCTGCTATCGGGATCCTGAGTACGTCAAGTCTGTAAAGAAGACACAGGAACGGCAGACTAATCATTTCGCAAAGATCGAAGGAATAGATAGCCCAACGAAATCGACTACGCCTGCGGCTGTGCCCTCCATCGGACCCATCTCCATTGCGGAGGTCGACGCTGCAATCGCCAACTTGGAGATCACGTCATTTGGCGGAGGCTCTGTGCCTTCGCCAGGCCAAAGTGGCTCCATCGACTCTCCCGAAGGACTCCCTCAAATCGACTTCGGTCAAGCTATTGCCCTCGAAGCGGCGGCTAAAGCTCCTGGCTACTACCAAGATATTTACGGGAACGTTGTGTACGTCAAGGGTAACGGTACCGTTGCCTGGAAGAATCGGATCGGTGGCGCCGACGGCCCCAGGATCGGTTCTACCAATCGGACTTTGAGAACAATCGTGTTTGGTGCGACTGTTGGAGAGGGAGCAGCCCGAGCGCGAGCAGCGCGCTACGGAAGGATCATCCCCTGGGCAGCAACGATACTTGATGGGTATGGTAATTATCAGGAGAACAGCATCCCGGGACGAAGCGATGCCATCGTGATTCTGGACACATCCGCCGAGACTGCGGCCAAGGCTGGTGGAGCGTGGGCCGCTGGTAAGGCTGGATGCGCACTGGGAACATATATGGGGGGTTCGTTCGCCTCGGTATACGGGGCGCCGGTGGGGTGCTTCGTCGTTGGCGGTGCGGCCGCGATAGGTGGCGGTATGGGCGCCGACTGGATGTATGACTCCTGGACAAACACGTCTGCCAAGTCGCCGACCATAACTTATGATGAGATGTTTGACATGATCGAGGAAATTAGCCCGAAAACGGAGCCAGCGTAGTGAGCAATGACACGATCCCGATCCTTCGTACCCGCCGCAGCCGGGTTCTGCTGGGGTTCGTTCTGGTGGCCGCGCCAGTCCTGGTCATGTATCTGGCCAGGGATAGTGATGTTCTGTTCCTGGCTCTTCCTGCAGGGCACGCGGCGGGATGGTTGGTGGCGATTGCCAACGCTCTGTATTGGCTACGATTTATCGTGCTGGCTATTCTCCGCGGCCGGGTAATAGTTGCCGGGTCACAGGACTTCTTGAAGATAGACGCGATCTCTAAGGGAGTAGCGAATCCTAGGGTGCAGTACCTTACCGGAGATTTGTCGGACGTCAAGATGTCTATCAAAGCGTTGAGTGCTGACTTCGGGATCAAAACAATGAGAGACACGATGGAGAATGACCAATTGTCGGAGGTCGTGTTCTCAGGTAGTGCCGGAACTATCCGGTTGAAGGTCACCTTGGGGAGCCTTGAGGATGAGTATGAAGAACGCTTCGCCGAGTGGAAAAGATCCTTAGGCACTACGTAGTGTGACAGTCTGAAGGTTGCAGGTCAGATAGCTGAATCACCCCGGGTTTGATGACTGTGGGGGCCGAATATTGCGTCGTGCCTGGTCAGGCGGCATTTCGGTACTCGTGGATGAGTCCATCGCAGCGGGTCGATTTGATGACTCGGAGCCTGGGCGGATCGGCGTCGGCTGAGGGCTTGGGTCGCAGTGGTGGGCACTGGTCGAGTGAGCGGTGGGCGGCAACCCTGCGGGTTGCTTGGTGGGTGTTGTAGTACTCGATGTAGTCGATGACCAAGCGTTCGAGTTGCTGTTGGTTCCAGATGATGGTGCGGTCGAGCAGCTCTCGGCGGATGGTCCCGATCCATTGTTCAGCGAACGTGTTGGCGACCGGGGTGCGGACTGGTGTCTTGAGGATTTTTGGGCCTGCGGTGCGGAAGATCTCGTCGAACGTGTCGATGAACTGGCTATCCCGATCACGAACCAACACTCGTGAACCGCTGAGCTTGTCGCCGTGGCAGAGGAAGAGGTTGCGGGCGGCTTGGGTGGTCTACGCTCCGGTGGGGTTTGGGGTGGTGCCGGCGTAGAAGGCTTGGCGGGTGGGGATGTCGATGAAGAACAGGAGGTAGTAGGAACGGAGTGGGGCGGTGTTGAGGGTGAAGAAGTCGCAGGCGACCGCGGCTTGGGAGTGGAGGAACTGTGACCATGTGACTTCGGAGCGTTTCGGGGCTGGATCGATTCCGCCGGTTTTGAGGATCTTCCACACGGTCGAAGAGGCGATGTGGTGGCCGAGGCCTGCGAGTTCGCCGTGTATGCGGCGGTAGTCCCAGGTCGGGTTCTTTGTGGCGAGGCGGAGGACGAGTCGTCGGATCTTGTTCGAGGTTGGTGGTTGTCCTGGTCCTCGGTTGGGTTGTGTCCAGTGTCTGGCGATGCGTCGGTGGTGCCAGCGTAGGAGGGTGTCGGGCGTGACGATCCAGCCTTGGCGTCCTGAGCGGGGGAGCACGGCGGCGATGGCGCCGAGCAGGGTTTGGTCGTTGTCGTTGAGTGCGGGTCGGTCGATCTGGCGGCGCAGGAGGCGGAGTTGGTGCCGAAGCACGATGATCTCGAGGTTCTTGGAATGACCGGAGCGAACAGCGAGGCGGGCCAGCATGGCGATGAGGCGGTAAGGAATGCGTAACACAGTTGGTCAGCCTTGGCTGTGTTTCCCCTGATCAGCGCCCACGACCGAATATTCGGCCCCACAGGCTATTGGCGATGGTGGAAGTACCCGGCGAGTGACTCCGGTCTGAGAACCGAGATCTAAGATGCCTTCGGAGCCCGCACGAAAACTGAGCGGATCGGCAAGATAGACAACACGGCCGTGTTGTTCAAGAACAATCGCCAGTGTCCCTAGCAGACGAGGGGTCACCAAAACTTGCGCGAGACATGGTGTCAGGGTATCCTGACACCATGTCTTTGATTGCTACTGACTCGCTTTCGGCTGAGCCGCTCGATGCTTTGCGCGAACTCGCCCTCTCAGAAGTGGAGCTCGATGAGTTGCGCTGGAACCAAATCGCTGCCGCCCGCGATGCGGGAGTTTCGTGGGCACAGGTTGGTGAAGCCCTCGGAATTAGTCGCCAGTCAGCGTGGGAGTATTTCACTCGGCGCGCACGCGAAGAAGTAGCTGCGAATGTTGAGGCTAATTCTTCTCTCTCTGAGGAAGAAGCAATGAATTTGGCTGTCGAAGAGGTTCGTTCTTCGCGGCGTAGCCACCGCAACCGTTGACGTCAGCATGAGAGTAGTTCTGGACGCAAATGTCCTCGTATCGGCTGTGATTCAGGCTGGGCCATCATATCGGATCGTGAGCGCTTGGCTGGATGAGGAAAGTCTGGATGCAGTGGTCTGCCCGGCTCTTTTGGCCGAGGTCGAGGACGTATTGAATAGACCAAGACTTCGGAAATGGGTGGCTCCCGGCCTAGCTGACTTGTTCATGACAACGATTCGTCGGACTAGCGATGTCGTTTCTGACCCTGTCGAGATTGAGGCCGAAACCCGTGACCCTGACGATGACTATTTGATAGCGCTAGCGCGAGAACATGATGTGGATTACATCGTTACCGGAGACAAGGATCTGCTCGAATGGGTGGCGCAACGCCCGCCCGTACTGTCACCGGCAGCCTTTGAGCAGATCATGATCGGCGGGACGTAAGCGGCCTCAAGCCGCGAAGTGGACAGCAACCCAGTCACTTTCGACCTGCGGAGTTACGGTACGTGACGCCCCTCCGACTTGAACCTCCACGGGTTTTCCTCGAACGTGATTTCTGGCTTGGTGGTTCCGGCCTGTGAGACCTCGGATTGAGTGTCTTGTGCCGTAGCTCTGTGACTGGGTAATCGTGCAGGGGGTGGTGCCTATAGTGGTGCCTTACGCCAGCGAACAGCAGCGAACACCCACGAACAACTTTCCGCTGAATTTAGCGGTTTCTGGACGTCTACGGACGCCTGCGAACAGGCTGACGGCGCTTCACACGCGAGAGGTCACAAGTTCAAGTCTTGTATGGTCCACGTTTTCGCCTCCGGCGAAACTGGAGTTTCCTCGCCGGGGGCTCGCAAACGTCCTCTGACTTTGGGCTGAAGCGCCGGTGCTTTCCCGAATCAAAAACTTGTTTCGGAGCGAGCAAAATAGTTTCCTCGGACGGCCGCCGATGAGTCTCCTCAGTCATCCTCACAGAGACACCAACATGATCAATCGGCACTGTTGCATCTAGCTGAGACACGGCGTCGCCGAGACCGGCAGCGATGACGCTAGCCGTCAGATGAGATCAACAAGTTCGTCGAAAGCCTGGACGAGTCTTTGCTGTTGATGAGGCGCTTCGACTCCAAGTTCGTAGTGCCCTCGCCGTAGATTCTGAATGAACGCATGACCACGAATCACAACCGACGCTGTCCGGTCTGTCTTCAACCCACGCATTGGTCTCAACCGAGACTTCAGTCGTCCATGGTCGCACTCCACACGGTTATTGGCGTACTGCTCGGTGTTATGGAAAGCCCTCGGGATCTGCTCCTCGATCACCGTTTCCAGTGCCTGGGCCAGGCCGGTGACGACTTCGACTGGTTCGTCATGGGCGAGCAATGCGGTCTTGAAGAACTTGCGGGCTGCTGGCTTGTTGCGGCGTTTGGAGACGAATACATCAATGACTTGGCCGTGCTGATCGACAGCTCGGTAAACGTATCGCTAGGTGCCTGCGATTTTGACGTAGGTTTCATCAACGAACCAACGTGTGCCAACAATGTGGCGACAGGGCCTGGCCGCGTTAATGAGTAGGGGAGTGAATCTTTGCACCCACCGGTAGATGGTGACGTGATCAACCTCGATTCCTCGTTCAGTCAGTAGTTCTTCCACATCTCGATATGAGAGTCCGTATCTGAGGTACTAGCGGACAGCGAGCATGATGATCTCGGGCGGGAACCGGAAGCCTATGAATGCTGACAGCTCTATGGAGGGCGGTTTCTGGTGTTTTGGCATCGTTGGAGTCTTCCCGGTGACTGGGGCGATCCCTTAATGCAACAGTCCCCTCCAGCCTGGTCAGCGCACACGACCGAGTTACGGGTACGCACAGGCGAGAACGAAACATTCCCAGCCATTGACGTCATCGTCTTACGTGTGTAAGCTAGTTGTGTGACTACTAGCGTGACCGTTCGACTGAGCGATGAGCATATGGAGTGGCTGAGATCAGGTGGACGGACAGCGACTGAGGCAGTGCGCGACGCTTTGGAGCGCGCTATCAAAGAGGACAGCTACCGCGAAGCACAACAAGTGTTGCTCCGCCTCCCGCTCGAAACCGAGGACGATTGGGGAGACCCGCAAGAATTCATGTTGCAGGCGCGACCTGATGCGGGGTGAGCTTCAGTGGGCTGAGATTGTTCACGACGACGGATCAGTGAAGCGTCGGCCTGTCCTCGAGCTTTCAGCGCTGGAGCTATCAGCACCGTTTGTTGTTCCCGCCACGACAACGATTCGTGGCTTGCCGTCGGAGGTTTCGCTCGCTGGCTATGGCGTTAGGGGAGTGCTCAATACTCTTGCCGCCGGTCCGATCAGGCGAGACAGCATGGTCGAGGTGATCGGGTTTGTGGATCAACTACTGCTGGATGAGGTCTGCACAGCACTTGCTTGGACTACCGGTTGTCGTTGATTCGATGCCCTCGCTGCATCGCCGATGTCGCGGTTCTTTGCGACGCTCCCTCTCGAGAACGTTGGCACCGCCGTCCGACAACTTCTCGGTGAGCGCCAACCCAGCAACGTCTGAGAGTCCGTTGCCTGCGCGCCCGATCAGGTGAAACCGCTAGGCGGCAATGAGTTCGATGATCCGGGGAGCGCGTGTACTTTGGGTCAAACTCGCCCCTTCCGGCTTGGACCCCCACGGGTTCTTCTCGAACGTGATTTCTGACTTGGTGGTTCCGGTTTGTGACATCTCGGATTGAGTGTCTCGTACGGGAGCTCTGTGACTGGGTAATCGTGCATGGGGTGGTGTCTATAGTGGTGCCTTACGCCAGCGAACATGAGCGAATGCCTATGGACCGCATTCTGCTGAATTCAGCGGTTTCTGGATGTTTACGGACGCCTGCGAACAGGCTGATGGTGCTTCACACGCGAGAGGTCACAAGTTCAAGTCTTGTATGGTCCACGTTTTCGCCTTCGGCGAAACCCGAGTTTCTCGCTAGCGCTCCAAGCATCGTTTGCTCTGGGATTGCCGCTGAAGCTTTCCCAAATTGAGAATCTGGTTTCGGGCGAGAAAGGATTCTCTTGGAAAGTCATCAGCGAAACGTCTTCGAACGGCTCTGTTGCATTTGGCCGAGACACGGAGCGCCGAGACCGGCAGCGGTGAGGCTAGCCGTCAGATGAGATCGACGAGTTCGTCGAAAGCCTGGACTATTCTTTGGTGTTGATGAGATGCTTCGGTTCCGAGGTCGTAGTGGCGTCGCCGTAGATTCTGAATGAACGCATGACCACGAATCACAACCGACGCGGTCCGGTCTGTCTTGAGACCGCGCATCGGTCTCAACCGCGACTTCAACCGACCATGATCACACTCGATCCGATTGTCGGCGTACTGCTCGGTGTTGTGAAAAGCTCTCGGAATCTGCTCCTCGATCACTGTTTCCAGGGCTTGGGCGAGGTCGGTGATGACCTCGACTGGTTTGTCGTGAGCGAGCAACGCTGTCCGGAAGAACCTACGGGCCACTGGGATATTGCGGCGTTTGGAGACGAACACATCAATGACTTGACCATGCTGATCTACAGCTCGGTAGACATATCGCCAGGTGCCTGCGATTTTGACGTAGGTTTCATCAACGAACCAGCGGTTGCCCACAGCGTGGCGGCAAGGCCGTGCCGCGTCGATCAGGAGGAGAGTGAACCGTTGCACCCAGCGGTAGATCGTGACATGGTCGACTTCGATGCCACGCTCAGTCAATAGTTCTTCGACGTCTCTGTAGGAGAGTCCGTACCGAAGGTACCAACGGACGGCGAGCATGATGATCTCAGGCGGAAATCGGTAGCGGGTGAAGGCCGAGCGGTCGATTGGTGGGATTCGATTGGGCATTGCTGAAGTCTGGCCTGAGTGGCGCCTGATCCGTTAGTGCAACAGTGCCCTGAATTCACTAGTCAGGCGGTGAGGTGGAGTCGATCGACTAGTGCTTCGTATTGGTCGAGGGTGCCTGGTAGGAGTCGGAACCGGACGATCGTGCCGGTATCAATTGTTTGCAGTTCGACGATTTCGGCAACCGCGGCGACATCGCTGTCGCCGACGATTACTACGGCTCCGGGGCGGATGAGGGCAGGGTCGTTGGCTTCGTCAAGGAATGACCAGCACAGACCGGTGTGGTCACGAGTGTTGAGGTCGGCTTCGAGATCGATGGTCATGTTCACCCTTCGTGTGGTTAGGCGTCCCGGCGCTGGTGGAACGGGTTGTCTTGCGGCACACCGAGGCTGTCGAGGAGCCGCTCTACATCAAGAGTAGCTCCACCCTGAGCGCGCAGAGTGTAGTGGGGCCGTTTGGCGGTGGCGAGGAACTCGAATCCAGCAGCGCGGAGATCACCTGCTGGACATAGATATACGACTCGGTAGGAGTGCATGTTCGCGAGGACTGCGTCAAGAGAGGCGTCGCCTGTTGCGTCGAGTGCGCAGAACACAGAGATCCCTTCGATTGGCTGGCCGCTAAGGGACCACGCCCGTGCTGTACGGGCTGCGTGGGTGGTGAGTTTCCTAGCTGTGTCAGGGCCGCCACGGACGATCACCATCGAGTCGTCAGGTGGTTGCTCGTCGCGGAGCCGATCGCTTTGTTCAATTCGGCCTTCGCTCATAGAGCGGCATGTTAGAGGCTGAGGAAGTGCGACGCTCATGGGCTGACAGACACGAGCGGCTGAGCAAGGTCACGGGTGTCGTCTTGCTAGTGGTTTGCGATTGGCATCCAGCACCCTGGGGCGGCAACGGGTGGTAGGGGGCGGATTGGCTGGTCGCTGGATGCTGCTCAGGGGTGCTGGTTACCGCAAGACGACGCCAGATGCCGTGGCGGGCAGGTTTGTTCAAGTCCGCCTCCGACTTGAACCCCACGGGTTCTCCTCGAACGTGATTTCTGACTTGGTGATTCCAGCTTGTGACATCTCGGATTGAGTGTCTCGTGCCGTAGTTGTGTGACTGGGTAATCGTGCATGGGGGTGGTGCCTTTGGTGGTGCCTTACGCCAGCGAACAGCAGCGAACGGCTACGAACAACTTTCCGCTGGATCTAGCGGTTTCTGAACGGCTACGGACACCGGCGAACAGGCTGATGGCGCTTCACACGCGAGAGGTCACAAGTTCAAGTCTTGTATGGTCCACGTTTTCGCCTTCGGCGAAACCCGAGTTTCTCGCTAGCGCTCCAAACATCGTTTGCTCTGGGGGTTTCTTGAAGTATCGGCCTTTGGCGAAACCCGAGTTTCTCGCTAGCGCTCAAGACATCGCTTGTTTGGGATCGCAGCCGGTTGTTCCCAAATCGAAAACGTCCAAACGAGTAAATCGGTGGACACGGTCGTGAGCATCGACCATTCTGGAGTGAGTAACAGATAACGCGGTGTCAGACCCACCAATCAGAAAGCGAAATGATTATGGGATCAGGCATCAAATACACACCAGAATTCCGGGCCGAAGCAGTCCGCGAGGTCCTCGACACCTCCAGACCAATCAAA